>CAVKAQ010000231.1:0-2036 GCA_963654225.1 Butyricicoccaceae bacterium | reverse complement strand
GCCCTGCCGCAGGATTTCTTTCCGTCAGTGGCGCTGACCTCCACGTAGTAAAGGTTCGGTGTCTCGGCGCTCCAAAGACTTACATTGTCGAAGTGCGCTGCACCTTCAAAGACTTTCAGGTCATCCTTGACAGCGGACGGTTTGTTAAGCGTCAATGAATATCCCAACCTTGGTATTCTGAATTTGATATCCTTTATCCCTTTGGTGGCCAGCACTTTCCAAGTCAGGTTACCATCAGCGTCAGCGGTGACGTTGACATCCTCGATATGCTCTTTCTCCCTTGCCGTCAGATAAGTCTCGCGTGCGATTCCGGCCAATTTCCAGAAATCCTGATCTTCAAGGTAAGTGCCGTCACACCAGCGGAATATCTCGAATGCGAACAGGTTCTCTTCTCCCGGTTTTACAAACTTGGTGACATCAAATCTCGCCTCCAGTTTACTGTCCTGGCTGTAGCCGACTTCCTTGCCGTTTATCCAGACTCTGATGTTGGATGTGGCCGAACCGATGTGCAGAAGAATCTGCTTTCCGCTCCAGTCGGCCGGAACCGTAAATGTATTTCTGTACTGGCCTACGTGGTTTTTCTCCACCGGAACGTATGGAGGATTGTTCTCGAACTGGCCTTTCCAGCAATATCCGATATTGACATAGAGGGGGTCGCCGTAGCCGTTGACCTCCCATATTCCCGGAACAGGCATTTCGCCCCAGTCCGAATCATCGGTCAGCTGCTGGTGGAATGTGGTCGAGCGGCCGTCAGGAGTTTCGTACCATTTGAATTTCCAAAGTCCGTGAAGCGACATCACCGGGTCATCAGTATGGAAGGATGCACGCATCGGGAGACGATTACGCTCCACGACTGAAGCGTTCTGCCAGTCAGGATCGGTCTGCGCCGCCTGAACTTGGTAAGAATTTATCGCCCATATTCCGCACAAGGCTGACATCAAAGCAGCGGCCTTCTTTATTGTCCGGTTATTTGTCGCTTTCATAATACTATGGTTGTGTGATGGTTAACGATTTGGAATTACATTTTTGATGCCTTGTAGGTCATCGTAAGAATCTCTGTCGGCTCTGTTGCCGTGATGGTGAAGGTTGGAGCCTGATCGATGAAATAGGTGCTGATCCACGTTGAACGGGAGCCGTCCGACTCGTACTCTGTGTGGATGTAGTCACCCATATCGACTTTGAGCTTTCCTTTGAACATTATGTGCAGACTGCCTCCGGAAAGAAATTCCTTGCAGAGTTCAACGCAAGGCTTAAGTGTTTGGCCTTTTGCGAGTTTCAAGACGTGCTCCACTGTCTTTCCGTTCGTTTTGAAATCATCGAAACTCAGGTCCGCGGTCAGATTGCAGAGGTTGCCGGTCGCAATCTCGTTGATTTCGCAGCCTGAGGCCGAGAAGTCCATTCCGAGTGCAAGCATCTTTTCGGACCTTGCCCTGTCCTCATAGGATCCGGCGAACCCGATGTAACATCCGAGTTTGTGGACTTCCTTGCAGATATCCGCCAGCTGCTCGTCCGTGAAATCGTGCGTGTTGCCCATACAGTACATATAAGGAGCGCCATTTCCGATGAACCTGCATCTGCCGAGGATTTCCTCCTTGGTCTTGTAGCCCCAGTATTCAAGGATAGGTCCGGAGAACTCCTCGCGATAGCCCCAGTACATTATGAAGTTGTTGCCCATATAAGACTTGATGATTTCAACCTCCTGTTCGTCAACGTGCTGAATCATCGGGGCGATGTTGTTGCGGCGGCATTCGGTGAGGAATTCCTCCAGAGAGGTGATGTGGGTGCGGTATTTCGCGTACTTCGAGCGATAGACGAAATTGTTCATCAGGTCCTCGAACGAGGTCTCGCTGATAACCACATCCTCAGCGCTGCTTCCGTCAAGACGCATCACCTGACCGCCGAGCTTGCCGCGTTCGCCGTGCATCACGATGTACTTGCCCGGTGTGGCTGTCTTGTTGACATTCCCTTCGATGAACTTGAAGCCGAGACGCGCGGCTATCTGCACGTCAAACACCGACTGGCAAGGAATCACCACG
>CAVKAQ010000230.1:0-2045 GCA_963654225.1 Butyricicoccaceae bacterium | reverse complement strand
CCGAATATCTTGGAGAGCTCACCCCGGTTGATCTCATCGATTATGAAAATGAAGTCGGAATCCGGATCCTGGAGGGCTTTTTTGCAGAATTCCTTGAATATGCCGTCCTGACGCGAGAAGTTCCCGCCCTTGTCCGGACGAAGTCCCTCAACGAAGTCAGTGTAGTCGAATGACGGATGGAACTGCACGAATCCCACCTGCCCTCTCTGCGAATCGTCAAGCTCGCTCCATTTCTTCGTGCCGTCAGATACTATCGATGCCGCCACCTGCTTGGCGATGTACGTCTTGCCCGTTCCCGGAGCGCCGGTCAAGATGAGGTTTTTCTTGGCTTTCAAGAGAATCTCAATCTTTTGGACAAAGGACTTGTCATTGTCATCCTTTTTCTTATGGCTCTCAAGCGCAACATTTTCAAGCTCCATTCGTTTCAAGGATTCTTCGTCTTTCCACTCCAGTAATAAATTTGGAGTATGCCTTTCTGATGGAATCCATACTACATATCTTGCCCGTTTATACTGAATCCAATAGAATTCTGACGTGTGAGCAACAATGGATTCAATAACAGGTCGATTGGACCCGCTATTATTCATCAACTGACTGATATTGAATGGGACATATCCTTTTATGCTGTCCGCCAGTTTTGTAAGATACGAACCGGAAACGCTATGTTTTTCTCCAGTCGGAGTTAGCGCATTGACTCGTGGCTCTTCCTCCTCGACACCCACATAAGTACAATAATCCTCACCCCTGACATACTTACATCTTGTGCCAGGAGTCAACTCCTTTATCAGGCTAATCAAGTGCTGTAGTTCCATAACATTAGTGTTTGCGGGTTACATAATCATAAATATCAAGCGCAATGCCCTTTGCCGCTAAATAGGGAACGCCATTGCCGATTGTCTTAAATGCATCTGTGAGAGTAACATCATCAGGTATCACATAAGATGCCGGAAGCGATTGTATGGCAAGTGCTTCAGCTACTGATATTCTCCTTGGCAAATACGGATGAATATGAACCTCATTATTGCCATACGCGGCTGTTGGGGAGTAGCGCCAACGATGTAGCCTCTTGTAGCATTTCTTTTCATTGTCTCCCTCATCTTTGGATTCAAACCTGTACAATCCTGCTCGTGGCTTAAAATACATAGACTCGTTGGGATGGTTGGCCACGTCATTTTTCTTCCACCAATATTGCACCGTCAGCTCGGGAATAATACCCTCAGGCATAGACAGCTCTCCATTCTCTACATACCTTGAAGTCGTGGGCCATTGCAAATTGAAAACCTCTCTTGAGAACTTCTTGTTTTTATCCCAATCAAAGTTTGTAATCGTGCCAGCCTTTGACACAATGCCCAAGGGTTTTGAGAATTTTCGCTGAAAACCAACCAGGATGATTCGGTCTCTATCTTGCGGCGCACCAAATTCAATGGAATTAATAAGCTGCTCCGTCATATTATAGCCAGCCGCTCTCAATTGAGATTTCAACTGTTCAAAGAACTCTCTATGTTTAGCCGTTCTATATAAGCCTTTTACATTCTCGAAAACAAAGAAGTCCGGCTTAATGTCACATATGAGATTAACATATGTTTGCGACAGTTTTCCGTTGTCTCCCTCCTTTCCTTTGTTCTTTCCCGCAACAGAGAAATCCGGGCACGGTGGACCTCCGATGAAGCCCACCATATCGATGCCTTCCAAACACCTTGATTCTTTTACCCAGTTATGCAGTTTATTGTTCTCATCCTTATCGTCAAGCCATACCGCTACATCCCCGACGTGATGTCCGTATGTCGGCGAAGGAATCCCCATTCTTTCTCTTGAAAACTGATAAATATGATTGAAAGAATATTTAAATTCATTGACAAACAATGTCTTATAATGCCCAGTGGTCTCAAAACCCAAATCAAGGAAACCTGCCCCTGCGAAAAATGAAAAAATACCTATCATGCTTATAGTACCTCTTTGCTATAACACTAAATGTCACATTCCTCTCAAACCTACCGTTTCCCCGTATCCTTCAGCCCTGCAATCCGCTTGACTTCGTTTATTTC
>CAVKAQ010000229.1:0-2063 GCA_963654225.1 Butyricicoccaceae bacterium | reverse complement strand
CGACGGCTGTACATCCTTGCCAGACAAGGGACGTGGATGTCGATATAGTCATAGACCTGCACTTCCCTCTTGCCTTCAAATTCACGATGCAGACGGCCGGTATATTGCTGGACAATGTTCTGGTAAGAAACCGGCAGAACCATAATCAGAGTGTCCAGACGCGGGAAGTCAAAGCCTTCGCCCACATATTTGCCTGTGGTTATCACGACAAGAGGTTCATCGTCGGCTATCGATTTGAGCCGCTCCATAGCCTCACGCTTCTCTTTCGTCGGAGCGGTGCCCGTCAGGCAGATGATGTTTGCACAATACGGCTGGAGCATTTCTGACAAGGTTGTGATGTGCTCACGGAGTTTGGTAAGCACAAGAGGCGTGCGGCCTTCTTTCAGAGCAGCGGCAATATCCTTGACTATGAGTTCATTTCTTGCTTTGTCGGCGGCAAGGTCCGCATTGTACAGAGTGGCGATGCTCTTTTCTTCCGTTGTACGGAATGCCGTGAATCTCGGAATGAGTACGCGTCCGAAGGACTGCCTTGCCATCTGGGCCTTCGCGTCGGATTTGTATCGTACTGGGCCGCACTGCATAAAGGTTATCGGGTCAAGTCCGTCCTCCCTGTGGAGAGTTGCCGTCAGTCCATAGACATATCTGGCACTGGCGTAGTCAACAACTCGTTCAAACCCCACGGCCGGGATGTGATGACATTCATCCACTATCACCATCCCGTAGTCCCGGACGAAGTCTTTCACTTCATTGTCGGATATACAGGACTGAACTATGGCTATGTCAACGATGCCGTGTCTGCTGTCCTTTGCTCCTCCTATGAGGCCGATGGGGCTGAACTCCTTCTTTCTGCCACGTTTTCCTTTCTGTTCTTCCGGAGCTTCAAAGTTGATAATCAAGAATTTCTCGAGTTCCTTCTTCCATTGTCCAAGCAGGGCACTTGTAGGAACAAGAATGAGAGTGTTCACTTTCCTTCGGGCAATCAGCGCGGCTGCCGTGACAGTCTTGCCGAATGCAGTTGTTGCGTGGAGGACTCCGTTATCGCGAGAAAGCAGCGCCTTGACTGCGGCTTCCTGTTCCTCTCGGAGCTGGCCATTGAAAGAGACATCTATCGGTCTGCCAGGATTCGTCTTGTCTATGGTTGACCACGAGGTGAAATTGCTATGGAACAATTCTATCAACGGCTGTTCGCATCCTCTCGGGACTGACAAGTATTCATCCGTCATATCTGCCCTGCAGATTACGGACGGCGTATTATATAAAGGCTTGCGGCCATTCAGAAGTTCGTAGTATTTCGGATTATGGAAGGCCGCAAGTCTCTTTATATGACTGACGGCTTTTGCTGACAACCTGCCCAGAGGGAGATATATGCGGTTCGCCTTGATAACCTCAACCTCTCCGGTGAAGTCCTCGAACGAGATTTCCTTGGGCTTCGGAATCTCCCACGGTTTGTCTTCGGAAGATTTCGACAGTTCCAGTTCGCATACGTGAGCGCTCGATGCAAGGCTGAATTCCCCACTCGCGGCATACAGTCACATAGGACAGGACATCCTCCTTGTATCCGTGCTTGCAGGTCTTGTCGTCAAAGTCGGCACAGAGAAAATAGACGGAGTTGTCGTCAAGTAATGGATATATGCCGATGACATCTTCTTCTCCTGCATTCTTGTTGAGATGACGTGCAATCTCTTCGTCTGTCAACGGTCTGTCCTGACGTGCCTTGCACTTCGAGCAATTGGCTGCACCGTATGGGAATTTGGTGCACCAGCCACGTTCATTCGTGAAATCACATACCGGTTTGTACCCGGCACGCCCGCCGTCCTTGCTTACCCAACGCTGGGCATATACATCCTCCCGGCCACGGAACAGACTTCGGAACAGAGAGAGCCTCTGTGCGATGACAGCCTCCCTGTCCAATGGCTGAGGTTTAGGTTCAGGTTCTTTGGGCTTTGGCAGCAATTCCGCTTTCGGCGGGAGCATTGAACGAAGGACCGCATTCTCCTCTTTCAGGGCCTTTATGATGCCGAGGAGCCTGGCGTTTTCCGCCGCGAGTTCTTCGTAGGGAATCA
>CAVKAQ010000228.1:0-2073 GCA_963654225.1 Butyricicoccaceae bacterium | reverse complement strand
TCCGAAAGATCTGTAACCGATTGAACTCCATTGATGATTGTCTTCATCAGAAGTCGGCTTGGCCGTCATATAAATGCCGTCGAAGAGGTGCTTAGGCAATGAGCCGTACTTTCCTTCAGGGTTAGTGGTCGTGCTCAATTTCTCCGGATTGGCATCGCCTTCAAGTCCGGTGACGACCGAGCATTTGGTCCTGTCAACCTTGATTGTCGCAGCTCTGAACGCAGTCATCGAGTAGGTGACGTCTTCTTCGAGGTTGTTCACAACGAAAGTGTAGGCCTTGCTGGAGCTGAGATCAGCTGTCAGTTCATCCAATGCGCCATCCTTACGGACAACTCTTGACGGATAAGTCATCTTGATTGATACTGAAGAAAAGTCCTTCGTCTCTTTGAACACAAAAGTTACGGTGTGAGCATCATTGTCAACCACGCCGTCAACCGTCTCGTCTCCGACTGTTGCGGTTGCGCTCTTGACAAGCTGAGTCAGCGGATACTGAGGTATCTTGGTATCGAATGTCTTATCGATATCGCAAGAGACCAGTCCGAGGCTGGCAGCCGCCAAAATCATTATAGTATTGAATAAATGTTTCATCTCTATATATTCATTTTAAGATTCTACCACCAAGGATTCTGAGTAAGTCCAGGACTCTTGTTGATCTCATCCTGCGGTATCGGGAAGAGATAGAACTGCTTCTTGAAAATACGGGTCTCTGTAATGGACCTCTTGTAGAACTCCGTAGTCTTGAAGCTGTTGGTCTTGGCGTTGCCGGCACGTGTTGACAGACCCCAGACCGGACCGTTGTCTCCGAATTTGCCCACCTCGTTGGATGTCACCGCACTGGCGGACGCGTCCATACAGAGAAGACGCCTGTGGCAGGTGAAGTACCTGTCGCCTTCGAAGTTGAGCTCAATCTGACGCTCGCGAAGGATGTATTTGCGCTGTGCGTCTTTATCGCCTGCGATTTCCGGATAAGTGTCGAATATACTTGGAAGACCGGCTCTCTTGCGGATCATATCCCAGTACTTCTTTATGTCGGCATTTGTCGGATCATACTCATTCAGAGCTTCCACATAGTCGAGAAGTATCTCACCGTAGCGGATATAGACAGTCACATAGTTCTTGGAGAAAGTCTGGTTGGAGAAATCTCCAGGAATGATTCTCTTGTGTGTAAGGAATCCGGTGTGAGGATAATAGGTGATATTGTCATTGTTGGACATACCGCCGTAGTAAACCTCGAGTCTGCCCCATCCGTCCTGCTGATCTTCACGGTTGTTCAAGGCATTCATCCATTCTTTGTCGGAAGGATAGAAAATCTGGACTCTGTGGTTGTAGTTGATGGACGCATAGAAACGTGCCTCACGGTTCGCAAACATATTCCAGTCGCCTTTCGAATGGCCCCAGCTGTCAAGAGTCTTGAGGTCGTTGATGAGGCCTTTCCTTCCGTCTTCAGTGGATTCGTCAAATTTCGGCTGCCCGCCTGTGACAGGATTGTAGTGGTCTCCGTTGGATGAAGCGAAACCGCTCTCGACGTATCCTGACAGAGGGTCTTCTATTCCTCTACCGTTTTCCATATAGAATGCGTCCACAAGACGGAGCGTCGGTGCCGTACCGCCGTTGAACTTCACCTTGGCGTTGGCCGGAAGTGTATGGTACATATAGCCGTAGCGCGGCGGATAATCATTCCAGGCACTTCTGGCAATCTGAACAGTTCCGAAGATAATCTCCTCGTTCCATCCTGTCATCTCGATATTGTAATATGCCTTGTACGGATTATAGTCCGCTGAATTCACATCGTTCTTGTCACCGTAATACAATCCGAGACCTGTATCACCCTGATGCTGCTCAGCAAGGTCAATGACAGATTTCGCAGCCTCTGCAGCCTTTTTCCACTTGTTCACGTCATAAGACTCGTCCACGAGCGGTTTTCCGTCATTGTCCCTCAGGAGAGAGTAATAGTCAGAGTTGCCGTTCCACTGAGGTGACGCCGCCAGAAGAAGCGCCTGGGCTTTGACGGCATTGCAGGCGACCTTTGTCGCACGTCCGAGATTGACCTTATCGGACGAGTATGAATATGGG
>CAVKAQ010000227.1:1260-2083 GCA_963654225.1 Butyricicoccaceae bacterium | reverse complement strand
GTAAAACACTTTCGGCTCTCCGTTCTCGTCAACGATTTTTGACGAATTGTTTTGGAGAACAGAAATGAGTTTTTTACCTTTGAAGCCGGAAAGGGTAGTAGGATTGGTTCCGGGCGTTGTGCCAAAACCCTCAGAGTTAACTGCTTGGGCATTTATTTGGTCAAGCAGTTTTCCTTTCTCAATGCGAGTGAGATTATGGTCGTAGTAACGATTACCATCCTTATCTACAGCAATGGTCGATAATACTGTATAGTCCTCACCACCGATCTTCAGTCCACACACATAGTGCTGATATTCGCTCACATTCGGATTTTTCTCCATATCACGATTCCCCTCTTTGTCAATAAAGATAGACTTCTCTATGATTTGAGGAATCGCCGCAATGCTCTTAATGTGTTCGACATCTTTATAGTTATGCTGAAGAACTTCATTCAAGCCACCATTCTTTCTACCTCTCTGAAGCTGAATAGCAGTATTCGTATCAGCATTAGTGTAAACACCCTGCAATTTTTTGCCATATTCCAAAGCATTCTTCTTATTCTGCTTATAGTCATCGGTAATCTGAATCTCGTTGCCGCTTATTTCAGCAGACTCGCTCTTGCGCAGCTTCTCTATCCTCGCAGCCTTCTCCCAATCACCGAACCACTTCTTGAAAGACTTGGTGCGCACCTGCGCCCACTGCCTCTCATTGAGGTTTGACGGCTTGCCGTTCGGAGCTTTCATATAGGTTCCGTCAGCCTTGGCATTGGCCACGATTTCAGCGATTTCTTCATCCTCCTCTTGGAAACGGACAGAATCCTCATCATTCTTCCTGGTGTCGTTT
>CAVKAQ010000227.1:0-1250 GCA_963654225.1 Butyricicoccaceae bacterium | reverse complement strand
ATGTATAGTCTCCGCCAATATCCCGAGTGTGAAGCTTCACATCAGCATCTATGACGCGGATATTGCCCTCCTCATCTTTTACGATATTTCCTTTCTGAAGGTCAGCGACAAATAATTCTCCGTTGGTAAAGGCAGTGTTCTCCTTATTGGCAGGCTTGAAGCCCAGCCTTTTCATATAAGCCACACGTTCCTCCACAGAGACGTTACTGTCTTCCGCGAAGTTCACAATCGGTTGCTTGAGGAATTTGACGAATTTTCCGTCTATTTCTCCGTAACCGACTATCTCATACCTGCTGTTCGGGAATACGGCATTGAACAAGGTTACGGCATCAATATCCGA
Source organism: Butyricicoccaceae bacterium (assembly GCA_963654225.1). Taxonomy (GTDB): domain Bacteria; phylum Bacteroidota; class Bacteroidia; order Bacteroidales; family UBA932; genus Cryptobacteroides. Next base: position 910 of record CAVKAQ010000227.1, on the reverse strand, counting down.
AGTGAATTTCTTCCCTTCATTCTTGCCGTGCGAAACCTTGATGACAGACTTGCCGTCCTTTGACTTATAGACATCAGAATCCTTGCCGCTGCCTATCGGCTCAGTGTCATCAGTGAAATCTGATACTGATGTGTGCCAATTGCCTGTGGCTATTGCCCATCCTTTGAGGAGCTCTTTCTTTTTCTCGCCAATTTCTCTTTGAGCTCGGCTTCTCTCCACTGCGCTTCCTGTCTTTGGGATTGCGCTTTCAGATATTCGTGAGAAAAGGACATCGACCGCGTTTTCTCGTTTGACCGCTCGCAAGCTTGATCCCACTCTCGATGGAAGTCGTTTAGATAAGGGTCTATAGAAAATATTTTCATTAGTTGCATTGTCGATATATTCATCAATCTTTCGCAAAGTTAACGAATCAAATTTTCCGGACAATACCATTGAATACAATTCCTTTGCGTCAGCTATCGCTTTGTCTAGCATTTCACGGAGTTCTTTGCGTATAGCGTCTTTGCTCTGCGAAGGTCTCAAGAAATGAACAGCGTCCACATACTCGCGTATCCACTGTTCTTTTGTCAAATCCCCGATAGTCGCTTTCGCCTGCTTGCCTGGAAAACGTTTACGTCTATCTTCATCACTCAACCTCGTTCCTTTCGCGAGGTCGGCAACCGGCATATTGACAAAGTCTTCAAGAGAGACTTTCTCCGCTTCATTCCTGCTCCACGGCGTCATCGTGTCCTTTATCCAATACCAGAAGTCGGAGAGCCACTTCTTGAGATTCTCTATTACGGACATCTTGTCGGCAGTCCTGAGAACGCCTTTTGCCTCAAGCGCTTCCCTGCTCAGTCTCTCAAGCAAAGCCGCACCCTCCTTTCCGGTCAGACGCGAATGCACCTCAGAAGCGATGCCGTACTCATCA
>CAVKAQ010000226.1:0-2103 GCA_963654225.1 Butyricicoccaceae bacterium | reverse complement strand
CCAGAATCGAGAGTCTTAATGCCAAGTTATATGAACTAACGCAGCAGATGTTCGAGCGCACCGGCAGTTTCTACCGTTACATCCTCGATATGCCGCTCGACCCCCTGGATGACGACATCGACATTGAAGGTTCGCTTCGCTACTGGGACGATGCCAAAAGCGGCATCCTTCATCTGGAGGACGACGATTTCTACGTCTCCGATTTCCAGCGGATGATTCCCGTTCACGCATTTATCGAACGGGAAAACCACGGAGACCTGGCCTTCGTCAGCTGCAGTCCGTTCTGGAGAAGGGACTGCGGGCACAAATCTTCAATGACCGATAAGGAACTTGGCATCGACAATTATCTTGATGACGGAGATTCCTGGGCGGAGAGTTGGCTTCATCACCCGAAGCTTGACCACATCGTGATGTGCTATGCCACCCACGCCATAGTGACGCACAACAATTATTCAATTCCGGACTTTATGCGCCTTAACGATTTCGAGGTCAAGGTCGAAATGAAGCTTCAGCAGTTCAGCGAGCAGGACGGCTCACGGATGTGGTGGTGGAAGCAGTGCGGAGAGCGGCAGTTCATCGACAAGTTCCTGCACGAAGCGGAACACAGGCCAATCGGAACGGCTCTCGGCGAATTCGTCTATATGCGCGGTATCGAATATTTCGAAATCGACGAATGGGACGAGGCCGACGACCACGCGAAAAAGAGGCTGTCGGGCAATCAGAAGTCCGAGCTTTCCCCGGAAGAACTGGAAACCCTTTATCCCGGTAAACGACTCCAGCGGCTGCCCGACTGCCGGAAAGATGACGGCAGGGTGGAAGCTTTCCTGAAGGAGCTCTACCGGATAATGATAAAGGATAAATAGGGCAATAGACGATTTTTAACAACAAAAAATATATGACAGCGATAGTTGGCATACTGAACAAAAAGGCCGCTGTAATGGCGGCAGATAGCGCTCTTACCGTTATCCGGGAAGACAACACTACGCGAATCTACAACAACACGACCAAGATTTTCAAGCTTTCCGAAAAGTATCCGATAGCTGTGGTGGCGTTCAGCAGCGCAGATTTTATGGACGTCCCTCTGGACGTACTTATCAATATGTACCGTGAACACGAGGGAGAGAAGAGTTATAAAGATGTCCAAGGCTATGTTGATAATTTCATCCGATTCCTCGACATGGAGCAATGCCTTCACGACGACCAGGCCCAGCACAAATATCTTCGCAGTGAAATCCTGACATATTATGAGAAGGTCAAAGCTTTTGCTGTTGATGAAAATGCCACGCCCATCAGCAAAGAACATTGCATAGAAGGAATCGAAGCGATTCAGGAGCTTGTAAAGGATAGAGAGAAGAGCCCAGGATTCGTGCGATACTCTTTTAAGAAATTCCGGAAGTATGCAAAAGAGGACCTTGATGCACTTATGGAATTCTGCAAAGAGGAAAAAATGCCGGAAGATATGCGTGATGATTGGGAGAAAGGGATATATGACTATGTCTGTTCAGATTTCTTTTACAATGGAACGGGACTTATTTTCGTGGGATATGGAACCGATGATATCTATCCCTCGCTAATCCCCATTTATATTTCCGGCATTTTTGACGGGAATTTACGATACTGCTATTCCAAAGAGGAGAATGTAATCATCAGCAATGAAAACGAATCAGCCGTAGTTCCGTTTGCACAGACTGACGTGATGACAACTGTTATGAAGGGAATATCGCCTATCCTGCTTGAAAAGGCTAGCGAATGGGAGCAGGCCGCGGTGCAACAGACAAAAGACAAAATGATTGAGGCGATGAAGGATGTAGGAATCGATGATGAGATGATTGCGAAAGTCCAGCAGTTTGATACGAAAGAGATTAATGATCAATACAATCAGCAGATTCAAGATTTCCAGCAAAGCGAATATATCGACGGACTCATTGACACCGTGGAGGCATTTGGAATTGAAGATATGTCCAATTTGGCGGAAAGCCTCATCGAAATCACGAATTTGCAGCGCCACATTACATCTTCCGATGAAAGTGTCGGCGGTCCTGTGGATGTCGCAGTCCTGACCCGGGACAGAGGCTTCATCTGGATGAAACACCACGACTGGGC
>CAVKAQ010000225.1:0-2108 GCA_963654225.1 Butyricicoccaceae bacterium | reverse complement strand
GGTTGTGACATTGACCTCATCGAACAAGATCTGAAAAAGAAAGGTTGTACAGTTCAAGAGATCATATCGGCTGAGAGTGAAACATTGACCACCATCGCCGATGTCGTAACCAAGCATATTGTAGATTATTGGAATGCGTATCTTCACCAACAGGTTAAGAAGTTGGAGAAAATACTACCTCATGCAGACGAGGTAGTGTTTATGCTTACGTCTTTGTTGAAAAAATTGGGCGTTAAAAAGGTCATTTCGCAAAAAATTGATAGATATTGTAAAGTATTCAGTCTAAATGAACAACCTAATGCCATTGCTGACTATGCGTCATTAACACTGAATAATTTCATCAGTTCTGTCGGTCGGAATTACATGAATGACGGAGAGATAGCAACCATTCGCACGAAAGCCGAGAATTGTCATGTAAATGTTGATTTGAGCCCGAACGCATGGAATGCCGTCCATAAGCCCCAGTCATTACTGAGTACACTAACAGCTTTCGACGAGGCTGCCAAGATTGACAAAGTAAGCATGGAGACACTGAAAAAACTTCCTCTTTGGGACAACTTCTGGCGTTGGGAAAACCTTGTGACTATCGGATTACTCTATGCCAGTGACATCTCTCACATTGACCCTGCTGCTAATGCCAAGGTCAAAATGTTATTGGAAAATTGTGAAACCCTCTATATGAATTAAGGTAATGGCAGGATATACATTTAAAGGTAAACAGAAGATCTGCTACACAAGGATCGAAGATTTCACTGATTATCAGGGTATAGGTCGTGATCCTTTATACATGCGGTATGACAGTGTATTCAGCATTGTCAGAAAAGTGGTTGTACCCGAATTTCAGCATTTCTTGGCTACTCCACTTTCTGATGGGGATATTATATATTGGTATATCCATGAAGGAAATGAATCTCCCAAAAGATTTGTGGAACTGATAGGTCAGGAACGAGACAAATACGAAAGCATTAAAAATGCTACCATACAGGCTTACCGCTCAGCCGTCGAATATTGTAACGGTGAAGAATTGAAAATTCTTTCCGAATCAATCCGTTATATTGATAACGAACAACTCTATTGCTGTGACGATAAGGTTTACCTTGTGGCCTGGGGAATGACCCCTGACAAAACCCGACATCGCGTCAATGGTGGTGTCGTTATACATGATATAGAATATACCAAGAAATTCAAGATTTCCTTCCATGCCGGGGACCATGGACAACTCGTTTCAAAACTGGACAAATCGGCATTGAGGCGTGAAGGTGAAATGCTTTCGCAAAGGGATATCCCTGAAGTAACAGCCGATGAAGGATGGGAATTTGACGGATGGTCGCCCTCCCCATTAGGAATAGAAGTCAATTCTGATTTAACTTTCACGGCAACCTACAAAGAAAAAGAAAAGGAGATTTCACCGGTTGTCTCTCCATTATCAGAACCTGATCCACCCTCAAGTTCTGATTCTGAAAAAGAGGAAGAAAAGGAACCACAAGCCGAATCAGAACCTACAATCTATACATGTTATTTCAATGTAGGAGAGCATGGTAGAACAGATGGAACTCAATATGTCCATAAGCCTGAAAATTCTATGCTTACGGGGGATGATATTCCACGAATAAAAGCAGATCAGGGGTATACATTCACGGGATGGAACGTCTCTCCTTATAATCTATTGATAGATTGCGACCGGACATTTGTTGCACAATATGACCGTGATCCTTGGTATCTAAGATTATGGACATGGCTAACCCAACTGTTCTCAGGGCGCGGATGTCTTATGTGGATACTATGGCTGTTACTCCTTCTATTGGCAATATGGCTACTCTCCTTTTTCTTCCACTCGTGCGAAGATCATAGGTATCGATCTACTAATGGCGTCATCCCCGTCGATTCTATAACGACAGTCGATGGGCGTGTCGTTGAAGACAATGGATATATTCGACCAATAACCGGTCATGATGGCAAATTGCCGGATGCCGGCGATGTAGTGGCTCCCGTACTGGAAGAAGGGGGCGCGGAGTTGCCTATTATCCGCCAACCGGGTGCACCCAACACAATAGCCAACCGTCTGTTCCTCTTTTTAGAGAACGAAAATGATGACATTGATGCGTTGG
>CAVKAQ010000224.1:0-2126 GCA_963654225.1 Butyricicoccaceae bacterium | reverse complement strand
AGTCTTGCCCGACTGGAGCGGAATCAGAAGGGTCGGTGGGCTGGCGGTTGTGGAGTGAAACGGAACACTGACTGCCGACCGACACCGCTTTGTTTTATTCCCCGAAGAGCCGGCTACCGTCATTCTAGTCGCCGTACATCTCACCTTTGCGGGTATGGACTATCAGATTGGCCAGCATCCTGTCGAACACTGCTGGATTCTTTCTGATGCGTTCTATGTTCCAGACCCAGATGCTCTGATATAGCGGAGGGAATGATTTGAAGTTCTTCCAGACTACAGGGTCGGCCTTCAATGCCGCTATTGATGTCATCTTTGGGTATCAACCATTGCTCAATGTCTGCCGGTATTGCCGCCCTGCCTGCATCAGTCATCAAGCCAAGTTTCTCGAGCCTTTTGCATCTGGTCCAATTGAGTGCCGAGAATCGTTGATGGAATACGCCATCCACAGTGTAGATGCTTCTGTCAATCCACACGAAACAAAGAGCCTCTTCCACGGCATCAAGATATCTGATGATTCTCGGCTTGTCATATTTGGCTCGGCTACAGGGAATAATCATTTCGGCCGCAGTGTCGTGGTTTTCCTCGTACCAACGGCGAAGTTTCTCGCGTGTCGTTATGTGAAGTGGCTCTATCATTGTGACGGTAAATTTACTGATTTCCTAATTTTGGGGTCAGCAAAGCATTTCATTATGGCAAAGATATATATCGCAAGCAGCTCGCAGTCCACGAGATTAGAGACGACTCGCGCTGAGATGATGCGATTATATCTGTATTCAAGGAAATTGCCGTCTGGGCTGCGTTTGCCGGGCGTGTCGGAACCGTGTCCATTGTCGATGAGGTGTTTTCTTTGTGTTGCAAGTTGATTGTTGCAGATCTCAAGATTCCGAGGACAAAGATAGTTTTGATTTTTGACATTCGGTTATTTTTCATCATCACAATCTGTCATAATGTCAGCAAGATACTTGATTTTGTTGTCAAAATAGATCGTGGTTTACTTTTTGTCCGCATCTATGGCAAAAGATTATCTATGGGAATTCAAGCACATAAAACATTCATCTCCTATAAGTATAGCGAGGCAAAGGATTTACGAGACCGAATTATCAAAGCAATGGGAGAAAACGCCATATACTATAAGGGCGAAAATGGTTTCTCTCCGAACAAGTCAAATGATTCTGATGATGCGATTTGGAATTATTTGAAAGATATGATATGGGGGACATCAGTCACTATAGTGATTATTTCTCCAAATATGAAACAATCCAGTTGGATTGAATCAGAAATCTCTTATAGTCTCAGGAAAGTGACAAAAGGAGAAACTCAATCCCAAACGAATGGCATTGTGGCTGTAATTCAAAAGGTTAACGGGACTTATGACTGGTTCAAATATTCCATCCAGCATAATGATGGGCACACTACCACGAACTATAGAGAGAATTTAGCATTTGATATTATCTCCCAAAACAGAGGAAATCAAGTCCCCAAACAGTATTGTTGTGAATACTGTAAGAGCATTGACCCTATGAGTGGTTCTTACATTTCATACGTAGAAGAGGATGAATTCCTTTCTCATTGTAATGAGTATGTTGAGAAGGCTTATGATAAGAGCCTGAACAACCATTCTGGCTATGAAGTCAAGCCGAATGTATAGCAATTATAAAGGCGTGAGAATAAAAAACTTCCTCACGCCTTTATTCAACCCTTCAACCATGATACAATAGGTTTAAGCCTCCATACGTGATCTTTTTTATCGTAATATCTATAGTAATAACCCTGTGCGATAGGGGAACCACCACGATAGGTTTTTGAGCCATCTTCATAAACGATTTCTGGGTAGATATTAAGATATTCCTTCCCCTTCCATGAATTATTATCCGGTTCAATTGGCAATATGGCGATTTTTCCTATCTGATATTTGAGAGAATCACCTTGGCCTAACTCCCAGTTACACCATTTTGATTCAATGGCAGCATCAGTCGCAACTAAAACGAATTTATCACATTTCTTAATCTTTTCTTTGAGCTCACGTGCTGTATCTGCGTTAGTAAACTTTGGCATTTCTGTATCAAGCCAATCAATATAAACTGTAGCATCTAACCTTTCGAGAAGGTATTTAACGCGTAGTACAA
>CAVKAQ010000223.1:0-2182 GCA_963654225.1 Butyricicoccaceae bacterium | reverse complement strand
TGGATGTAGTAATTATCTACTTGAGAGTTTTTGTCCGCTTTGCTATTCTCCCCATCCGTGACACCGTCTTTGCTACAAGTACAAGAAAATAGAGTTAATACGATGATTGATAGGTATTTGATGATGCTTTTCATGATGCTGTTTATATTAGAATGTCTGACAATGACTTTTTAATGATTTGTGTTGGCTTAACATGGTTATTTTGGGAAGCCTTTCTTCCTTAGGAGCTCGAGATTTAAACTAAATGTATATTTGTATCGGTCGGTCAACTGCTTATTACCTTTTGCGACATCATTCATCACTTTCCACTTCCAATCTTCAAGTACGCGTTTTCGACGATCCCATTCAACCATTTCAGAAACAAGGTCAAGCGTAATGTCTTCTATAGGCTTTTTATTTTGCGGAGTGTTTTCAGGTGTGTTCTCAAGCTTGTCGGCCTTGTCTTTTTCGGAAAGTTCATCCGCCTCGTCAAGCAGCTCGATATTGTGCTTGCAGACGATTTCATAGACAGCTATCGCCCTGCGCCGGTCAGGCTCCGTTATCAAATGATGATATTTCAACTTGTAGGCGATATCACGCGCGGCCGTTTGATATGTTATCGCCAGAAATCCTGATTGCTGCCCCCATTCTGCTATCTTGTTCCATAGGGAAATGGGGATTGACCTGATTATCCCCATCTCATATTCATATGCCCCGGTTTTAGTTTCCGTGTCTGAAATCACTTTTCGCTGAGGCGGGTTCTCAGGATTGATTAGGTCGTCTTTTATGTCACTTAAATCAAACCCGAAGCTGTACTCCTTTATTCTCTCCCAACATTCTTCCTTTTTTGCCCATTCGGTATAATATGCACTCGGAGATTCTTTCAGCATGAATGCATTCACCTGTTTCATCAAGTCATAAATGAAGTCTGACAGAGCAGGGGAGAGCTGCTGGTTCTTCCAGATTTTGTACAGATCAAGTTTCCCTTCTGTAATATGTGTCAGCAGAGCAATGGTGTATGGGACTACAATCTGTTTCAGTTCTCCGATGTTATAATCGTTGGCTTTTGTTCCGTAGCGTTTGTCCGCAGTCTTGAACAAGATGGCTTTGGCGACCGCATCTTCAAAATAAACATTGTTTATTTTCTTGACGCTATCCGGGAGATTGTTGTTTATGAAACGGGCGAAGTTCTTCTCGTTTCCTCTTGCTACGATATGTGGGCCGATAACCAGTTTCTTCCCATCATATACTTCACTGTAAGCATTAATGTACTTTGCCAGCTCAACCTTTGTGATAACCTGCCGGCTTGGGAATTTTTGGTCGAATGCCTTCTGGCGGGATTTTGTGAATCCATCCTTCTGCCGCAAACTCTTGTACTGCCCTCTTGCCCTTTCGAAGAACCATGTTGTCTGCAAAGGGCTCTCGGAGGACAAAGGAGTGAGAATCATACGTGACATCTTTTCAAACTCAATGAGATAAGGGTTGTTAGCCGTAAAGTCGGCATCGTTGACCTTGTTCTGGGTATTTGCGTACTTGGATATACGGGAAACAATTTCGCTGAACTGGTCCTGCTTCTTGATTACCGAAATCTTGATCTGCACATATATGTTCGATATGTCTGCCCGGTCTTTTTTGTGGGTATGGTAAATGGATGCAGTTGTCTGTCCACCATTCACAATTTGAAGGTTGTTGATCTTGGTTATGTAACGGCCGGTTTCATCTATGTCAATATGGTCCGCAGTCGCCGCTATACCATTGTTGTATGCGAAGAACATATGAGGCTCCGTTTTGATGGTCTCACGTATACCCTTGTTGATTTTTCCGGTAAACTGAAGGAAAGAACGGACATTCTGCTCAAGAAGCCTTGCCCCGAAACGTTCATAAAGATTATACAGACATTCTCCCGGGAGAATTGCAACGTATGCCTCATAATCATCATTCTCGGAACTGGCAGCAAGGCAAGGGATTTTGAATTTGTCCTCAACGAAATCTATTTCAATCGGGACTCTGGATTCTTCTGAAATTCGGTAAAGATAATTGATGTCCAGAACCCTGTAGTATATTTTATAACCACTGAGCTCAGTCGAAGCAGGGATTTCTCCTTTGTATTCGCCGTTGGTAAGGATAAATACATTCACTCGGATAAGGTTGTCGCGAAGCTCCTGGAATGAGCCAAGAGTATGGGCGAACTCAAAAATCGGTG
>CAVKAQ010000222.1:0-2187 GCA_963654225.1 Butyricicoccaceae bacterium | reverse complement strand
CCTGCCACGATGCGAAGCCCGTCAGAGGCACGCCGATGAAGTTGACGAGGTCGTTGCTGGCGAATGCCGTCGCGAGAGCGAAGGTGCCGATGAGGACAATCACCTTGAACACGTTGACTTTCAGGAAATAAAGCAGCTGCATAAGGCAGGTGGAGAGCATCAGGCAGCCGAGCAGTATCGCCCAGGTGTGCGCATTTATCCATTCCTTTATCTCAGGAGTCATAAACGACATGGTCTTGATGCCCTTGAGAAGCATAAAATAGACTATGCAGGTCACCGCGATGCCGCCGAAGATGCCTATCTTCCACTTGAGTCCCGGTTTGTAATTGAACGTGAAAATGAGCCTCACGACCCACTGCACGCACACGCCGACCGCGAAGGCTATCGCCACTGAGATGAAGATGGCTATGATGACCTGCAGGGCCTTGGAAGTGTTGAGGTAGTCGGAGAATCCGAGGTCGCCGTCTCCGGTCGCCATTTTGATGACTGTCAGCGCGAACGATGCTCCGAGGAGCTCGAACACCAGGGAGACCGTGGTGGAGGTCGGCATACCGAGCGAGTTGAAGGCGTCGAGCAGGATGATGTCGGTGACCATAACGGCCAGGAATATCACCATCACCTCGTTGAATGCGAACTGCTCCGGTCTGAATATGCCGTGCCGGGCTATGTCCATCATCCCGTTGCTCATAACGGCTCCGCAGAAGACACCGACAGCCGCGACGCTTATCACAAGTTTGAACGAACCGGCCTTGGAGCCGATGGCCGAGTTCAGGAAATTGACGGCGTCATTGCTGACTCCGACCCACAGGTCGGAAATTGCCAGAACGAAGAGGAAAATGACAAACGCCAGATAAATCCAATCCATAAGATAATCAAGAATTTCACAATTGTCGCCAAAGGCGGATTTCAACGGTGCAAAATTAGGCTGATATTGTTGGGGCAATATTAAGGTTGAGTTAAAAATTGGTTATCGTTCCTTGCCCGCGTTTAACAAATATTTAATAACTTGCAGCCCCGTAATGGAGTAAATTTGCGGGCGCAACGCAATCTGCTGATGTTCAACGGTAAAAATTAGAATATGTCTGATAGGAAACTTCTTGTGGTGGATGACGAAAGCGACATCTGCGAAATCCTGAAATTCAATCTGGAAAATGCCGGTTACACCGTGGATGTGGCCTCGTCCGCCGAAGAGGCGTTGGAAATACTGTCTCCCGAACACAGGCTGATACTGCTCGACGTGATGATGGGCGGAATGTCGGGGTTCAAGATGGCCGAAGTCGTGCGCAAAGAGAAGAATCTCAATGTACCCATCATATTTCTCACGGCAAAAAGCGCTGAAAACGACTTGCTTACGGGATTCTCCGCAGGAGGCGACGACTACATAGCCAAGCCGTTCTCCATCCACGAGGTGCTTGCCAGGGTGCAGGCCGTGCTCCGGAGAAGCGAAGAGACCGTGAAAGAAGATGCGCAGGCCGACTGGATCGAGCGGGGGAAGATCCGCATCGACTTGAAATCCAAGATCGTATATGCCGGATCCGAGCCTGTGGTGCTCTCGAAGAAGGAGTTTGAGGTGCTCTGTCTTCTGGCTTCCGAGCCCGGCAAGATCTTCTCACGCGGAGACATCATCGACAGGCTCTGGCAGGACGCCCCCTATGTGATTGACCGCACCGTGGACGTGCATATAGCGCGAATCCGCTCCAAACTGGGGAATTTCAAAAACTACATCACCAACCGTTCAGGCTTCGGGTATTGCTTCAACTCAGCTGAGGATTAGGCTATGAAACTTTTCAGATGGACCTACCAGAGGCAGTTCGCCGCATATTTCGCCGCGGCCTTCATCGCGTTCGCGATAGTGCTGATCATCTTTCAGCTGGAGACGGAGAAGCAGAACAGGAAGCAGCTTCTCCTCAACAATCTGTCGGGATATGTGGGCATACTGGCGAGAAGCGACGACTACGGGACACTGCGTGAGCTGCTGCCCGAAGACTTGAGAGTCACTGTTATGGACTCCGTCGGCAACGTGATCTACGACTCGCAGTATCCAGAAATCGCGGGAGAGAACCGCGAGAGCCGCCCGGAGATTGAAAACGCCCTGCGCGACGGCGCGGCATTCAGCATCAGGGAATCGGGCACAAGCGGGACCAAGCATCTCTATTACAGCGAAGTGTCCAGCGACAAAGTCATACG
>CAVKAQ010000221.1:0-2204 GCA_963654225.1 Butyricicoccaceae bacterium | reverse complement strand
GGCAATGTCGGCGTAGAGACTCTTGTCCAGTTGAAAGTTATAGGCTTCGGTTCTTCTCCGAGCGAGCCTTTCACCTCATTGCTATAGTAAATTTTGCCCGCCGACTTGAGATATGCCCGGAAACAATATTCCTTGCCATAATCAATCAGGACATTGGAGATTCCCTGCATTTCACCCGCGCTGCCTTTATCCAAAACCGGTCCGTCCTGATGGGCGTCATTAACTGTAGGTTTTCCGGAGGTGTTCCAGCACACTCCACAGGACGGATTGTCGGTCTTGTCAAGATTTTTGAAGCTGTATTTTATGACGACTGCGGCAGGGAGCGAAATAACGGACTCCTGCAGCGCCACCTGCGGTTTGTCAGGGTCTGTCATAGTGAAACAATCAGACCAGACAATTTCAGAGCTCTTAAGATTGCCTGAGCCGTCAGCCCTTACTCCCAACCAGTATGACTCATCATCCTCCAGCCCTTTGCTGACATTATAAGATGTGGCGTTTTCTATCGTAAAGCCTATGCGTTCAGAGACATTTGACTTGTCCTGCGTCAGAAATATGGAAAAACCAGTCTCTCCGTCGGAGTTGTCTTTCCAGCTGACTTTCGCAGAGCTTTTGGTCAATTGAATTACTGATACTTCAGACGGTGATGCGAGGGCCACATTTTTCTCCGGTTCGCTTTTACTTGCGCAGGAGACAACGGCGATTACAACTGCTGAAATGATGAGTGTCCGTTTCATTTATGATGTTTTTATTGCTTCGAAACGGAGCAGGCATCGTTTTCCGGTGTCTGCTCCGTTAGACATTTGTACAAAAATACTTAATTAGTATGTGAATTCGTAGAGGGAAGCCTCTGAGAGAGTAAACCAGCCACCACGTTGCCAGCAATTGCCGTTTTCGTAGTCTAAACCATTTTTACCCGCCAGCATACCGAAAATTCTATAGCCGTTCGCTGTCATCTTAAACCTGTAATAACGAGCTTTTACTGAGTTCTCCTTCAGCACTGTGAAACTTTCGCCGTTTGCAAGTCGTGGACAATAATCACCGGCTGTGAGTTTACTGCACTCTGCATACGCATCGCTGGCGTCAACAGACCCGAGTTCAACCCATTCTGATGTCCAGTCACCGTTCGGAGTGTCGCTTCCTGTATAGGCATAAACCTTGAACTTGATAGGATCATTTGCGTGGTACGCATAGTAGTAATATGCTGTAAACTTAGCCAATGAAAGTTCTTTCCCTGCGTCAATAGTGAATGAGATGTTTGCGTCATCCGCTGCTGCTATAGAAGCGCTAATGGACATATTAGCAGCGGCATATCCACCCATATCCTTCTGTGAAGGGTCTCCGTTCACATATGCGTGATAATTGAGCCATCTGCAACACCAAGCGCCATCGAACAGATTGCTTGTTCCGGAGATGCTCTGTTGGTCATTGTTCGCCAAAGAGATCACTTTACAGTTGGTTTTATCCACAAGTGCGGCACCGGCATCCTGAGTAATCTTCAACTCAGTAATTTTCACACCGTTAGATGCACTGATGACAAGAGAAGCTGTTCTTGCCGCAGTCTCTGTAGATGCCGCCACTTCCACGGTATATTCATCTGTGCGGACAGTCTTTGTCTGAAGATTTGAAATCCAGTCGCAGTCTGAAGGAATGCTGATGACGTAACCGTCTTTCTCAAGGTCGGTAGTCACCGTGAATGACAAAGTCTCTCCTGCCGCAGCAGCTTTAAGCTCATCTGAAGAAAGGGTGAACTCTCCTGAAGCGACATTGATTACTCTCACGATGGATTTGTCTGAGCGTGTAGCGAAGGCTACCACCTTTCCGTTCTCTACTGCAGACGCTGTGATTACAATCACCTTCTTGTCGGAATCAATCTTTGCAGAGATATTGCCTGTAGCGATACAGTCAACGACAGTAGATTCGTCAGCTCCTGTGAGCGTGTACGGAATCTCCGTGCTGATACCGACTCCGGCAAACGTATTCGCCAAAGAAACGGTGAAACTGAAAGGCTGTTCCTTAGGTATTTCGATTGTACTGCCGTCTTGAAGCGTGAAGACAACTTTATCATCTCCGTCCTGAACATCTTTGAAGAGATAGCAGTGATCCATTTTTCCGCTGAGGGGTTTCCAGTCGTCGCCGTCAAGTGATATGTACCAAGTCTCTTCATCTGCGACATACTTGAACTGAGGTGTCACAGGAGCGGCGAC
>CAVKAQ010000220.1:0-2213 GCA_963654225.1 Butyricicoccaceae bacterium | reverse complement strand
ACCAGCAGGATTTTCCGTCGATAATCGTGCGCCCGGGCGAGACATACACTCAGGTATGTATATATCGGTTTTCCGTTGTCGGAAAATAATGCGCGATGAATAAAATACTAAAATCATAATGTTTACGACAGATAAAGGGCTATATGTGGCCCACGGGCCAGAAGGGCCGATTTCGATATGCGGACGAATGGCAAACCGCCACGGTTTGATAGCCGGAGCCACCGGTACAGGAAAGACAGTCACGCTTCAAGTTCTTGCTGAAACATTCTGCCAGGCAGGTGTGCCGTGTTTTATGGCTGATATGAAAGGTGATTTGTCGGGAATCAGCCAGCCGGGCAAGATGACAGGATTCATAGAGAAAAGATGTGCGGAATTCGGTATCGAATCGCCGTCGTTCTGCAGTTGCCCTGTGCGTTTCTTCGACGTTTTCGGGGAACAGGGGCATCCTATGCGCACAACCATCTCGAATATGGGTCCGCAGCTCCTTGCAAGGTTGCTGGAACTCAATGAGACACAGTCAGGTATTCTCAATATTGTATTCAAAATCGCGGATGACAGGGGTTTGCTTCTGATTGATATGAAGGACCTGAAGGCGATGCTCAACTATGTCGCGCAGAATGCCAAGGAATTCACTACGTCTTACGGCAACATTACCTCGCAGAGCGTGGGCGCGATTCAGCGTGCGCTCCTGGCGTTGGAGAATCAGGGTGCGGACAAGTTCTTCGCCGAGCCGTCATTCGACATCTTCGATTTGATGCAATGTGAAGGAGGCAAAGGCGTTATGAGCGTTCTTGCGGCTGACAAGCTGATGCTGAATCCGAAACTGTATTCAACATTCCTCCTTTGGCTCCTGTCTGAATTGTATTCACGTCTGCCTGAGGTCGGAGATATGGAATTGCCGAAACTCGTGTTCTTCTTTGACGAGGCTCATATGCTTTTTGACGGCACATCAAAGGCTCTTGTTGACAAGATTGAGCAGGTCGTAAGACTTATAAGAAGCAAGGGTGTGGGCGTGTATTTCGTTACCCAGAATCCTACCGATATTCCTGACGCCATTCTCGGACAGCTGGGCAATAGGGTGCAGCACGCCTTGAGAGCATTTACTCCTAAGGACCAGAAAGCGGTCCGCTCAGCCGCTGAGACATTCAGGGCCAATCCTGCATTCAAGACAGAGGAGGCTATAACAGAACTTGCTACAGGAGAGGCTCTTGTATCATTCCTTGATGAAAAGGGTTCTCCGTCGATGGTGCAGAGGGCCAAGATTCTTTTCCCTCTCAGCCAAATCGGTGCGATTTCGGAGCAGCAGAGAGATCAGATAATAAAGCAGTCTCGTCTCTATGGACGTTACGACAACGTGATAGACCGCGAAAGTGCATTTGAGGTCCTTCTTGCAGAGAGCGAGAAGGCTGCCAAAGAAAAAGATGAACAGGCTGCCGAGGAGGCAAGGGCACGTGAGGAAAAGAAATCTTCCGGGAAATCTTCGGTCGGCAAAGGAATCTTCGGAGCAATTCTGGGCGCGGCCGTGACTAGCCTTTCCCGCAGTCTCGGCAACGAGATAGCGAAGAGTGTGACCGGCTCAAGCAAGCGCTCGTCCAAGTCATCAGGCAAGAGTACGGTCAAGTCCGCAGCCGGCAAGGCACTCGGCAACGCCGCCTCCACCGCTACCCGCCAGATTACCCGCAGCATCCTCGGCAATTTGCTGAAATAAGATGATACTTGATTGTACAAAATATTGTACATATATTTGCGAAAATTTACGAAGATATGAATGTTGCAACTATTTCTGATTTCAGGGCAAATGTGAAACACTATGTTGACGAAGTGATTAACAATTCCGGTTCATTGCTGATTAACCGTGGAAATACTGCTGCTGTCCTCATATCGCTTGAAGAATATAATTCTATCAAGGAGACAGAAAGAGTTTTGTCTTCCGAAAAGTTGTCCGGTCATCTGGAGGAAGGACTTGATGAACTTAATTCTGGAAAGGCTGTTGCTGTTGATATTGATGAGCTATGATACTGGAGTTTTTGCCTAATGCGCTGACTGCATATAAGTCATTGAAAGTCAACGATCCTGTACTTGCGGCGAAGGCAAAGGCGATCATTAAAGATGCAATCGGACATCCGACAACAGGAGCGGGTGCTCCTGTGCGGCTCTCAGGTGCGTACGAAGGAATTTGGATGAGGCGCTTGTCTGTCACTGATGAGATGTAC
>CAVKAQ010000219.1:0-2220 GCA_963654225.1 Butyricicoccaceae bacterium | reverse complement strand
CCCTCAGCTATAACCATCAATCGAGGCCTTACGATGCCGCCTCTGCCACCGCCTTTGGCGATTAGACGGAAAGATAAGTGAATATGTAAGCATACCTCACGGGCAGCGTTTCCGCCCCAAAATGTCGCCGGAGGTCTTCCGCCGGAGGCATTGGACGACGAAAAGGGCGCAAAGTGTCGCCGAAGGTCTCCCGCCGGAGGCATTGGGCGACAAAAAGGGCGCAAAGTGTCGCCGGAGAGTGTCAAGAGGAACTCTTCGGCGACGAGATCGTTCAAAAACGCTGCCCGAAAGCTCTTGCTAAAGGAGACCCCGCATACTTTCTATTTCTCCGCTCCGTTGACGTACTTGCCGGCGATGTCGTTCCATCTCGGAATGTCAAGCCGCTTGCCGTAATGCTTTTCGTAGCTCTTTATCAGGTTGTCCTTCCAATGCAGGGCTATGGTGACTCTCGTGTCAGGATATTGGTAGATTACCTCCTCCATGGCGGCCAGAAAATCTTCAAGACTCTCGAAAGGCTTGAAATCAACGCGCTCTGAATACCAAGTGGCTGGGCGGATGTTCACAATCACCTTGTTCTTATACTGCACTTTCACCGGCCACGAGCTGCTGGCGCTGCATATTTCCCAAAGGTTCTTCAGCCATATCCGCTCTATCTCAACAACTCCGCGCTCCATCCTGTATTTTATGAGAAGATGTTTGGAGTGAAGCTTCCAAGGCTTGTCTATCACAAGGTTGATAAAACTCCTGAACGCCGCGATGTCGAAATTCGGACTGCCCGTGAACGACTTCACTTCCAACCAGTCCGACTCCAAATCATCCGGGTTGAGCCAAAAGTCAGGCGAAGACTGCCTCTCGTTGTGAATATGCACGATACCCCTGCTCGTCATCCATTTGTCAAGCCATTCGCATACAGTGTAGTTGACAATCTTATCATAGTCTGGCAATAGAATTATATGATTCTCAAATTCTATGTCAGTCTTAATTTGCTTGCTTCCAAGTAATTCCGCGAATTCTTCCGATATGGCAATCCAGTCTATCATTATTGATCGTTTAGGGAGTTAAAGAAATCCATGTCAACCTCATAGGACTTAACCTCATTTAGACCGATTCCATATTCGGCCAATTTATTTATCAATTCCTCGCCATCCATCAAGTCAATAAGTCTTTTGCCTTCACTTGATGCTTCCTCAAGTGCCGCACGTGTGAAAGAACCGGTAGTAATCAATACTCCCTTTTCGATACTTGTGCTTAATGAACCGCGAAAGTCTCTTATTTCAGGAGCGCCTACTCCACCCTTGTACCTTTTACATTGGAAAGCGACATTAAAGCTGAATATCCCATTAATGCGTAATTTTCCTGTGCCATCAATGCCGCCGTCTCCTGATTTCTTTGTTACCTCAACATCAGAAAAGCCACATTCCCTTAATAGTCTTTGAGCCAATTTTTCAAATGCATAAGGTTTCATATTGAACAAAATGTCGGTTATTTGTTCCCGCCAACTTTTTCTCTCCAGAGAAGGTTCGGTTTCTGGGTCTTGTGTCTTGGAAGAACCGTTCTTACTGTTAGTGAAGCGCACGATTTCCGTTACGTTCAAACTGTCCTGTTTTGCCAATGCCGCACCTTTTGTTGTAAGTACCCATACGCCTTGCTTGCTATTCTCTACAGCTCCATAGTTTTTCAAATATGTTCTAGCCCACATAAGCTTATATTCAACTTCTGTCATCGTGAAACTATGCATCTCATCAATGATTTCCTCAGGCAGGTGAGTAATTTGGATAACCTTTTTGTAAATTTCAGAATTTGCTCCCGACCCTCCAAGTTGATACAAAGCGTCAATAGTAGGTTTGATAAAAAACCTTGACCCCGGGCATTTCTTTTGAGATATTTTCTTTGTCATATTTTGATTTGGCTTATAGTGGTACATCAATTATGAAGGTTGCACGCTTTCCAGTCATCCTACGGCATTTTCAGAATCTCAAGATATCTTGAAATTGGCAAACAACGCTGTAAGCTCCGAAAAGGAAGGTTCGGTTTTTATGGTCAATGTATCTAAACATGTTTGACATCTTATTCATTAGCATCGTTGATCAAGTTTTTGGGGCTTATGGATAACAGTTGCGCCACCTGTATCAGTTGCTCTAAGGAGGGCTGCGATTTGTTCTGTACCCACCTGCTGATTGTTATTTCTGACTTGCCCATTTGTTCGGCCAGCCAGCGATT
>CAVKAQ010000218.1:0-2226 GCA_963654225.1 Butyricicoccaceae bacterium | reverse complement strand
AGGGATATTCGCAGATTGACGGGCAGGAGAACGGGTTCATTGCGGCGGACGGCATAGACACGGCGGTTTTTCGAAAAATCCCCCTCTGGGTCTTCGGCTTCCTGTATTGAGTGAAGAGTGTCTGTGGCGTCGAGGCGGCTGGCGAGAAGCTTGTGGATGGTCATAATGGCTGTGTTGTCAGTTGCCTGTTTTTCTTCAATCTCCAATCAGATAGCCAAGCATTTCCGAGGCGATGGAAGGCTCATTCATTCTCATCACGTTGTCTTTGGCGTTATTGGCTCCGGTGAAATTGATAGCAAAATCTCGTCCGTTTGAAATCGGCGGAGTATTGCAATTTAACACAGTCATAATGGCGGAGTATTGCAGTTTGATCAGGTTGATTTTAGGAGAGTATTGCAATTGGGTCAGGGCAATAATTATGCGTTCGGAAAAATGTGAAAAACTCAACCAAAAAACATCCGAAAATGTGAAATTTAGCTATTTTTGTACCGAAAAATGTGAAACAACAAATGGAACTACTTGAGAGAAAAATAGATAGTGGCCTTAACTAGAAAAGGTTTTACACTTTCATTGGACCTGTTTACAAGGAGTCTGAATAAACACGGTCCACTGGACAGCAGGGCCATCGCTCAGAACTTCAAATTCCTGTAATTTGTCAGTTTGATGTCAGCTGCGGAATTCTCGAGATCCCCGGCATAGATGATTGACTTGCTGACAACAGGCGTGGCCAGCCATCCAGGCAGTTTCTTTATTGTCTTCTCGAATTCCGTTATGTAGGTCATGGAAGACTTTATCTCGTAGGCTCTTATCTCGCCCTCTTCTTTAAGGAGCAAATCTACCTCATTCTGATTCGAGTCGCGATAGAAGAATACTCCGCCTTCTTTCCCGGCATTCATACGGTGCTTCACAGCTTCCATAACTACGAAATTTTCGAAAATATTCCCCCTCATCTTGTCCCTTTCAAGTTGCTTCGGACTTTCTATGTCAAGTAAATAACAGGCTAATCCCGGGTCTGTGAAATAGAGTTTCGGACCCTTGACCAGACGTTTGGAAATATTCTCGTAATATGGCGGCAGGAGATAGACTATATACGATGCGGTCAGCACCGACATCCAGGCGGAGATGGTCTTATTGTCCACGCCTACTTCATTGGACAGTTCGGACGCATTGTATATGGAGCCTACACGGGCAGCGCAGAGTTTCATGAATTTGAGGAAAAGCATCAGGTCTTTAATCTTCAGCACATCCCGCACATCCTTTTCCAGATAGGTTTTCACATACGACGGATAGAACAGGCGAGCGACATTTTTCTTCGCACAGACGGCCGGGAACAGCCCGTCGTAGAGAAAATTATCCAGTGATTTTGCCGAGGATGCCTCACGGGTCTCGTTCAGCGACATAGGCATAAGTTCATAGACCCCGACGCGGCCGGCCAATGATTCGGAGAGAGAGTGCATCAACTCGAAGTTCGAGCTGCCTGACAGAAGGAATTTCCTTTCGGGATCATTGTCCACGATGCCCTGTATATATTCGAAGAGAGCCGGGGCTTTCTGAACCTCGTCAATGAACATCATATCTGAAGTCCGGCTAAGGAACGCCACCGGGTCATTCAATGCGAACTCTCTCACATTCACATCTTTGAGGGAATACTTGACTGCCTGGGGGAACAGGTGTTTCAGGATGGTGCTCTTCCCCGACTGTCTGGGACCGGTGACAGATATGACAGAGAAATACTGAGCTGCCTCAAGAAGCAGACTCTCCATATCTCTTGTGATATATTTCGTTTCCATTTTATGTAATTTTGGAATCACACTCCAAAATTACATAAAATATCCACAACTCCAAAATATACTTCTCCATTGTTCGATTGTCAATTGCCATCGGAAAGTGACCACGTGCTTTCAATTCGTCTATTGCCAATGCCTTCTTCCGCTCCGGTGAAGTAGAGGCTTTTGGCCGGGGCATAGGAAAGATAGTGACCAGTACCCGATGCAAGGGGGCTTACTGCACCATC
This sequence comes from Butyricicoccaceae bacterium, assembly GCA_963654225.1. Taxonomy (GTDB): domain Bacteria; phylum Bacteroidota; class Bacteroidia; order Bacteroidales; family UBA932; genus Cryptobacteroides. Next base: position 212 of record CAVKAQ010000218.1, on the reverse strand, counting down.
GAATGGTAAAGATTTGGCGGTATTGTCGAGGATGGATTCCTTTTGGAAGAAGGGGCGTGTACTGTGGACGCACACGACTGATGAGAAAAGGAATCCAGGCCGGAAAGAATGAAAAAGATGATGCAGGTTGTTTTCTGTCGTCATCAAGACCTTGCTGCGGAAATCCGGAGTTTCCGGCCTACGGCTTTCCACGACGGCATCTTCTTGAAAGT
>CAVKAQ010000217.1:0-2234 GCA_963654225.1 Butyricicoccaceae bacterium | reverse complement strand
GGTGATGACCTTGATGTCCGGAGTTCCTGCCACCCCGAGCATCCTGTCAAGATATTCGCTTCTTTCAATAAGTTTCATACTAGCCTAACTCTTTATGTCGCAAATTTACAAAAAATTCATTTTTGCGACACGAAAGAACTCCGATTTTTTAAAAACGTGGTGAACTTTCCAATTGAACCAATCAATTATTCAGAGGAAAACATCAGGACGCTCGAATGGAATCAGCATATCCGTCAAAGACCCGGCATGTATATCGGGCAGCTGGGCAACGGCTCTGACCCGAGAGACGGCATATACACGCTGCTAAAAGAGATTATTGACAACTCCATTGATGAATTCACGATGGGGTTCGGGAAGAACATCATTGTAGAGGTCGATGAACAATCCGCCTCAGTCAGGGATTTCGGGCGCGGAATACCTCTGGGTTCTGTCATAAAGGCGACGAGCGTGCTCAATACCGGGGGCCGTTTCGATGATTCAGTGTTCAAAAAATCAATAGGTCTGAACGGAGTGGGGACCAAGGCCGTCAATGCGCTTTCGATTGATTTCTATGTCGCATCCTACAGGAATGGCGAGTCGTCCTGGGCCGAGTATTCCCGTGGCGCTCTGCTTAGCAGCGGAAGGTCCGCGACTGCAGAAAAGGACGGGACTTATATACGCTTCACCCCGGACAAAGACAAGTTTCTGAATTATCTCTACCATATGGACATAGTGGAGTCTATGGTTAGAAACTACACGTGCGTAAAAAAGGGATTGACCATAATGTTGAACGGCTCACCCTACAAATCTGACAACGAACTTCTCGACTGGGTCGAGTACAACATCCCGAGCCGCCGCTTTACCCGCCGATCCACCTGCAGGGCGAGGACATCGAGATGGTTCTCACGCATTATGATGGCAGCGGGACCAATATAGGCTCATTTGTGAACGGACAGTACACTTTTGACGGCGGCACGCACCTTACGGCATACAAAGAAGCTGTTGCCAGAGCTTTGATGGACTTTTATAAAAAGGATTATTCCGCCGAAGACTGCAGACAGGGAATGGCGGGAGCGATATATGTCCATATGCAGGAACCCCTGTTCACTTCGCAGCAAAAGATTGCCCTTCAATCAGAGTATATGTGGCAGAGAGACGGGCAGAACGGCCCTACCGTACGAAGCTTTATAAACGGTTTCATCAGCAAGGCGTTCGAGAATTACCTGATCATTCACAAGGACGTGGCCGAGTGTATAGAGAAGAAAATCAAACAGGCATACAGACTTCGACAGGAAATCAGCCAGTTAAAGAACCGGAACAAAACTAACAGGGCTGCAGCCGTTTTCAATGAAAATCTGAGAGATTGCCGGGCCCATTTCGGGGTCAAAACGACAAAGGAACTGTCTCAGTACATCGACCAGACCAGCATATTCATCACCGAGGGCAAGTCTGCGAGCGGCACTGTGACAGCGGCTCGGAACGCTAATTATCAAGCGGTTTTCAGCATCAGAGGAAAATCCAAGAACAGTTATCGGAGCAGCGATACCAAGGTTTTGGAAAACACGGAGTTGCGGAATCTCGTCGCCGCGCTTGGCATCGGAGATGGACTTGGCGGTTTACGCTATAACAAGGTTATAATAGCCACAGATGCCGATGATGACGGAATGCATATCCGGATGTTGCTGGTGACTTTCTTCCTGAAATATTATCAGGACCTGATACGGGCCGGGCATCTGTTCATTCTACAGACACCGCTTTTCAGGGTCAGGACAAAGAAACAGAACAGGTATTGCTACAACCGGGAGGAACGCGACAGCACGGTGACAGAATTCAAAAAGGGGAAGGAGACGATAGAGATAACCCGGTTCAAAGGTCTTGGGGAAATAAACGACAAGGAGTTTGCGGAATTCATCGGCAAGGATATGCGGCTGGACCCCATTACGATTGACGAAGCCGAAGATATTCAGACACTCCTGTCGTTCTATATGGGCGTCAACACCGCGGAAAGGCAGCAGTTTATTATAAGCAACCTACGCTCTCAGATAGATATCGAGGGGGCGGACTGAAAGGATTGCAGCGTGAAGCAAATAATCATTCTATTCAGTCCCGCCAGTTGAGTATATTTTCCTTCAGATCAGGGATGCACACTGCCAGCTTCTTGCGGTTCAATACTTTTTCTTTGCGGTATCGAAAACGATTTCACAATGAAAAAGGAATGCTACAGAAAAAGCCCGGGCTGCGCAGGATGTGTCTTC
>CAVKAQ010000216.1:0-2237 GCA_963654225.1 Butyricicoccaceae bacterium | reverse complement strand
GCAATCAACAGCAGGAGGTTTTAGCGCTGAGGAATCTGAATGTGGTAACGCAAAAGTTGACAGTTCTGGTGTCGATGTTATAGGCTGTTGGCGACTTAAAATGGCTGAGGCGGGCTTGCCGGTCGGAAAGTTTTCGGAGGAAAACATCATCTCCATAATTACGGGCAATTTCTATAATGTCGGTTCCAGCGGTCGGCGATTTGCGGATTGTGTGCTGATTGAAAATAGGGAAGGGCAGTGGTGTGTTTCGGATGCTCTCTTCAAAGCATTGAAAAACAAATGTTTTCGTGATGCCCTAGAAGATGTGATAGAGTTCGCGAAGAACAGATATAGCCAAATTTACCGGAGTGAAGCCGTGTTCCGGATAGGACAGAAATATACTTATGAGGATGTGTTCAGGCTGCTTGACTGGCGGAAAAGTGAGGTTTCCCTAAACGTCGGCGGGTATAAATACGATGAGCGCACTGATACGTATCCGGTATTCGTGAATTACGACAAGTCCGACGACATCAACGATACGATCAAATATGAGGACCATTTCATAGACCAATCGACGATCGTGGCTATCTCCAAGAGCAACAGACATATAGACTCGAAAGACGTGCGGGTTGCAGCTGAGAGTGCTAACGGCAAAGTCGGGATGCACTTGTTTGTTCGCAAGAACAAGGATGACAAGGAAGCAAAGGAGTTTTATTATCTTGGCAGAATCTTTCATCGGAAGGGCGGAATCCTCAAGGAATTTGTAATGCCGAATACGAAGGATGTGACTGCGGTTGAAATAGAGTATAAACTGGAGCAACCGGTCGAGAAGGGCTTGTATGACTATCTGACTGCCAATTAGTTGAAGACTCTTTACTGCCCCTCATCGTTCGTTTTTTCAGTGGCTGATAAGCCTTGGTCCTGTTTGGAATGGGCGATGGTGTAACTCCTTGAAGCATTGCGCGGTTATGATATGACTCTTTGTTTGATGATGGATTTGAATATTAGAGTACAAACCTGAGATGAATGTCGGGGGGGGGGAGTACTTCGGTTTGTGCTAGGGGCTCAAGAAAAGGCTTAGAATTGATTTGGTAAGATTTTGGAAAATAATATATTGAAAATGAAGACGATAAATGTTGTGGCTGCGATTATTGTGAAGGACGGGAAGGTGTTCGCGACGCAGCGCGGATATGGAGAATTCAAGGACGGCTGGGAATTCCCGGGAGGAAAGATAGAGCCGGGTGAGAGTCCGGAAGAAGCACTGAAACGCGAAATTAATGAGGAACTGGAAACCGAGATTTCGGTGGGGGAACTTCTGGATACTGTCGAGTATGACTATCCGGCATTCCATCTTTCGATGAAATGCTATATCTGCAGTATTGTGAGCGGTAATCTTCACTTGGTCGAGCACGAATCCTCCCGCTGGCTTTCAAAAGAACAATTGAACGATGTCGCCTGGCTCCCCGCCGATGCCGGACTGATTGGGCTGATAGCTACAAGACTGTAGCGTTTAGCGATTGCCTCGCTGAATTCGAAAAGATATATGGAGTTTTGAGAAACTCGGACATCCTTCTCAAACCGACAAGAGCGTACTATCTGTTTTGTATTATACAAAATGTATAATTGAATTTCGAGCACGAACTAACTGACGTTGACGCGAATTGTCGTGGAGAGTTCATTGCCGGAATCGTTGTCAAGTTGACGCATACAGCCACTCAAGCAGGGGCTGTCAGAGCGATCAACCGGATGCAGACGATGCGTAACTGGGTTGTAGGGTATTATATTGCTGAATTTGAGTTGAAGTGAAGCCGTACTTTTTACAAGTTTTATCCTCATATGTCTTCTCTTCTCGGAATTCAGTCACAAAATGCCGAACAAATTAATGATACGCCGAATCACCAATTAGAAGTGAGTGATAATAAGGATTTTATACATTTTATATCCGAAACGATGTGATTTTAGGATAATGATATGTTTTACATTCGATGGGATATAATTTCGCAAAGTTTGTTATATTTGCATCCGATAGAATGTAATTATTATGAAGACACCATTGTCTGCAAAACTCAAATCCCTCCGCAAGGAGTATGGATTGACACAGGAAGATCTCGCACTGAAATGCGGTGTCGGGCTTAATTTCGTGCGTCAGCTTGAGCAGGGAAAGCCGACGCTCAGGATGGATAAGGTTAATCAGGTGTTTGCGATGTTCGGTTATGAGCTTGCACCGGTAAGGACAGATGAACTGAATGAGAAAAGCT
>CAVKAQ010000215.1:0-2270 GCA_963654225.1 Butyricicoccaceae bacterium | reverse complement strand
GTGTATAAAGGGTGAATTTTTATGTAATTTTTAGGGATTCTAAATTTTTTTTTTACTTTTGCGCAAGATTTCGGCCGATGGTGCGTTTGATAAAAGAGCAAATTGCCCGTTGGCATTTTGAAGTTACAAAAATAGTATATAGTTAGTTTGTTGGTAAATGAGTAGAAAGGCAATAAAGATATTGCTGTGCTTGCTTGTGTGTGTAGTCACGGCAGGCGTATTGTCGGCTCAACCAACTCCGCGTAAAGATACTTTCCGAATACATTACCGTTGGGACAAATCCTACATTGACACCACGTATATGTCAAATGCAGAGCAGTTGCGCTCTCTGGATTCCCTTCTCGGTGAAATACAATCAATTGACAGCCTTTATATTGTCTCCAGTGCGTCTCCTGAAGGAAATATCTGGTACAATGCCAAATTGTCCAAGTTGAGGGGCGAGGCGCTTCACAGACAGCTTTCCGTTCTGCTGAAAGGTGCTGACTTGGGGAACGTGAGCGTAATTCCGCTCGGCTCCAACTTCGACGAATTCATTCAGAGACTGAAATCCTCGACCAAACTTCCGTACAAATCTGAGGTCATCGCTGAGTTTGAAAATCATCCGAAAGACAATCCGGACGACATATACAAGAGGATAATGGTATTGCGTGGCGGCGTGCCTTACGCATACATCAAGCGCAATATTCTCAAGGAAATGCGTTATGCAGAGGTTGTCATTTTCTCCCGAGGAGAGGAGCTTGTGATTCCGGAAGTCGATGAGGATAAGGAAATTACCGAACAGAAAGACAGCGCTGTTACTCCGGTGACTGTCGTGCCTGTCCCGGAAGAGAAACCTGTGCCGCAGGAAGTCGCGGAGCCGGCAGATACTACATCGGAAGCAGTGCCTGAAGAGCCTGTTTCGCAACCTGCCGATTCCGTAGGCGCCAATTCAAAGAAACGCATCCATTGGTATCCGGCAATCAAGACAAACTTGCTTTATGATGCCGTTACTGCGGCGAATGTGGAAGTGGAGTTCCCGATAGGCGAGAAATTCTCCATAGCGGTCGAGGATGTGTTCCCGTGGTGGAACTGGGGAACTAATGGCAAGAAGTATTGTTTCCAGGTATGGGAAATGGGCGTCGAGCCGCGCTGGTGGTTCAAGAGAACTGACAAGAGAGACTATCTCAGCGGCCATTTTGCAGGCGTTTATGGTATGTCCGGAAAATATGACTTGCAGTGGGATACCAAAAGCTGCTATCAGGGTGAACTCTGGTCGGCAGGTCTGACGTACGGATATGCTTTGCCGATATGCAGGTGGCTGAATATGGAGTTCTCTGTCTCGGCAGGTTACCTTCACAGTGATTACAGGCATTATCAGCCTGACCCGGCTTATGAGCATCTTTACAGGGACAAATACAAGGTTGGAAAAATATCGTGGTTCGGTCCTACTAAAGCGAAAATTTCGCTTGTTGTGCCTATCGGACGCGACAGCCATAACGCGAGGAGGAAACGATAGCGGATAAATGACAAGGCCCTGTTTGTTGGAGAAAAGTGATTGAGAAAGAGTGAGTTGTGAGGAGTGTGATGGGGAGAAGTAGAGGGAAATTGAAGAATAGAGGTTTGATAAAGAGATACAGATAAGAGATAGTGATAGGATATAGGTAGATACAAGTGGTGGAAAGGTAATGATTATGAACAGAAATATAATGGCAAGATTGGGCGGCGTGATGAACGCAGTCCTGGTTGTCGCGTGTGCCCTGTTCATTGTTTCCGGCTGTCATCGCCGTCCGCTTGAAGACCCTGCTGAGTTTACCAGAGTGAAGGTCAAAGTGAATGTGGAAGGAATCCAGAACGTTACCTGCGACATCTACAATGACAAGATTACTCATCCTGTCATCGAACCGACCGCAATGCACGTGCTGTTCTTTACCAAGAAGGGAGAGGAAGTTGCGGCTGAGACATTCATTACTACTGTAAGCACAGATGACAATGGCGTCAGATATGTCAGCGGAGATGTCGCAATCGCTCCGGGAGACTACAAGATGCTCATATATGATTTCGGTACGGAGGCTACGATAGTCAGCGATTACCACGATTTCTACGGTGCGTCAGCGACTACGGAACTGGTATCCTCCTCATTGCGAAGCCGTTTCGCGGCCAAGGCAGATGCCGGCAATTATGAGATTTACAATGAACCGGACCATCTTGTGGTGGCAAGTTCAGAGGATGAAAATGTGCCTTGGCACGATGATATTTATACAATCTATGCGGAAGCTCAGTCTGTAGTGGAG
>CAVKAQ010000214.1:0-2273 GCA_963654225.1 Butyricicoccaceae bacterium | reverse complement strand
TGAAGCTACGCGTACGGAAATGGTAACGGAAGAGCCAGGTTGGAGTTGGGACGCTTCTTTAAAAGCGTGGTTGTTCAATGGTAAGGTTTCAAAAAAAACTCCTACAAAAGTATCTACGCTTACGATAAAGTATAACTGCTGTATAAAAAAAGGCCCGGAGAAATGCAACTATATTCTTTGCTCAGAAGATCCTTTGGCATCGTAACTAATTAGGCCTTCCATGAAATATAACGTATCGAAGATACTATCAGCGATTCTCATTCTATTCGTTTTGCTGCCATCTTGTGGTGAAAGCGGGCAGAAGACCGCAGTTTCAGCTGGGATCATTGCGAAAGTCGAAGTGTCGGAATCGGATAAGGGTTTCGATGTTGATCAAATAGCTGATTTCGCAAAAGTCATTCCTCTTGAGTCTGTTGACAACGCACTCATCGGCGAGATTGACAAGCTTGAGATGGATGATAGCCACATAGTGATTCTGGACAAACGGACGCGCACTGTCTGGCTGTTTGGCATAGATGGCAAGTTTATACGCAGGATAGGGCGTTTGGGCAATGGGCCCAAAGAATATGTCTCGCTTGATGATATGTGCTTTGACAAGGAAAACGGAGCAGTCTGGATTTGGGATAGGATCAAGCAGGTGATGCTTGAATATGACCTGGCCGGAGAACTCCTGAAAGAGGTTGCGACAGGTTTCGGCTCTAATGTCTTCGCAAAGACGAAGGATGGTTTCTGGCTTTATTATTCCTATCTTAAGAATCCTGACAATAACTGCCTTATCCTTGTCAATGAAGGAATGAATCATCTTGTGCAAGGCTTTTTCCCGACAAAAGAGTCTTTCCCGGTGTCTTTAAGCTCTGGATTCACGTTCTGGGGAGGGAAGGCATATTTCTACTTCCCTCTATCAAATGTCCTGTATTCATTAGAAGGAATGGAAGCGATCCCTTACATTGAATTTGATTTCGGAGAGCAGACATTGCCATATTCAACAATAATGAATATGTCCCGGGAGGAATATGAGACTGTAGTTGGCTCAGGCTCTTATTTAGGGCATCTGAATAATATCCGGCTGTCGGACAAGTATTGCTTTTTTCAGTTCTCGGCGACCGTCCAGAATAAGTATGTCACTGAATATTATGGCGTTTTGGATCTTAAGACTTCAAAGGTAGAGGTGTTCTCTTACTTGAATGGGTCGGATTTGCTTGTGGAATTCTCGTCTCTCTTGTGTGTGACAGCCAACGATGAGTTGGTATATCCCATTTACCCAAGTAAGCACAACGCTCTATATTTTGACGAGTTGCGGACTTTGGTTCCGGATGTGACAGAAGAGTCAAATCCTATCTTGGCGTTATACAAGCTGAAATAAATAGCTGTAATGCAATCCCCGTTTGATGAAAAAGTATATCCGAATAGCCATATTAATGACTTTAGGCTTTCCCCTGTTGTTATCTTGTGGCGGGAATGGCCGTGTTCGGGCTTTACGAGTGCGTCATCGGTCTATTGCAGTTGTATGGCTTGGAACGCTCCAACCACGCGGTGTTCAGGGTTACGGGAACATTCTTTAACCCGGCCCATATTCAATATATGTTGTGACAATGCTTGCGGTTTGTCTGGCATACTGCTATAAAAGGTATAGAAATTATTTGCCCAAGAAAACATTTTGCGGAAAAGGCAGTGTGCGTCTTGCCGGGAATATGTTGTTTTTCCTTTGTGCCACGGGGGGCATCGTTGGCTTGATTACAAAGGCTGGATTGTCGGTGAAAGTGAGTTCCAATACAGGCTCCATAATATGTCTGACAGCTCACTGATGAAGATAAGAGGGTGTTATTATGCGATGAATGGATGGAACATCAAGAATTTCGGCCCTGCATATATCCCGGGGAAAGGTGACAAGGTCACAATTGGAGAATCGGATTTCTTTTGGTATCGGAAGTTGATTAAATACGAGACCGGATTCATGCCGTCAATTGACAGTCTGGGACGGGTTTTTCTTGATGGCAAAATCTTGAGAGAATATGAATTCAAGGGCAACTGGTATTTCCTTGGTGGAGACAACGTCCTCGACTCCAGCGACAGCCGCTACTTCGGCCTTGTCCCGGAGGAGTACATTGTCGGAATCGTGATACGGTGAGCGAAATGTATAACATAATTGCGGAAAACGATAAATATTCACTAAATTAGCGAATACTAATATTTAGACCACGATGAACCCTAAACATAAAATAACCAAGGTTGCGGCAGGAATATTCATCTTCCTCCTTGGGGCGGGACCTCTT
>CAVKAQ010000213.1:0-2275 GCA_963654225.1 Butyricicoccaceae bacterium | reverse complement strand
CTTTATGGCTATTACACTGGTATTTCGCCTATAAAACAGGAGAACTGCAGAAGCCGGAAGTGCAGAGTGTTCTTGACAGGTTCTCCTATCAGACGCGCGAAAGCAGTAAATCATTTACCCATAAGCTTGTAACGGAGGGGATGAAAATAAATCAATCCCCAGAAGAGAATATTGCAGACGGGATTTTAAGACAGTCCTGGATGTTTTCATTATGGCGTCAGGATCCAACAGTGCAATCTATGCTGCGAATGCTGTCCGGTGAGAAAAACGAGAAGACAGATGGCATTGAAGAAATGTTTAGGGGCGAGAGCAAGGAAATACTAGCTCGCTATTGGAGTGAGTTGATGTCGGATACCGGAACATGCCCGGTCATTTTCTATCAACTGGACATAGAGAATATGGGGCAAAGTGATGACCTGTATGTCAAAATGAACGGGCGCGGCAAGCCTTTGACTGACTTCGAAAATTTCAAGGCTGATTTGCTGAAGTATTTTGAAGATATGGGATGGGACGACCTGGCAGATGTCACAGAAGGCTATCCTTATCTACTTGATACGCAATGGACTGACTTTTTCTGGGATTATCGTAAAACAGATATTGATTTCGATGACATATATTTTGGGTTCATCAACCGCTATTTCCTCGCTGCTCTTATGCGTTATGTCCCTTATTTGGAGAAGAGTGAGGATGGGTCTGGGAAAAAGAAAGTATACGATTATCTATACTCTTTCATAGAATCTAAAGATAAACGCCCGTCTTATACTGAAATCGGTTTCGGGTTGTACAAGGATTTTTTTGACCTACTTGGGGACAAGAGCAAAGTCCATGATATTTTCACCAATCTGCAGCGGATATTAACTCACATTTCTGCGTATCAGAAGGCGCATCATTCACTCCCTGTAAACAGCCCATATTATGATGATAATGAAAAATGCTTCTCGGCGGTTTATGTAGACGATACGGCTGCTGAGAAAAAAGACTACTATTCTCTTACTCAACCTCAGATGATCGCATTCTGGGCGGTATGCTATTATTTTGAGAGTAAATCAGGTTCATTCAGTGAGACCTCCTTGCGCCATTGGATGCGGCTGGTATGGAACATTTGTGATTTCAATACAGAAATAAGGGACCGGGCTACCATGATTTCAGCCATTAATGATCTTGGCAGAATTGTACCGGACCCGACAAACTCTTACGAATGCCTATCCAATAGCGATTTCTTGGATGGAGTTGCTAAAGATAAGTACACCGTCTTCCAAGAACACATAAAAGAAGAGCAGGTTAAGATTAAGAAATTCTCGGACGGGAATTATACAGGGACTACGGAGGAATTCAAGGGAAAGACTTGGGAGGAAGTAATTACTTCCGTAGAAAAGCACCCTGTTCTTTGCGGAACAATCCGTTGCCTGCTGTTGGACGAGAGTGGCAATTATATATGGGACAATTTTGACTCAAAATACAAGAACCTGCTGTATTATGGAAATCTTGATGATATTGCTTCGCGCAACTATTTGATTCATGACTACGATAAAATTTATTCCGACTTTTGGTATCCCGCAGGATGTGATGGGCACTCTAGGTTTTGGAAAACATTATTATCGAAGCGTGATAACTGCAAGAACAACAACACTTGGCTTTTAGCCACACCTTACAATGAAAAAGAATTAGAGGCATTTGCGGCGGAAAAGCGGATGGCTGGAAATTATAATTACGAAAAACAAATCATCATTGGTTCAACTATTCTAAAAGATGTCGCGACTAATAAAGGATTGTATCTCGCGCCAAGTCGGGTATGTGGTTGGAAGCACGTTTTGATGCACCATCAAGCGTCGATGCCTTATGTCCTGATGTATGAAAGCAGAAATGTCAACATTATCAAGTTTTTAGATTCCGGACTGATAGAGCTTTTGTCACCAGATAGAAAACTCGAGGCCGGAATGATGAATGGCAAAGATGTCTATTTCAAACATAATGGAGAATTTTATGTTTGGGAAGGGAATGGAACTATAAGGCATAAAAATGTGGAGGTAGGCAGGACTATAAAAGATGAGAAATTGAAAGAAGAAGATTTTATCACCTTCTTATTATCATTACCAAAGTGTAATCCCGATCCGCAACTGCAATTAAATAATCAAACTTGACATACTATGCCACAACACCCGAGAATCATAGACGTTATACGCAAGCCGAGCAAGTGCCCGGTATGCGGGGAGAGGCCCGTCGACATCATCTACGGCACGGGAGATATGTCCGAGGTCGAATTCCTTTTCCAATA
>CAVKAQ010000212.1:0-2283 GCA_963654225.1 Butyricicoccaceae bacterium | reverse complement strand
CGACATAATAGTCCGCATAGGCAGGAAAGAGACCCTCGCCCGCATCGCCTACGCCACCGCCCGTCTGGCGTAAGCGCCGCAAGGTAAGTAAATAGCAAATCTACGACACCCTTTTCCACGAGAAGAGAGCAGTTACGTGACGAACGTCAAGGCAGGTTACCAGTAAAGCCCCCATTTTCAATGGGTGGCGGTTAAATCCTTGACTGTCAATCAAAAAGGCTCTCGCCTTTAGTGCAAACCCACTAAAGACAATTGCTTAATTCCTTGGGTATCACGGAACTGCGCTCCACGCGACTACATAAACAAATCCTGAAGCGTCAATGATTTCTGGACAATCGAGGAATGAGAGTTTTCGGCAAGTCCGAAGGTGGTAATCATCACAAGATGAACGGCCTTGGTTGTCGATGTCGCTGAGCGGAACACAGCAATCTTATTCTGCAGTTCCTCTTCGTAGCTTTTACTGATTGCATACTTGTCGGATGCGAATTTCATCTCGCAGACATCGATTATGCCATCCCTTCGGTCGATGACAAGGTCAATTTGAGCCTTTCTGCCAGCCTCGTCCGAACCCCTCCACGAACATTGGCGTGATGCCACTCCAGAGATGCCGAGAGCAGATTTTATCTGGGCAATATGGTTCATGCACAGGAGCTCGAATGTAAATCCTGACCAAGCTCGGTGAACCGGTGAGTCTATCCTGTCAGTCCAGAAATTCTCATCTTCTCCGTAGTTGTCTTTGACAAAATCGAAATAGAAAATTGTGTAGAAGTCGCTCAGACGCCAGATGCAATCCTTCTTCCTGTTCAGCCAATCCTTGTAAGCGATAACGAATCCACAGTCCTCCAGTTCCTGAAGCACGCGGGTAAGCTTTCCGTTGGCCGGGATAGCCGTAAGGGCGGATATCTCATTTCTGGTCAATCCCGATGTTTTGGTGTGCAAGGCCTTGACTATTTTCAGATGAGGCTCCGGACTGCTGAAGAGGGAAGCATAAAGATGAGTGAACTCATCCCACAGGCGTCCCCTTTTCTTGAAGAATATGTTGTCAATATTTTGGCTCAGGCTCAATCCCTTCTCCATTTTGCTCAGGTAATAGGGGATGCCTCCCATAATCATATAGCACTCTGCTATGTCCTTTCGCGGCATGAGTATCTGATTATGTGAGAGATATTCTTCCGTTTCCTTTAGGGTGAAGGGCTCAAGATATATTCTGTCTGTGTCCCTGTTGAACAGACCTCCTTTGTTTCCGAAAATCTTCTTGGTTATCCACGAGGTGGCGGAGCCGCAGAGAATGAGCATAAGGTCGTTTTCGCCCGACCCCCAGCCGTTCCAGAAATCCTCAAGCGCACCTACAAAGTCCGACTTCCGCGTCTCCATCCATGGGACTTCATCCAGAAAGATGACTTTCTTTCCTGAATGATTGATGCCTTTAAGATATGTCTTGAGCATCCGGAACGCTGCAAACCAGTCCTTCGGGGTGTCGATGTCCTCTCCTGAATATTCGGAAAGTGCATTTGCGAAATTCTCCAGCTGGCGGCTCAGGTTCTTCTTGTAGAGACCGGTAAGATAGAAGTCGAAGCTGTTGTTGAAGGTCTGCCTGATAAGGAAGGTCTTCCCGACACGACGCCTACCATATACCACCACCATTTCAGGCGACGAAGATTCATACCGTTGCCGGAGCCGCCTGATCTCCTGTTCTCTGCCGATAAAATTATCCATAGCCTCTTGTTGTTTCAGTTGTCATCACAAATATACGGATTTAGACTGATTTTAGAACATTTTTTCGGGATAAGTTGTCTAAAAGTCAACTTTTAGACAAGATTTAGACAGCTTATGGTCTTAAAATGACCTCCGCTCCACCCAAGAATTTTGGTAATGACAAGCTCAGCGACCGGATGGGTGCACCAAGACGGCTACATTGTCATTCCGCGAGGATACGGGCCTTGTCGGCGGCGAGCTGGGAGCGGAGGGCATCGATGGAATCGAAACGGCGCTCATCACGGATCTTGTGATGGAAAGTCACCTTGAGATCGAGGCCGTATATGTCCTCATCGAAATCGAATATGTTGGTCTCGATGGTGCGCTGGCCGCCGGCACGGACGGTCGGACGGACACCTATGTTGCACATCCCCTTGAACTTACGGCCAAGAGTCTCGGCCTCAACCGAATAGACACCGTTGCCAGGCAGCAGTTTCAAAGGCTCGTAAAGCTGGATGTTCGCCGTCGGGAATCCTATCGTGCGGCCAAGACGGTTGCCGGCCACCACGACTCCCAACAAGGAATATT
>CAVKAQ010000211.1:0-2307 GCA_963654225.1 Butyricicoccaceae bacterium | reverse complement strand
AAGCTGTACCTGCGGTCTTTACCACAAGAATGCCGCGCATAGTACCTACAGCAACGCTTAGGAAATGAGGCATCAGGTAATCAATCGTGATGCTCTGATTCTCATTAAATGTGATAAAACTCGGTCTTATTTTATGCTCGGTTAAATTTGCGGCTAATATAAGTATCTTATCCGGCAGTTTCTTATTACTGGAATTATTGAGTCCTCATCGGGCTAAGTGCAGGGCTACGGAATCCGCATCATCTCCGGAATAAAGTATGAATTGACGGTCTCATCTTCGCTGTTCAATGTTATCAGAATGCCGTTATCTGGATCAATGTCATAAGACCTGACTCCGGTATTCAGATTGATTATCCATAATGGATTCCCTTCCCACGAGAAAAACTGGAGCTGATTGTTCTTCCTGTCTTTCTGATAAAGTGCGGAGAAAAAGTCCTTGTGAACCGAAAGTGCGCAGTAACCGTTCGTGGAGGCCAGCGGATTTCTCTCAAGATAATGAATGTCTCGGAGTTTGCCGTTTGCGATAGTAAAGCCTCCGGACTGTCCGGAAAGTGGGTAAACGTGTATCTGGTCCAACAAGGTCATAGCTTCGATGACCAAGTCACGTTCCCGTGAATATCCGAGAATAGCCGACAGGAGATTAAAGTTGAAACCTCTGTCCGGGGCGTTTAAGCGGAAGGAATTCAGCCGGGCCATATCTTCAGAGATGAATTCCCGCCCGTCTTTCATATAAAAACGTTCTTGTGAATCTGCTTTTGCTGAAAGACGTTTAGCATAATAATCGTTGTCATCTATGATAACGCTTGCCAGAACTTGTTGCCCGTCTTCTGTTTTGCCGATTTGCTCGAGGACAAGGTCTTTCCGTCTCAGGGTCTGTGTGAGGTCGATTCTTAAAATCTTCTTGGTCATAAAATCTGCAAAACGGAGGACGGTGCCGCCGTTTTCCCTGTCGAGACAGAAAGCACTGCAGAAGGGAGAATAGAGAAGTTCCGAAGGGCCGTTCCCTTTAGAGATGAAACTTCCGGATTCCTTCCAAGTGCTTCTGTCGTAGATATGAAGAACCTTGTCACCAGAAGCTGTTGCAAGCAGGAGTGAATCGCAGAATTTCAGACTGATCACGCCCGGTGTATCCAGATTCACCGTTTCAGGAACGGGAAGCGAAATGGCGGTGAAATCAGATTCCTTGACCTGTCGGATACTCTTTAAGGTGGGAGAGTATGGTTCAGAGCAGCCGCAACTCAATGCAACGAGCATCGTGATGATGAATATCAGCTTTAAATCCTTCATAGAATTCAATCTATCTTCTCGTTACTGTTTAAGGGTAATAAATGGAATCCGGTGTCTCTCAGTGAGTTATACAGGAGAGAGAGTGCTACCTGCATAGACGTATGAATACAGAATCTCATTCCGCCTAAAACGCCACGAATATATGTATAATTTTTGTATTTGCAATCGTTCGTAACATAAGTGACAATTATTTGCTTTTTCGTTTTAAGTGATTATCTTTGGAAAATTTAATTATATAGTCTCAAGATGCGGCGCATATCAGTTTTTTTACTTATCTTCTTTGTGTCTGTGTCGTGTGGGCATCGGGTGAGGAATATATTTGATTCACCGATTCATTTTGAAAAACCCCATCAGACATATGCTATTAAAGGTGATTTGCTGGAATTAGGTGCAGAAAGGCCTTTTAAGGTAACAGGAATGTCCATATGTGATTCTCTGATGATATTGAGGGGCAGATTACCGAATTCGTTATCCCAACTGCATATCTTTTCTCTGGCAGATAATTCCTTCAAAGGGCATTATATAACAAAAGGAAGAGGCCCAGGCGAATTACTGTCTCCGATTATCAAAACTCAATTAGCCAGTCGAAATAACCAGTTGTATTTTTTTGACCTCAGTCTTTGTTCTGTCTATGCTTTTGATTGGCAGAAGTCTATAAGAGAGCGGCAGACAGAGTTGGACAAGTTGCTGGTATTGCCTCCCGGAACAATTGACTCGTATCCTGTCGGGGACGGGCATATCGTGTTCATTCCTAAGGAAGACAGTTATACTTGTTCGCTTTTGGAGGAATCGGGAAATGAGATTAAACAGATTCCGATTTTCCCTTATACTTCAGGCGTTTCGTTTGCAGACAAATTATCATCAGCTTCCCTCGTTTGTCAGGATCGGGAAGTATTAGTGATGGCAATGTGTAGGTTTCCTCAAATCAATATATTGGATTTGAAAACCGAAAAAAGGATGTCTATCGCAGTATCCAGAGACTATAAGTCGTGGAAGAATGCTCTGACACAGAGTTACGAC
>CAVKAQ010000210.1:0-2381 GCA_963654225.1 Butyricicoccaceae bacterium | reverse complement strand
GGCTCGTCCATTGTGCCGTCAATATGGTCAGATCATATACTTTACATCAATAAGAATCAGATGCCAGGAGCAGAGTTTTCTCGCGATTTAGAGCGGAGGATATGGAAACTCCTATATCACTCCGGAGCCGAGCATTTCGTCTCTGTCATACCAAACGGCAAACTGGCCCGGTGTGATTCCGCGCTGCGGCTCCTCAAACAGGATGAATAGGCCTGATTCCCGCTGTATGAGCAGAGCGTCCTGCAACGGCTGACGGTAACGTATCCGGACACGGTAGCGTCGGATTTCGCCTGCATCCATCTTCAAGTCCTCGCGAATCCAATGAATCTCATCGGTGTTGACCTTCAGACAGTTCCTTGACAATCCTTTGTGGCGATGCCCCTCACCGACGTATATGATGTTGTTCTCTATGTCAGTGGAAATGACGAACAGCGAGTTCTTGTGGCCTCCGATATTCAGCCCCTTGCGCTGTCCGATAGTGTAGAACTGTGCTCCTTCGTGTTTTCCTATGACCGCGCCGTACGGATTTACCTTGTATCTGGTTTTCTTGATATGATGTTTGCCTGAGCGGTATGTCTCAGTCTCGAATTTGAGTGATTCATACGTGACTGGGTTTGAAAGTCTGTCCAACTGGCTGTCGGTCAGCTCTTTTATCTTCTCGAAATCGTAAATCGACTCCTTATGGCATCCGCCCTCGAAATCACCCGCTTGAGAATGTGCCGCTTTGTCATCGGAAATGTAGTCGGTAATCAGATTCAGACTGTCCTCACGCGGATTCTTCAATATGGAATTGATTGTTTCGGAGATATATCCGTATTGCTCTGAATGGTTGAAAAATTCATCGTAAACCTCCACGACATTGCCTTCTACTGACTTGAGCTTCTGTTGAAGGAACACGGGCAGGTCCACTTTCCCGACGAAACAGATGCCCTGCGAATCTTTTTTCTCGGCTGAAGGCAGGTCTGCCTCGTGAGCCAGTCTGCGGACTTCCGGCTTGCAGATGTCCCCGATGGGAAACATCGCCATAGACAGTTGCTCCTGGGTCAGTTGGCAGAGAAAATAACTCTGGTCCTTGTTAGGGTCTGTGCCTGCGAGAATCTTCCATACCGGTTTGCCGTTTTCAATCAATTGCTTGCCGTCAGGGCCCAAGGCAGGTTCTTTCCTGCAATAGTGACCAGTGGCCACCATATCGGCTCCCATCTTTTTTGCGGCCTGCAGAAATGCGTCAAACTTTATTTCACGGTTGCAAAGCACGTCCGGATTAGGCGTCCTCCCTTTTGAATATTCATCGAACATATAATCGACAACACGCTGTCTGTATTCCTTGCTGAGGTCTATGAAATAGAAAGGAATGCCGATTTTTCTGGCTACCATCTCCGCAACGAACTTGTCCTCCTCCCATTCGCAATCACCGTGAAGCGTGCCTTCAGTGTCGTGCCAATTCTGCATGAACATTGCGAATACATCGTAGCCTTGCTGCTTCAGAAGCAGGGCTGCAACACTGGAATCCACTCCGCCGGACAATCCGATACAAACTTTCATATTGTCGAAATCTTTAAGCACCCGCAAAGTTACATAAATAGCGGCTTCTTGCGCCAGATTACGTTCTAAATTTAGCATTCTTCTCCCTGTCATAGTTAAAAAAGCGGTTTTGATATTTTTCTCTTAACTGGACTTTGACTATATTTGAAACGTTTATGATATACCGAAGTCATTATGACCAATAAAATTCTTGAAATAAAATATAAGGAATATGCGTCTCTCAATGAATTGGAGGCGTCTGACAGAGAACTGTGCGAGGCTGCCGCAAATGCCTTGAAAGGTTCGTATGCCCCATACTCGAATTTTAATGTGGGCGCCGCAGTGCGACTCTCGGACGGAACAATCGTTACGGGAGCCAATCAGGAAAATTCCGCTTTTCCATCAGGTCTGTGCGCAGAGCGGACTGCGATGTATGCGGCTCACGCCAATTATCCGGATGTGCCTATGAAGAGCATCGCCATTGTCGGGGCTCAGAACGGAAAAATAAATGAAGACATTACCTCTCCTTGCGGTGCTTGCCGTCAGGTTATGGCAGAATATCAGAAAATCAGCGGCGGAGATATGTCAGTCTTGTTTTATGGCTCCGGCAAAATTCTGAAGTTTGACAGAGTGGATGACGTTCTTCCGTTCATCTTCACCAATCTTGACTGAACGCAGAATCTCAGGAACTTTGCGTAGATTCGATAACTGAAGACTCCCTGAAAAAGCCCTGTTTATGGTCGCCCTCTTTGCGATTTGTGACTCGGATTATTGCCGAATAAAGAAAAAGAAGTATATTTGCAACGGGAAAGTCGTACACGACCAGCTCCCTCTGAACTCCCCCAGGGCCGGAAGGCAGC
>CAVKAQ010000209.1:1172-2465 GCA_963654225.1 Butyricicoccaceae bacterium | reverse complement strand
ATAATACAGTAGTGATTTAGTATCACCTCGATTTTTTAGACTGGACGAATCGTTACGTTCCGCCCATTGCGTTGACGGTACAAATATCTTTATATTGCCACTGTTTTGAGTATTCTTGTCATAGGAAAACATCAAGATATGATTCCATCCCGTCTTTCCGGGAATGTCTCTTCCAATTGAGATGCTTGCCTGGATATTATCAGTCGGAGATGAAGCTGCTATTGATGCCGTCCTATCCGCATTATGATTTCCTTCAATGCTTCCGGAATATCTGGGAGCGTTGTCAGCCGCGTACATCCCAAATAAAACACCGCCGCCGTACAAATAATTTGATTTTCCGGAATCTCCGCCAGATGGAACAATTCCTGCACCGGCACTGATATCCACCTGATCTACCTTTTTGAGCGGAACTTTTGTGTTCACGTCAATAACACGCTCTTTTTTCGCGTCCGGGTCATCGGCAGGCCTGTCTGGCGCAATTTTGTCATATACTTTAACAGATTTCACTTCATCAGCAAGGACCATATTCATAGCATTGTTCATATCCTTTCCGAACATATTGTCCCCATTGAATATGATTCTGTCAATTTTTTCTCCGAGATATACAACCTTGTCATCCTGTATCTTAACCCCTGGGAGTTTTTTCAGCAAATCCCCCAAAACATCTCCTGTCCTGCTTGTAAATGCGGCGGCATTGAATATCGTGGTATCACCGTGCATAACCATTGCTATGGCATTGTCTCGCACGATAATGGAATTCAGTTGCTGCGGATCTTCCTGCAGGAGTATCTTCACCCGTAAACCATCACCTAAAGGCTTGATATTCGGAATCTTACCTTTAACCGGCTTGTATCCCAGATAAGATACAGCTACTCCAAGCGAATCTGTTTTGAACATTGAACCGAATAATCGCCATCCAAATTCATCGGTGACCATCTTGACGGTATCCTGTCCGTCAGTAACCGAGATAAACGCACCGGCAAGTACGGCCCGTGACGCAGAATCTCGTACCTCAAAATATATCTTAGCATTATACAAGATGACTCCATTATCATTTGAAGCCGTTGTAGATGATCTATCCCAATCAAATGTTATCTGAGCATGCGTCACTGACGATATCAAAACAGATATCATCAACAAAAGAATATATCTGCAAGCTCCTTTCATAGATTATACGCAAAGCAACCGCAATATAACGAATTTATATTCCAGTTGTGTACATTACCAGAGTATTTTTGTGACACTTCGAGGGAAATTGGATACAAAAAACTATGTATCTTTGTGAGATACAAA
>CAVKAQ010000209.1:0-1129 GCA_963654225.1 Butyricicoccaceae bacterium | reverse complement strand
CAGAGTATTTTTGTGACACTTCGAGGGAAATTGGATACAAAAAACTATGTATCTCACAATATGAATAATACACGTCTCTTGCCTTGCGTGATTGCGCTATGCATTGCTCTGCCCAATGTTTTTGGCCGTCCGGCAGTACATCATTTTTCCAATAAGGTCAGTGACGATTCCACAATGGCTGTCGAAGTCGATACGGTGGTCGCAGATAGCACATTGTCGGAATATCCAGACTCCAATGTCGCCGTTATCGCCTGGTTTGACAAGCGTGACACGATGATATACTGGATTAACGAGAGCAGCTGGAATGTCAAAGGGGAAGACTCAACCAAGACTTCCGGATTGTCAACCAAGGTGATGATTTCCGTGGTGGATTCTACACGCAAGGGCTATAAGTTGGAATATAAGTTCCTGGACTTTGATTATGATACGATTGCAAATCAGGAACTTAATGACTTGCAAATGAGAATTACGCGTCTGATGTCAGACCGAATCAAGGGCTCTTCAATCATATTCCGTACAGACGAATACGGTCAGATAACCAAGTATGAGAATCTCAAGGATATAAAGAAGAAAGCCAAAGACATTTACAGCGAAGCTTATGAGGAACTGCTGAAAGTTCCTGTAATGGACAGTCTCAAATCCGTCGGCATAGACTTGGGCTCAATCATAGCCAAGGTGCCGGGTGAAGCAATAATCGACGGATACACTGAAGATCTGGAGTTTATGTTCGCTTGTCACGGACGTTATTATAAGTTGGGAGATTCCGCTGAGCATACGGATGCCTCAGAAAATGAA
This sequence comes from Butyricicoccaceae bacterium, assembly GCA_963654225.1. Lineage (GTDB taxonomy): Bacteria > Bacteroidota > Bacteroidia > Bacteroidales > UBA932 > Cryptobacteroides. Next base: position 334 of record CAVKAQ010000209.1, on the reverse strand, counting down.
TATGAATCTGATACGCATTTGCATATTGCTATGGATGAGGAAACATTGGAATATGAGATTTCATCGGACGTAAAGACGATAATCCCTTCTAAAGACCTCAAGCCTCTCGTGTCAGGAATCGTGAATTCCGTATTCGATAAGAAACTTATGGAAGATTTCGATGCTGAATATGACAAGAACGTCAATGGCGACGCCATATTGGAAGAATGGGTTTATTGCGGTTTCTTCGCTGACGGTTGGCCTCAGGAGCTCATTGACCAGTCATCTTTTATGCTGAACGGCGAGGGCAAGCTCAAACAGAAATGGATTCTCTGGGATTACCGCTCCGTCGCAA
>CAVKAQ010000208.1:0-2478 GCA_963654225.1 Butyricicoccaceae bacterium | reverse complement strand
CTATGTGCCCGGGAGCGGGAGTCTCAAAGTCTATGTCAAAATCCTTCTTGGCCTGCTCGTTGAATATCATTGAAGCATTCTCTGCGATGTCGTCAGACGATGTAAAGTCGCGTCCCTCTACAATGTCAATTCCCATAAAGCGCAGGAAGTTAGGAGCTACAGGATAGCACTGGAAATTGATATTGTTTCCTTTGTAATCGCGACCCCATCCCATTCTGGATTTGTTGACAATTTTTCCGTCCGCCCAGGTTATATCCTCAATCCCGGGGTTGCTGCGCAACTTGTCTTCAAACGCCTGATTCTGCTCCCCGTACCAGCTTAGCGTATTAGGCATTTTTCCACTGAGCAGATGTTCCTTGTTGAATCCCATATCATAATTCATCATATAAGTGTGCTGCAGCCGTATGAATGTCGCGCAGACGATGAGCGATATTGAGATGACATATTGGAAAACAATCAGTCCGCTTCGGAGATTTCTTCCCGCCCTTGAGCCGGAAAAAGAGCCTTTGAGGACGAGTGCCGGCTGGAATGACGTGATGTACAGTGCCGGATAGACGCTTCCTGCCATACAGACGGCCAATGCGGTGATGACGGTCAGCGATGCGATCGGAATGTTGCCGCTGAAATCCGCTGAGGCCTGAAGAATATCAGCCGGGGCATACAGCAGGAACAATTTTATGATTATTGCAGCCAATGCGAGAGCCAGTATGGCAAGACCCGCCGACTCGAATACGAAATTCATAATCAGGGAAGACCGGGACACTCCGAATATCTTGTAAGTGTTTACCGACCGCAGTCTGATAGGCACGAGGGCGAAGAAGAAGTTGATGAAGTTTATGAGCGCTATCACTATTGTCAATATCGCAATGGCAAGCAGAGTGCAGTCTGTGGTTTTATTTCCTCTTTTGCCGACGGGATTGTCCAATTCAGTGGAATAGAAGCAGTCGTTCAGTGCAATAAGACGTATCTGCATCTGTTCATCCAATTCCTTCAATGCCTGCGATACTCCCGCCTCATCATCTTCATAGTAGTCCTGATACCGCTCCTTCATTATATCCATCAGAACCCCTTTTGCATATTCTTCAAACTCAGCTTTGTCTGAAGGGTCTTGGAGTTTAACAATATAATTGAACGACCATTCTTCAAAATCGTCAATGCAATAGTCTCCGATTGAATTGACAGCATCGAGATCATACAAATCGGAATTTTTCTGGAAATCCTCGTAAATGCCGACGATTTCCATCGCTTCTTTTTCTCCTTCAGGGTCACTCCAGGAAATTTTGTCGCCGACAGACAAGCCCAGTTCTTTGGCGATGTGTTCCGGTATGGCGAAAGTGTGCGGCTTCTTAAGATCCACAACGGAGCCTGCTATGAAATTGAATCCGAGAGCTTCAATTCCTCCCAATGAAAAATAATGGGGTTCTCCAAGATGAAGTTTAATTCCTGTGTCATTCCTCCTCGTCCAACAGATGTCGTTATTGGAGGAATAATGCTGAATGTCCATTACTCCGCCGCATTCCACCATCGGAGTCCCGCTTATCGCTTTTTCACCGAATGGCCGGCATACCCACGCACAGAATTTCCCGGTGTCATAATTTGACGGCGTTGTGAGGACAAACAACTTGTTACAGTCCTTCAGTTTCTTGTTGTATCCGAAGTTATACGATACCTGAGTGAGTATGACATAGAACGCGGCGAAGGCTACCGCCATTCCGGCAATGTTGAGAAAACTCGAAATCTTGTATTTCCTCAACGTATTTATGAAATTCCCGAAAATGTACCGCATTGTCTTTTAGAAGAAGATTTAAAGTTCGTTCTTTACGTCGCTGACGATATGGCCGTCGAACAGATCGATGGTCCTCTGCGCCATTGCCGCGTCTTTCTGCGAGTGGGTTACCATAACGATTGTAGTCCCTTCCTTGTTGAGTTCGCAAAGCAGGTCCATAACCTCCTTGCCGTTCTTGGAATCAAGATTTCCGGTAGGCTCGTCCGCAAGAATCAACTTAGGATTGGCAACGACCGCACGTGCGATTGCAACTCTTTGCTGCTGACCTCCTGAGAGCTGCTGCGGGAAATGTTTTGCCCTGTGGCTGATATTCATTCTTTCCATCACGGCCTCGACCTTTTCCTTGCGCTCGGACGGCTTGTAATCCATATATCTCAGCGGCAATTCGATATTTTCATACACATTGAGTTCATCGATGAGGTTGAAGCTCTGGAACACGAATCCGATGTTTCCCTTACGGAATTTTGTGCGTTCCTTCTCTTTAAGCCGAGCCACTTCCTGCCCGAGGAGCTTGTAGCTGCCGGAAGTAGGATTGTCCAAGAGTCCGAGAATGTTCAGCAGGGTTGATTTTCCGCATCCGGAAGGGCCCATAATCGCCACGAATTCCCCGTCATTGATTTCAAACGATACGTTGTCGAGAGCGACTGTTTCGATTTCTTCGGTCCTGAAGACCTTGCAGATGTCTGTAATCT
>CAVKAQ010000207.1:0-2547 GCA_963654225.1 Butyricicoccaceae bacterium | reverse complement strand
AAATTGAAGAGGGCTATTCCATAGAAGAGGCGAAGAAATTTATCAGCGGCATAGAACCATTCAACCACTTTGAGCCACTAATTGAAACACTCGGCTAATATGGATGAGTCTTTACAAATAGCTTACAATGTAGCAGTTGCCATGATAGGCCACAAAGACGTTGTCAAAGACGAAGAAATCGGCAAAGCAATCGACAAGATCGCTGACCTTTATCCCGGAATTGACAAACAGGCTCTCAGAAAAGAATTATTGGCGAACTACACAACCACTGTAGATACCCATCAGATTCTTGATGGGAAAGACCGGCGCAAACCATGGCTTAAACAATTCCGTGCAGATCAAAAATCAACCTGGTCCTTCTGGAAAAGATATGAGTTGTACTTGCAACAAACCAAAAATTTTCCGCAAGCATCAGTTTACCAGATAGATCATCTTACTGAAGATATCCTTGACCGCTTGTTCAATCCACAGTTGAAAAATATTGAGATTGACAAAAAGGGTATGGTTGTCGGACAGGTGCAATCAGGGAAAACTGCCAACTATACTGGGCTTATCTGCAAAGCAGCGGATGCCGGCTTCAATTTTATTGTTGTTCTTGCAGGTATTCACAACAACTTGAGGAGCCAAACCCAGACTCGTCTGGATGATGGATTCCTCGGGTTTGATACAATGTTTGGGCGGAAAGCTGAATCCGGAAAATCGACAAAAGTGGGCGTGGGCCTTATCCCAGGTTTCAAGGATGCAGTAGCCAACTCTATTACGACAAGTGCAGAGAAGGGAGACTTCACGAAGAAAGGAGCCGATTCATTGGGAATCAATTTCGAGACTCCAACACCGATACTGCTGGTGATCAAAAAAAATGTATCTGTACTCAAACGTGTTCTTACATGGTTACAGACTGTAAGTCCGGACAAAAAGATTGATTCCAAGGCACTTCTTATGGTTGATGATGAGGCGGACAATGCTTCCATCAACACGAACAAAAAAGAAGATGACCCGACAAAAATAAATGACGGCATCAGACACATTCTCGGAAAATTCTCGCGTTCAGCCTATGTCGGATATACAGCGACACCTTTCGCGAACATTTTTATCCCTCTTCAGGCTGATGATTTGTTCCCGAGGGATTTCATCATAAACATTCCGGCTCCGAACAACTATATCGGCCCGGAAAAAGTTTTTGGTACATCTGTTATTCCTGATGATCAGAACGAAGACTTGCTGCCGATAGTCAAAACCATTGATGACTATGAACAGTTTGTCCCCACCGGTCACAAAAAAGATGCACCCAAGCCCACATTTGACGATATCCCGGATTCCCTCAAAACAGCGATGAAATGCTTTATCCTGACTTGTGCCATTAGAATTGCACGGGGACAGGAGAAAAAGCATAATTCAATGCTGATTCACGTCACGCGCTTCCAAGTCTGGCAGAACGCCATAAAAGAGCTTGTAGAAAAGCTGTTCAGATACTACAAAAGCGAAATTGAAGCAGATGATCCGTACATAATTGAAGAATTCAGGCAGGCTTTCGAGGTAGACACAGACAATTATGAATCCTTCTGCACTGTTACTGATGAGATTCTGAAATCATCTTTCAAGGAAATCGATAAACGGCAGCTCTGCAGACGCACTCACATATTATGAAAATGAGGAGACTGGAATTTCAGTGATAGCAATCGGTGGTGACAAACTATCACGAGGTCTGACATTGGAAGGACTATCTGTCAGCTATTTCCTGCGTGCCTCCAAGATGTATGACACCCTGATGCAGATGGGCAGATGGTTTGGTTATCGTCCTGGCTATGTTGACTTGTGCCGTCTGTTTACACGCCCTGAACTCACTGACTGGTTCCGCCATATCACTCTCGCAAGTGAAGAACTTAGGGCAGAGTTCAATTATCTGTTTGAATCTGGCGGTACCCCGGACAACTATGCCCTGAAAGTCCGTACCCACCCGGGATGCCTCCAGATTACATCATTGTCAAAACGTCGCTATACCAAGGATATTCAGGTTTCCTGGTCCGGCAGACTTGTCGAAACCTACCAGTTGCAACTGAACAAAGAGGTCTGCAAGTCAAACCTTTACGCTACAGATGACCTTATCACCAGTCTGGGAAAAGCAGAACGGCCTTTGGGACACGAAGAATGCTACCTTTGGCGCAATGTCACTCCGGATACCATCTGTAATTATTTGGACAAGTTCAAGGTCGGGAAGAATCTTGTCAAAGTCAATTTTGACTATATATGCGCCTATATCAAAAATCTTAATAGGTATGGCGAACTTACTTCCTGGCGAGTTGCCTTGATGTCGAAGGTCAGCCCGCAGAATGGAGCCGAATATGAATTCAGCAATGGGATAAAAGTTTACAGTTTCCTGCGTTCTTGTGCGAAAGACACCCCTAAAGATGAATATTTCATCCGCAAGAACCATATTGAAGGTAACCCGCAGGATGAGTTCATAGACATCGACAAGGAAGACCTAGAAGCGGCTCTGGCCGAGAAAAAAAAAGAAAAAAAGGGAAAGGACTGGGAACAGAACTTCCC
>CAVKAQ010000206.1:0-2549 GCA_963654225.1 Butyricicoccaceae bacterium | reverse complement strand
TTATATCGCTCCAGCACAATCCCTCCTTAAAAAAGAACGTGTATCCTTGATACCTAGCCCTTGAATCGGTCTTCAAAAAATGGACATTTTCCTTGGACCAGGCAATTGCAAAAGGCGTTTCAAGATACCATCGATTACCGTCCTTATCTCCCTTATCATAAGGCACATAATACTTTTTGGAAGTATCAATGCCATTTTCCTTTTCATCGTCAGACAGGGAATCGACATCTGCCAAATCTGAATCATCAATAAGTTTATAGATATAGCCTTGACCAAAAATGTCGCGACCATATTTCTCCTTGAGACGGTCAAATGTGTCTGCTATTTCTTGCTCTGTACTGGTCGCAATGAATTCGGTCGGCGACATTCCGTTAAGTTCACGAGGAGTTATCTTGTAACGAACTACGGCATCTTGCAATTTCTTAGGACGAGATTCAAGTATATTGCCCGCCCATTTTGTTGATTTGCGAACCGCAATATACTTTCCATTATTGGCGGTTGCCAACCCCTGACCTCCCTCGGTAAGGCATCCCAGCAACGCAACATCACCAGGTTTCAAGCTCTCTCTATACTTCTTAAGAGCAGCTGCATTCTGGCTAATCTTCTTGCTGGTTTCAATCTTATCCCACCATTGATTGTATAGATCCTTAACCTTTTCACCGTAAAGCTCCCAAATATGCATATTATATGAAGAAGGTTTGAAAATGACAGAGTTTTGCGTATTCCTATAAATCTTCTGCTTAATTGGTTCGAAGACAATAGGGTTCATTAAGTCTTTGCTTCCATCAAGGAAATATACCTTATTGTCACCTGCAAAATCCTCGTTTAATACCTGGATTATACACGTATCCACCATCACAGCCTCAAAAGGATTGGCGGTGTCAAAAATATAGCGGATTATTTTTCCTAAAATAAGGTCTCGCATACCGCGTTTTGTGCCAGTTGTCCAGAAAGTCTTAGGAATTATATAGGATAATGAGCCGCCTTGATTGGTTAGACTTAATCCCTTAAAGGTAAACAGATTGTATGTATCATCGGAGAAGCCAAACTCTGCCTCATACTTCTTTTTATCTTCTTCCTTTACGCCCTTTGTTGATACATACGGCGGATTTCCAATCACAATGTCAAATCCTTTCGACACGCCAAACATCCATTCCGGATCAAAGAATGACGCATAGCTATTCTGGTCAAACATATCCCAAGAGGCCAACTGTTCTATCTGGTCATTGGAAATGACATCCACTTCGGCCAGCTTTTCCACCATCTTATGCCTGAGGGTTTTCAGGAGTTCACGGTACTTGCGTTTGGTCTTATAGGTCTTGGCACTGAATATCTTATGATTGGCCTTCTGTAACTGCTCCTCGATGTCGATGATGTTGGTAACGAAGAGGGAGTTATTCTTCTTAAGCCCTATCAGAGAATTGGCAGCTACGAATTTCGCTTCAAGGTTCGGCAAAGGTCGGATTCCGAAATTCTCTGCCGGATTGCTATTCGCTTTCTGGTCAACCACCAGGGAGATAAAGAATCGTAGCTTAGATATCTGGATGGCAATAGGCTGGATATCCACGCCATAAATACAGTTCTCTATGAGATATAGCTTACGGGCATAGTCCGGATGATTGAGGCTTTCATTGAAACTGCGCTCAATGTCGCGACGTTTCTCTTCTTTTTCATCTTCGGTAAGTTGGATATCCTTATCATCACTCTCCTGAATGGCCTTATCGAGAATAAGTTCCTCCCACATTTCGTTACTTGGGTCTAGTTCGGAAAGGATGTGAACCATCTGCTGAAGAATGCCCATAGGGAATGCGCCTGAGCCGCAGGCCGGGTCAAGAACTTTGCAATCATAAAGGGCGTTGATGATACTGGCTTTCTGCTCTTGCGTCAAGTTAAGTGCTTCATCAGTGTAGCTTACGAGCTTACGATATTCCGGTTCAAGATCTTTACCAACGGTCTTGTTGAGGTGGGCGATGATACTTTCGTCCACCATATACTGTACGATTTCACGAGGGGTGTAGAAGGACCCGGTCTGCTTTCGTGCCGTCGTTTTAGTCTCAGGGTTGTAGCTGGCCAGCAGGTTCTCGAAGACTTTCCCCAGAAGTTCCGGGTCAAGGGAAACCTCCTGATCGTAAGGGGTATTCTCTTCTACTGTAAAGTTATAGCGTTTAAGGATGTCTATTATGCCCGAGGCGCTAACTTTCTTCTTGGATGCGTCTCCGTACCACTCCGACAGGTCAATATTCTTACCGACAGTATCGCCAAAAAACAGGTAATCAGGAACTATCAGCGCACGTTTAACTACTTCTCTATCCGAGAATCCGTCGATATAATTGCTGTTGTCTTTGTCATCCAAACAATCAAAAAGACCACCGTTGAGAAATGGTACTGTCTTGTTCGCCAACTCAACGAAGAGTGTTGGATTGGAAAACATTGACTCATAACGCATCAGCTTATTGTTATCATAGTCACTACGGCCGTTCCTAAATCGGCGCTCACTGATGGTGTCTTTATCCTCTGGTGTAATCGGACTGTTGAGCATTGCAAAGAAT
>CAVKAQ010000205.1:0-2655 GCA_963654225.1 Butyricicoccaceae bacterium | reverse complement strand
ACCCTCAGATTGCGACAAATCCGGGTTTGATATCGTCATCGGTAATCCGCCGTACTTGGAGTCTCGCAGCCCAGAGTTTTCCGGTTCATTGAAAGATGCCTTACAGTCAGAGGTGAAGAAACGCTATCAGGGAGAAGCCTCCTCATTCGCTAGAGGCGCTGACTTGCTGATATTCTTTTATGAGCTATCCTTTCGGCTGCTATGTAAAGACGGCTATAATGTCTTTATCACGGAAAACTCTTGGCTTTCAACAGACTACGGTAAGAAATTTCAAGAATATCTTCTTAAGCATATAGAAGTGTGCGGAATAATCGACTCAGATTACAAGTACTTTTCCGATGCCGACATCAATACTATCATTACGATTTTAAAAAAGAAGACAAGCAATAGCTCTCTCCCTGTGTCATTCATTCACTGTCAGGGTAATATGAAAAACTTCCCGGTGAATCTGCATAAGAGGAGTCGGGTAGAGGGAGTTTCAATCAAAAGATTCAGTTCAGACGACATTCTCTTTGATTCCTATAAGTGGAGTGTCCCATTTGTTGCTGACGAAGAAGTATTGAGGATATTGGAGTCTTTATTCAAGTATAAGAATCAGGCACTTGCGGATAGAATAAGCATAGGACAAGGGCTAAATCTCACAAAAGACCAGATTCTTTATACGCCAGATAATGACACTGTGCCATACTTCACATCAGATGTTGGACCTGTGTATGTATGGGAGAATAGCCGTTGCTTTCTGAAAACAAACGAAAACATATTGGGAAGAAAGAAGCCTCTGTTGATTATGCCTCGTGGCATCGGCACCCATTTTTGTTGCGTTAATAGATGCGAAGGCTATTCTTCAAGTTACGTGGAAGTTTATGCGGAGGGACAAGTATCACAATCCGAAATGCTTAATATATGGACCTTTTGCAACTCATCCTTGTTTTGGCTGATACGGGAACTCACGGGAAGAACCAATCTTGGAGGTGGAATGCTCAAGGCTGAGGCAACAGATCTAAAAACCATTCCTATCTGCTATGACTTTGGTCAAGAAGGGCTAATCCGTAGCCTCTATGATAAATCTTTCAATAAAAGGCTTAGCACAAAAATCGAAGAGACCTTGGCAGATGAGGTTCATCGCCAGCTTGATGATATTGTAAATCATTATCTTAAGTTAGATGATCGTCAGGGCTTCATAAGGGAGGCTTTAAAATCTAGAATCTTAATCAGAAAGAACAAAAGTAGAACGAAGTAGAGTGAGGGAAAGACTAATCTATTCCCCCTCCACTATTCGTATGTCCTCCTCATCAAGGTTGTACAGACGATATATCTCTTTGTCAATCAATGCTTCTTCATCAGAGACATCAGAATTGACATCGGCTTGCTTCTTTGCCAAAATTCGGTCAACATAAGATATCACGATGCTCGGTGTTTTGGGAGTCTTGAATGGCAGTGAGGAAATTGTCGCAGCTTTCAATGTGTAAGCACCCCCTGCTGTCATCACCCCTATATGCCCAAAATAATACTTCATCAGACGGCTGTTAATCCACCCGAGGATGTACTTTACGGGGATATTATCTGAGGTCAAGATATAACCGTTACTCGGCAGATAATGCTGTTTATTATCATATGCAAATGCCCACTTATCCGCAGTCAGGCCCCATATGATTTTTTCATCCTTTTCAAATTCTCTATAGTATGCCGTATTGTCCAATATCTCAAACCATTTATAATTTCCTGGTTTACGCCCTGTTGCATCGGATGTCCCATTTTTGGGCTTGAGACACTCGTAATACTTATGAAGATGCTCTTCTATCGACGGATAATCGCTTATATGGAATCCCTTTCTGGTAAAAATTAGATTGTCCTGACTTTCTTTGTAAAACCATTTCCTAACATTCCTACCTTGCAATAATTTCTTGATTACAACTGAGTTTTTGGGGTCGAGTCCTATGAGTTTATCCCTCTCCTCGTTTGTTATGATAAATGCTGGATTAAAGCCAGTAGTTACACCTCTGAAGATTTGAACCCCTTTGACTTCTGCAAGAGAGATAGAATTATATTCTATTTTGTCCTTGACATTTAGATTTTTCGTATCTGCGAATGCCCATTCTCTGCTTCCGAGGTCATCTTGACAATAATGTCCGAAATGCTGCTTGCGTTTTGCAAATTCCTCTTTGAACTCGGAATGAGTAAGCTTATAAAATTTCTCATAGGCAAAACAATGATGAGGTGGACAATGCGCGGTCTGGCAACATATTACAACACTTGAAACCAGCACACCTTCAAAAACTTCTACCTGCTCGAAATCCAGTATTGACCGCATAAATGTTGATGATAACCATTCCCGGACTACCTCACCGTACCCTGTAGTAAAAAACTTATTTGTTGTAATGTATGATAGTACACCGTTGTTGCGTAGTAGGTTGAGACCCAGTTCAATAAAATATATGCTTAAGTCTGCTGTTCCACTGTAGAATTGGTATGTCGCTTTCAATCTTCTGGAGATATACTTTAACTTCTTGGCTTCGACATACGGCGGGTTACCGATGACAATATCGAAGCCGGACTTGTCGCAATCTGAGGGTCAAAAATTATCAATATCGTTTTCTGATATCCCGTATATGTCAAAAACAAGATTATCTATTCTATTTTCCAACTCACTACTAT
>CAVKAQ010000204.1:0-2670 GCA_963654225.1 Butyricicoccaceae bacterium | reverse complement strand
ATCCGGAGATGACTGGAGAAATACCACCAAAGTACAGGATTGCACATAAGAGAGATATTTTTGTACTCTCGTACTTAAGATTGTATTTTTCAGATACAGACCTGATGCAAATCAGACTAACTTGACGGGCCAGAATATAATTAATGACAAGAGGCTAAAATTATGAAGAAAATCAAAGTAACAGTTCTCGGAATACTGCTGACATCTTCCACCGCCTTGGCGCAGAGCGTGATGCCGGTTCCTGTACAAAATGAAGGTCCGAAAGACGTACAAGAAAAAGTCATCGTCCGCGATGGTCAGATGCTAATCTCCGGAGTAACGGAGCCCTCGATAGAAATCTACCTCCCAAGCGAGGAGAAAAACGTTGGGACCGCTGTCATCCTCTGCCCGGGTGGCGGTATGCGCTACCTGTCGTGGACAAACGATGTGGAAAGGATGGCAAAGCTCCTGAATGAAAAAGGTGTAGCCGCAATCGGACTCAAGTATCGTCTGAACAATCAGGCTGCATCTCCGACGAAGAAGCCAAGCTCGCTCAAGAAGAAAAAATCAGATGCCGCACAAATGCCCTTCAGGACTTATGATGTGACTGAGTTCCAACAATTCGCGCACGCTAACGCAAATCCGATGCCGAGCACTGATGGTGACGCGGCTAATATGCGCGCCGTCGAAGACTGCCGAGCCGCAGTAAAACTAGTACGGGAGCACGCGGCAGAGTGGAACATCAACCCCGAGAAAGTCGGAGTGCTCGGATTTTCAGCGGGAGGCGGCGTTGCGACAGGTGCAGTAATCACGGCACAGGAGGGAGAAATGCCTGATTTTCTGGTAACTGTCTATGGGCCGTCGCTGATGGATGTAGTCGTACCTGAAAATGCACCGGACATTCTGATAATGTCACGCGCTGAACATCCTAATGTCGCAGCCGGTTGCCTCGGTCTATTCCTCGAGTGGAAAAAAGCTGGCAAGAATGCCGAATTGCACCTTTATGGAGATGGAGTCGGCCCATTCGGACTTGCAGGCCGCAGGGGTTCAAACACCACCGACAACTGGACAGACGAACTGATGAACTGGATGGCTGCCAGAAATCTGATTGTCGATTCCAAGAACTTTCTTCAAGTCGAGAATGGTGGCACAGGTCCGTACAAGGCTGTTATCGACCGTAACGCAGAGACACCGGACTATACGATTTACCACCCGGAAAACCTCGACTATGCAGTGAAGAAATGCGGCCCGTTGCCACTGCTGATTTTCGCGAACGGAGGATGCTCATTTTCTTCAAAATACTTCGAGAAATTCCTTACCGAAATAGCTTCGCACGGCTACATCGTAGCGGCTGTCGGCTCGTACGAAGAGTTCAGCGACAGCTATATACAAAGTCTAGGGATGACAGACACGGAATATATGGTACACGCTATGGACGTGATGGAGAAACTTAACTCTGATCCGTCGAGTATGTTCTACAACAAGATTGATATGAAGCACATTGCGGCATCCGGGCAATCCTGCAGTGGAGGCCAGGCACTCTCCGGTTCAGTGGACCCTCGCATCACGACCACCGTCGCTCTGAACAGCGGATATGTGGGGCACAAGCCTCCGTTTCCAGTGGAGGAGCCCGGCAGCAAGCGTCCAGCCGAAGGCCCTGCAGCAGGCTTCGCCAAGTCAGTGACAGAAGGCGGACTCTACGGCAAGGAATTTGGCGGCACCGCAACGCAGGCTGACCTCGTAAAACTCCACGCCCCTGTCCTATACCTTATCGGCGGACCAGATGATGTAGCATATGAGCCTTCGCAGCAGAACTTCGCAAAAATAAACCATATACCTGTCGTGCTATGCAATCTGCCGGTCGGGCATATGGCGACCTACGCACAGCCGCACGGCGGTGCATTTGCAGAAGTAATGTTGAATTGGCTGGACTGGCAGCTCAAGGGACAGGACGAAGCCGGCAGATTCTTCATGGACGACGACTACCGCTCCGCGAACTACCCGGACTGGACTCTCGAAAGAAAAGGATTCAATTAAGTGACTCCCTGATAATAATTTATTTTATATGAAAAAAGTTACAAAATCATTTCTGATTCTGCTTCTCATCCTCGCGTCAGCCCCTGTCTGGGGACAGAAGAACGATGTCAGAGCCGAGGTCATGGCTGACTCACTGAAAGCGTATGGCGGAGATTATCCTTACCCTACCGTTGTTCCGGCTCAGACTCCGGCTCCCAAAGGCTACAAGGCCTTTTACATCAGCCACTACGGCCGTCACGGCTCACGCTACTATTGGAGTGCAAGACTCTATCCGGAAATCGATACGATACTTACCGAAGGACACGAAAAGGGAGTCCTGACTCCTGCCGGGGAAAGATTCTATGCAAAATACAAGGAAATCTATCCGGAGCTCAAGAACGGCTGGGGAGAACTGACTCCACTCGGCTACGAACAGCACGCCCGCATAGCAAAGACTATGTATGACAGTTTCCCGACGGTATTCAAAAATGGAGGACATATCAACGCTGTATCATCCCTGTCCACCAGGTGTATCATCAGTATGGCGGCATTCTGCCAGTCGCTGGCCGGATGCAACAGTGCATTGGACATCTATCAGCGGTCATCTCGAGAAACCCTGAATGCTGTAGTTCCTGACGACAGGCAGAATCCATACAGGCGTGAATTTCCCAAAGA
>CAVKAQ010000203.1:0-2696 GCA_963654225.1 Butyricicoccaceae bacterium | reverse complement strand
CTATGAAGGTATCGTCGGGGACAATTGCGGAGATTGAAATGTCGATAAATGCATTCGGCAGTCCGAGGCAGTTGGTGATTACACGCCGACCGTCTCGGACTTCTGTATGCTCGTTGGTGAGCAGTTTCAAATTGTCATAGCGGAGGCGATAGGTACGGCTGTCTCCAGCATTAAGAATGAACGCTTTGTTGTCGTAAATGACTAAGCCAGTCAGAGTAGACGCCATACCGCTGTCGTTTCCCTCTTTCAGAATTTTATTGTTAAGTCTATGGAACTCATTTTTAATTCTTTGAAAAAGGCTATCATCATCGAGTCCCGGTTCAAGATTTTCAAAGAAGGATTTGAAATCCTCGCATGCCATCATGGAGGCGACTTCTCCACATGCATTACCACCGACACCATCGCAAACAATGGCGGGGAATATGATTCCATTATCAGGAATCTCGAAGCCAAATGAGTCGGCATCGTCGCGAAGAACCATGTTTCCTACCAATATGGCATCCTCGTTGTTCTGCCGCACGAGACCGCAGTGGCTAATGGCGTTATAAATCAGTTTCATTCGGCAATAAAATCATAAGCGTTAGCAAGTCTTACCGTATCTCCGGCTTCAAAATGAAGCGGATTGTAGGCCCATTGGCCGTTTACGGCTGTGCCGTTTCTGGAGCCTTCGTCGGTGATGATCCAACCCTTTGAACCATCCCGTCGAATTGTAGCATGTCGAGCCGATAGGAATTTGAGCGGTGCCAACATGGAGGCATAACGACCTTCGAGACGTCCGAGCACAAGCCCATCGGTCAAATCAATAGTTAGCCCCATTTCATGCGAGACGAGGCGCGTTGCTCCGGAACGCTCTTCCTTTTTTGCTGAACCGACGGAGGCTGCATCAACCAATAAGGTTCCGCACTGGCCGCATCGTTTTCCTTCTCCTTTACCCGGTATATGGCAGTTGGGGCATAGGTATATCCTCTCTCCGCACTGGTCGCAGTACAGCGAGTCGTCGTCAATCTGTTGTTTGCAATGATAGCAGTTCATTCTATTCTCATGTCTTCGCGGCGCAGCTGATAGAGTTCTTCACGGTCGTAAGAGCCCAAACGTCGCAGGCGCGCCCCTTGGTTGATTTTCACTTTGTTAAAATATTTCACGGCTTCGGCAGCATTCCCAAAGTCCGCTCCCTTGTTGAAGACGAGCGTATCGAAATACTCTTGCATCTCCTCCAGAGCCGGGCCGTCGGCCTTCATGCCCTCCTTTTTAAGAATATTGAGGAAGATTGTCGAAAGTTCGTCGGCTGTATAATCTTCGAAATGGAGTGTGGTTTCAAAACGGCGGCTCAAACCGCTATTAGTGGCGAGCCATGCCGACATTTCGCGCGGATATCCTGCGGCGATGCACACCATCCGTCCTTTGTAGTCGTTTAGAAGAGTCAGCATCTCGGGCGTGGCATCTTTCGTACCGGAATGGCCGTCGTTCAAGCCATAAGCTTCATCTATAAACAGGACGCCTCCAAGTCCGCGGTCAATCATCTTGCGTGTTTGAGCTGCGGTCTGTCCCACGAATCCGATTATCATGTCGGAGGGTTTAACCTCCACGAGCTTATTGCTGGGCAGTAGTCCGAGCGAATAGAAGATGTCACCCATGATTCGAGCAACGGTAGTCTTGCCCGTGCCGGGGTTGCCAAGGAAGAGATAGTGGCTCATCGGATACTTAGGCCGACGCCCCTCCATTGCTGCTCGCTCCTGCTCAACGGCTATAGTGTCAGCCAACTCGTGCACCATTTTCTTGACAGACTCAAGACCAACGAGCTGGTCGAGTTCCTTCATGCACTGGCGAATGTCCACCTTACGGGGCGCTTCATATGGAATGTCAGAGGCTTCGATTGTAAACATCTGATCGTCAGTAAGATCATCCATAGATTCGCCCAGCCGGTCTGCCTGTCGTTCAAGAGTCTGGTTGTAGAGCTTCATCATTGCTCCGGCGTTGCCGAAATTCTTATCCTTCATCGTTACCATCTCCTGTACCTTCTTGCGCAACAAATCTTCGGCTTCGGAGGTGAGGATAAAATTGTCCTTTCTGACCTTGCCCATGAAGATTTCCACAAGCACCTCTGGCGAATAGTCGTCTATGTGGATGCGGTGGGTGAACCGCCTGGCCAAACCAGGATTGGCATTGGTGATGAACTCCTCAATCTCAGCCTTATAGCCCGCAATGACGGTGATGAACTTTCCGGCATCATTGCTCATACGTGTCATCAGAGCTTCTACAGCAGCCGTGCCATCGCGGTCTTTATCGTTAGGATTCGCCATAGGTATGAGGTTATAGGCCTCGTCTATAAATAAAACTCCGCCTAATGCTTCATCCACTGCTTTATCCATATTGACTCCGGCAGAGTTGGCCATACTATCGAGAAGAGTCTTACGCTCACGCTCAACGACATGGCCCTTAGGGAGCACACCCATTGCTTTGAAGATGCGTCCGAGGCGTTTGGCGATTTCGGTCTTGCCTGTTCCCGGACTGCCGGTGATTGCGATATGGATATTATCCACTTTGGCCTGGGCGCGTCCCGTCATGGCGCGACGGCGGTTGAGCTGGACTGTGCGGGCAATTCGACCAATCTGTTCCTTTACTTTTTCCATTCCTGCAAGGTCATCGAACTCGGCAAGTATCTCATCTACAGATTTAGTTTTGCTGTCTTCGCCTTC
>CAVKAQ010000202.1:0-2696 GCA_963654225.1 Butyricicoccaceae bacterium | reverse complement strand
AAAAGAGGTAGCGTCCTACGCTCAAAAACTCAGGAAAAATTCGCTCCGGACATCTACCTCTTTTTGATTTCTTGAATATTACAAATGGGGTTGAGAATATCTCATCAATGATACGGAATAAAATGTGGCTTTAAGTCCCTATCTCATTTCTAATTCTAGGATATAATCAATACAGCCCGGCACCTCGGGAAGTGTCAGTATAACGTCACCGGAAGTCCGGTTCTGACGGAAAGATACCTTTTCGCAAGTGCCGAAAACCTTTGCAGAGCGCAGTTTCCTGTTTCCGAAAGCCAGATTGAGCGTATTCTCCTTGAGTTCAAGGATATGCACATAGAGTTTGTTGTCTTTCTGAGTCGTTACGCCCCACGTCTGCGGCGAAATGAAACCGCCTCTCGTGCCATAGATGCTGTCACCATTAGCCTTTAGCCACTCACCTATGGCTTTCAGGCGTTCCAGTGCCTGATCCGGTAAAGTTCCGTCAGGCCTCGGGCCTATATTCAGGAGCAGATTGCCGTTCATTCCGGCTGTGCGCACAAGATAAGTAATGATTTCATCTGCACTCTTGTAGTCCAAGTCGGTCATCTTGTATCCCCAGGAGGTGTTCATAGTCTGGCAAGTTTCCAGCGGCAGCGCGCTGATTTCAGACT
Source organism: Butyricicoccaceae bacterium (assembly GCA_963654225.1). Lineage (GTDB taxonomy): Bacteria > Bacteroidota > Bacteroidia > Bacteroidales > UBA932 > Cryptobacteroides. Next base: position 2,049 of record CAVKAQ010000202.1, on the reverse strand, counting down.
TACCCGACATCCCGGCTTCATTCTGCCCAGGTATGTCGCGCTCAAACAATTGAATATCCTCTCCCTCGAACGGATTGATATGATGATTGTTGCCCACGAGACAGCCAGGCTGAATGCTGTGAATCAGGCTGTAGATGCCATCCAAATCCCATATTTCCGGCTGTTTGTCGCGTGGGAATTTATCTTTGTCCCAGAGTCCGTCAAACCAAATGCAACCGACTTCGCCATAATTTGTAAGCAATTCGGTAAGCTGCGACTTCATAAAGCCGATATAGTCGCTCCATTTGCCGTGCTCAGTGCGCCCAGTCCCGTGTCCTGTCTGTCCAAGAGGCCAGTAATCCTCCCGGTACCAGTCCACAAGCGAATAATATAGATGCAGGTCAATTCCCTGGTTATGACACTCTTCCGCCAATTCGCCGACAATGTCACGCTTGAAAGGCGTGGCGTCAACTACATTATAGGATGAAGCATCGCTGTGAAACATTGAAAAGCCTTCGTGGTGCCTTGTAGTGAAAGTGATATATTTGGCCCCGGAGTCCTTTATTGCCGACACCCATTCCTCCGCATTGAATTTAGACGGATAGAATGTGGATGCAAGCCGTTCATATTCATATTTGTTGATATTGTTCACCTGCATATTCCATTCGCCGTCTGCCAGAAGCGCATATAGCCCCCAATGGAAGAATATGCCGAATTTGCTATCCTTGAATCTTGTCCTTGCCTCAATATTTTCCTGCGCCGGCACATATCCCGGCTGTGCATTCATTCCCGCTGTCGCCAGCATCCCCAGCGCAACAATAACGAATCTTAACTTATTCATTTTCTGTTGGTTATTATTGTGTATAATATTTCAGTAGTTTCTTTTATAGTCTGTCTAAATCTTATAGCCTTCAATATTTGCGTCATTCAGCTATCTGGAAATTATCTGATCCAACTGTTTACGTATCTCTGGAAAATCAACGTTTAAATCTAGAGTGCGAAACCATATAGTATTTCCGTTCTTCATAGTTATATGACCATCAGGAACTAAGGACTCATTTGTTTTTGCATAAAGCAGCATTCCGTCCACTGTCCCACTCTTCTCTCTCTTTCCATCCTCGTTATCAACATACACATAAATTTGATTCAGGTTATGACTGTGAATTGTATTCTTGTCAAAACGACTCTGCATCGTATGCTCATAGTATTTCGCGTCTATGATAAGACTTCGATCACCTAGAGTCAGGAATACGTCCGTCTGGAGTATTGGCAATATATCTATAGTGGACTTTTCTTCGTTGATATTCCAGCCGATCTGTTTAGCCTTTGCCTCTGCCCACGGATGCTCCTTACGGTAATATTCAAGAATGAATTTTTCGAATAGCCTGCACATTCTTTCATCCGAGAATTCACGCATTTTATATCTTCCTGATTCAGTGGTTAGTAGCAGCCCGTCAATAATGAAATTACAGATGTACAAAAGCATCTGGTATGATCGAGTATTTCTGTCGAATCGCAACGCGGACCACTTAATCTGAGAGGTCTCAACTGTCCCAATTACATCGAAATATGGCATTAGACGCTTCAACGACATTTTCTGCTCAGATCGGAGCCCATCTGATTTCAGAAGCAAGGACATTGTGGATTTTATTATTCTGTTGAACAGGCAGTCCACTGAAAACTCATCGTGCTCGCAAACTATGCCTGACCGCTGTTGAGTTCTTTCCGTAATCGTTCCGGAGATATTAATCCGGCCTTTTACGGTCATAAGAGTCTCCTCCACTTGAATATACTCTCGGTGCAGTCCTTGTTTAAGTTGATAAGACACTCCACGTATGAGAATCTCCGCCAAAAGCTGATGGATGTTCTCGAACTCTTCACCTGCTATATCCTTGTAGTCGTTTTGTCTCAATTCCTGAAAGGCATATGAGAGCATACAGTAGACATTTTGGATAAATATGTTTTTGTCTACCGTCATTTGAGCAAGTCTTTTAATTTCTTGATTTGTTCATCAGCTTTAGTCTTGTCATCGAACCAGTATTCGTGAAGCATCGGTGCGATATCAAAGTC
>CAVKAQ010000201.1:0-2776 GCA_963654225.1 Butyricicoccaceae bacterium | reverse complement strand
CTCAACCTCAGTTTTACCGGCAATTTTCAGTTCAAACCGCGCAGTTCCACACGTGCCACCGAATTCGGAATATCTGCAGGTCTCAAGATTCCTAAATTCGCCTTTGTCCCTGTGAGACGTTTCAAGAAATCAGTCCCGTCAACAGAAATCAAGGCGTCATACAACTACCAGGACCGGCCTGAATACAAGAGAAACATCATTTCTTACAATTTCGGATACACGGGCTCTTACAAAAAGCTGTATTTCCAGTTCAACCCCACACAGCTCAACATTGTCAGAATGTTCAGCATAGATCCGGAGTTCTGGGAGAGTGTGCTTATGAATACCAGCATCAGAAGTGCTTACACCGACCATTTCGACCTTGGTATCGGCGGTACGCTATATTATACAACCTGCACAGACGTAAATCCCAAACGTTCATATCATTACTTCAAGTTTCAGGCGAGCGAGGCTGGAAACATATTGTCGCTGTTCAATCCGCTCATCCGCAAGAACGAGTTGCTCGGACAACGTCAGATATGGGGCACAACCTACAGCCAGTATGTCAGAGGAGAATTCTCCGCCGGGAGAACGTGGGTATTCGGAAAGAATGATTCGTACGCCATCGCGACCAGATTTCTCATAGGAGCCGGCAGGGCATACGGAAACTCATACACAATGCCGTTCGAGCAGCAGTTCTATAGCGGCGGAGCCAGCAGTTTGCGTGGATGGCAATCAAGGACGGTAGGCCCGGGAACAGCTGAAAGAGATTCGATTTTCGTAATTCCTAACCAGACAGGAGATTTCAAGTTGGAAGGAAATGTCGAATACCGTTTCGGAATGTTCTGGAAGTTCAACGGAGCTGTATTCGCCGATGCCGGAAACATCTGGAGCCTCAGCGACAACGGAATGAGCGATTATAGCAAAGGACGCCTGAACAAATACAATTTCTTACACGGAATCGCATTGGACTGGGGTGTCGGCTTACGTCTTGATCTCAGTTTCATACTTGTCCGTGTGGATCTAGGACTTGTTTTGCACGACCCGTCACGAGATGTGGGGGACAGATGGCTCGGACCTGACCGATGGTTCAAGAAGAACGGCTATGCTGTGCATTTCGGAGTGGGTTATCCGTTCTGACGACACTGTCCGGCAACTCTCTGAATAACTGACCATCTCAGTCTTTATTCTCCGCAACTCACAGCCTGGGCTCGCCCTACTTTTCTTCCTTTGGATAATATTTTGGCCAGCAGGACTGCAGATAGGATTTCATAGTATCCTCGTGCCGGTTTTCAGCAGGACTATAAAACACTTTTCCCTTCAATCCTTCCGGCATAAACTCCTGATCCACAAAATGTCCAGGGTAGTCGTGGGCATATTTGTAGCCCTCGTTGTATCCCAACTTCGCCATAAGTTCCGTAGAAGCATTGCGGATATGAAGAGGCACAGCCTCAGCCTGAGTTTGAGACGCGACCTGCAAAGCCTCATTTATTGCCATATATGCGGAATTGCTCTTGGGTGAAGACGCAAGATATATGGTAACTTCAGCCAATGGAATACGGCCCTCAGGCATACCAATCACCGAAACGGTCTGAAAACAGGCGTTCGCCAGAAGCAGAGCATTGGGATTGGCCAACCCGATATCTTCGGCGGCCGATATGCACAGCCTCCTCGCAATGAATTTAGGGTCTTCACCGCCGTCAATCATTCTTGCAAGATAATAAATCGCGGCATTAGGGTCCGAACCTCTTATGCTCTTGATGAAAGCCGATATGACATCGTAGTGCATATCTCCACCTTTGTCATAGCGGGCCGAATTCACCTGAAGGCAGGATTCAACAGTCTGATTGTCAATAACAATGCTGTCCTTTCCTGCAAACGAATCCACAACTATCTCAAGAATGTTGAGCAATTTGCGGGCATCTCCGCCTGAATACCCGAACAGAGCAGCCGTCTCCTTAAGTTCGATGTTTTTATGTTTTAGAATCTCATCATCGCGCAAAGCTCTCTCGAGAAGAGTCTGCAAATCACTTACTTCCAAAGATTTGAGCACGAAAACCTGACATCTGGACAATAGCGGGCTTATGACCTCGAAAGATGGATTTTCTGTTGTAGCTCCTATAAGAACTACAGTACCGTCTTCAACAGCCCCCAGCAATGCGTCCTGCTGAGCCTTGTTGAATCGGTGAATCTCGTCGATAAAGAGAATAGGTGCTCCTTTGGATTGGCCGAACATTGAGTTGACATCAGCCTTTGCCTTGTCAATGACTTCACGCACATCCTTGACTCCAGCGCTGACAGCGGAAAGAGTGTAAAAATTCCTGTCGAGAGAGTTCGCCACAATCTTTGCCAATGTAGTCTTCCCGACACCCGGAGGTCCCCAAAGGATGAATGAAGTCAGATTCCCCCCTGATATCATATTTTTGAGCACGCAACCGTCGCCGATCAGATGCCTCTGACCTACATATTGTTCTAAATTTACAGGCCTCATCCTCTCCGGCAGGGGAGGGAGTACTCTATTATTGCTGTAACTGTCAGAATTTGACATATTATATATAATCTATTAAATTATAATAGTTGTAACAATTCCGTTAGGAGGTATAACAAAAATGTTAACCTGCAGAATCCGCTATAATTTGACTCAAATGGCAAAATATCCTCACAAATGCCCATCTTCACGCCATTGCAAAGATAGTCAAATTTAACATTGGGAATCGAGTTTCCGATATGGAAATTCTTCGCGTCAATATTTAAAATTTTTGTAATAGATTTTTGGATATACTTCGAACTTTAATAG
>CAVKAQ010000200.1:794-2792 GCA_963654225.1 Butyricicoccaceae bacterium | reverse complement strand
TGGGCTGGCGGTTGTGGAGTGAAACGCAGCAACTGACTGCCGTCCGACACCGCTCCGGTTGTTCGAGCGGAGCGAGTAAATCAGAGCTCGGTTTTATGTTTGGATGCTGACAGGAATCCGACCTATATAACACGGGCGGCAATGGACTGAAGGTAAGTTAGTATGCTGCGCTGTTCTTGCCGACGCATATAGGATTCCATATAAGACCAGTCTATTTCGCCTTGCGGGGTGATGGGTAAAGTCAAGATTTCTTTGGCAAGGCGAGCAGCGTTGCGCTTGTAGCCGAAGTTATATTTACCACGGATGCGATCGGCTACGGTGGTGATGAATGTGCCGGTGTAGCGGTTAAGATGCGGATTATAGCCGAGGGTCATATCTGAGGTGGCTATGAAATCTTCTGCCTTATACACAGCATATCCCATCGAACCTTCACCGTTGCGGATAAAGGCTATGCAGTTACCTTTCTGTATCTGCTTCTTGACAGGGGCAACGAAACCGAGAACACCATTATTAAGATTGGTCGCACCCAGATAACTGATGCCTTTCTCGGAGGTTGCAAGGTGATTGAGACCTTTGGATTTGCCAGGTTCCAAAACAGGAAAAACATCGCGCAAGAAGAAATTATGCCATCTTATTGCCCCCCCATTTCTGTATCTTGTTGATTTAGACGGTTTTTGAAGATTTTGAGAGTTGTGCCGAGAATGTCTTTTTCAACACTCTGCATAAAGGAAGACATAAAGGCGAAGTCGATTTCTCCACTTTCGGTAGCAGGGAGCATCAAGCGTTCACGACGAATGCGTTCATCGTTAATCTCTCGATTGAAGCTGTATTTCTCGGAGAGGCGATTGATAATCGGAATCATAAATAGATAGGCGTACTTATCGATACCGGACCGCTTTAGGTGAGTAATGTGGTCGCTAGCCACAAAGTCGTACTGATGAAAAAAAGCAGAACCAACACTGCCGCTATTGGCGAGCGAAAGGCAGTTTCCGTATATCCTAACACCGCCAGAATTACCTATGAAGCCATCAATGCCATTGTTGAGTGATGTGGATGAAACATATGGAGTAGCTCCTTTCGTGTGGTCTTCTTTCTTGAGACGTTTGCCACGCTGAATACTCTCAAATACTTCGGTAAAATAAAACTCTTTCCAATTGATATGCTGTAAATTACCCCCCCCCCCTCTACTATATCGTTGATTATTAGTCGTTTGCATAATATCTCCGTAGACCTTTTGATTAAACTCTGTTCCTGTTTCTTCATAAGATTTTCCATATACTCCCAACTCACTTTCCCTTCTGAATCAACAGGGAGGAGAATTTTTTGTCGTTTCATACGCTGGCTATTGAATTTATATCCATATGCGTATTTATCTTTCTGATAACTAATGACCGTTGAGAGAAATAGAAGCGTCCATTTATTATTGCGTGCCTTGTCCTTCCATACGACCCTCTTGACATCATCGGAAAACACGGCTGAATATGGGTGATAAAAGGAAAATCCAACACTTCCGTTATAATTTACACCAAGTACATTGAAATCGTAACTGTCATTTACGGACGCAGTGAATGCTGTCAGCCCATTATTCATCTCGGAGGCTCCAATGAATGGGATTGTACCTGGTTTCATGTCCGATTTGGTTAATCGAACGCCGTTCCGGATTTCGGCAACATCTTCCAAAAAGAACTCTTGCCACAGAACACTACACATTGCTGGTTCCTCCCGTTTCTTTAAAAAGATACCCGCGTCCGTGGGTAATCATATTGAACTCAAAAGTAAGGTAGTCGGCCATCGTTTTTTCAAAGTCGGCTTCGGATGGAATCTCATCGTTGAAGTAATAGAAGGCGTGCAGCCATTCGTCATCCGGCTCAATGGTTGTTTCAACGCAGAAGCGGGATTCATATTCGCTGCGGCCAAACCAGACATCCAACAAGTGCTGGCGTTTGTCTTTCGCGCCTGCTGTCTCTTCCAATCCGATGTGCTTGCTGACCTTGTAGC
>CAVKAQ010000200.1:0-784 GCA_963654225.1 Butyricicoccaceae bacterium | reverse complement strand
ATCCTCGAAGTTGATGAATTTGCAACGATGATTTTTGTCGTGTGGAACACCTGCGGTAAATACGGCGATGCAGGGATTAGTACCAACACGGTAGAAAGTATCTTTATTGAGCGTGATAACACCCTCCAGCGTATGATGCTTGAGAATGTTGGCCTTTATGTTCTTTTCTTCGGCGGTCTTTCCGGTTACGGACGATTGTGGAATAATAACTATACAGCGGGCACCTTCTACGAGTGAATCCAATAGATGTTCTGTGAAACTGATTTCATACAGGTCGGGATTGGATTTAGAACCTTGCGAGTAAGGTGGGTTCATCAGTCCGACCGTACAACCCCATTGTTGAAGCTGAGAAGGGTTTTGCTTGAGAAAGTCTTTGTTTTGCAGGTTACTCTTGCCGTCACCTCTCAGAATCATATTGGTGGTGGCTATGGTGAACATATAGGATTGATCCTCGATGCCGAAGAGTTGGTCGCGGCGGATTGAACGCTGCTTCGTCGCATCGTTTGTCTGCCGCAACATCTTGTGCATTGCAGCCACAAGGAAACCAGCTGTGCCACAACAGGGGTCCAGAACCCTGTCATCGGGCTTAAGGTCAGCAAGGTCGCAGAAAAGCTCGGTTATGTGGCGTGGGGTCAAAACGATACCGAGTGTCTGTCCGTCACCACCGGAGTAGGACATAAACTCTGAGTAGAAACGTCCCAAATAGTCCTCCGTAGAGTTATTGTAGCGGATATTGTGATAAATACTCTTGTAGAGAAATTCGGTGTAATGCTTTAGCGGTGTC
>CAVKAQ010000199.1:0-2821 GCA_963654225.1 Butyricicoccaceae bacterium | reverse complement strand
CCGAATATCTTGGAGAGCTCACCCCGGTTGATCTCATCGATTATGAAAATGAAGTTCTTTTTCTCTATCGGTGCAGTAACCGGGACTTCACTTGTCGTGTAGTTTTCGTAGATATAGTGCAGAGCGGCATAGTAGGCTGAAGTATGGCAGCCGTTGATGGCGGCTCTAATGTCCTTGCTTATATTCTTAATCGCTTCAAGGGAAGCTTTGTCAGGATAAAATTCGGCCAATTTCTGGAGCCGGTTAAGAGAGACCGTGTAGAGTTCATCTGACGATCCGGTAGTGCCAAGCTTGAGGTTATTGTTCTCAGTGATACGAATGATTTTCATCTTGCCACCGGTTCTCAACGGAATCTCATCAATAGGTTTATCCTCGATATCAGATATGAACTGCTGATAGAGGTCCTCGAACCGTCTTTCAGAAGAGATTTGTGACAATGTTTTCTGGCTGTCCTCCAAGTTCTTGAGCGCCTTCTTGCAGAACTCCTTGAATATGCCGTCCCGACGCGAGAAATTGCCGTCCTTGTCCGGGCGAAGTCCCTCAACGAAGTCCGTGTAGTCGAATGACGGATGGAACTGTACGAATCCCACCTGCTTGCGTTGAGTGTCATCAAGGTCCTTCCACTCCTTCGAACCGCCAGAAACAATCGATGCCGTCACCTGCTTGGCGATGTACGTCTTGCCCGTTCCCGGAGCACCGGTCAAGATGAGGTTTTTCTTGGCAAGGAGGAGAATCTCATACTTCAGATAATCTACCCCATTGTCTTTGTCGGAATCTTGCGGAATTATGTCAAAAAGATTTTTGATGTCTTCGTCTTTTATGGAGTAGAAGTTGTCATTCAATGTCAAATCGTACTTGGCCATTTCGTTCTTGAATCCCTCCGGGTCGTTGAAAACAACTTTTATCAAGTCATCCGTATAAGCCTTGTTCATTATGGCATATATCGAATCATAAAGATTGCCTCCATCAGAAGCGATGTGCTCTTTGCGAAGAAGCCAAACGACCAATGCGACCATTGACGATTCCGATTCGACATAATCGAAGAAGTTGCCGTACAAAGAGGAATCTCTTTTAAGCACGCCATTTGACACCCTAAAGAGTGGCTTGTCCCCACGTTTCGGGTAATCCATCGTTTTAGCCGGATTTACCAATGAGGCGCTAACCTGTCCCGCAGAATAAAAGTTGCTTCCCACACTGAAATCACCGGTATGGGATTTCAACGGGTAATAAAAATTAGGCGTGTAAAGATTCAGGCACACGCCGCAGACATCACCGACCAAATCGCTGAAATCAGTCTTGTCTTTTGCTTCGCGAGTGTTGCAATCCTTGTTCTTGGCCTTGTAGAATTTGTCCAATGCCAGAAAGTATCTTATTGCACTGACCTTCTGTGTCGCACCTTGAACCGAAGGGTCTTCCGAGAGATGCGACAATTGCTTATACGCTTGCAGTATAGCACTCTTCTTTAAATATCCCATAATTCTATTATTCAGGCAGATAACTTAACAACGCAGATGCCACGACCCATCCTAAAACAGGAGGGACTGCATTGCCGATGACTTTATATCTTGATTGGAGCGGAATAGAACCAAAAGTGTAATTATCCGGGAATGACTGAATCCTTGCACATTCTCGAACTGAATACCTGCGATTCTCTACCGGATGGGTGACCCCACACTTATCAGGTTGTGCGGAAGCTGTAATCGTCCCGTTAATCTCCCCATACGCGAACCTTCTGAAGAATTTAGGTGCGTGATACCTTTTCGGGTCATCTGCTATATTCTTAAAACGCGTAGTCAGGGATTCATAAGGGATGTCTTTCCACGAGCGTCCTTCAAAACAAATATCCGGGACATCTTCAATCTTGTAACCCGGAGAAAAGTATCTGAGGGCATCGTTGCCGTGCTTACAGCCACCAATCAAATCAACGGTCTGCTGGGTTCCGGGACTATATTCCCAAACATCGCCGTCCGGGACTGATTCCAAGCCCTGGAGTATGCTACCGACAAGAAGTTCCTCCTTTTTCCCATAGTGTTCGGAAGGAATGTTTCTGGTTGTCACAACATCTTTGAGAGAGGCGAAATCGAAATTGGACAATCCCAGACTTTCATCTACCCCTATTATCAGAACTCTGTACCGTTTCTGCGGAACACCATAATCTGACGAACAAACCAATTGAAGCGATATTTTATAGCCCAGCTTGTGCATTCTGTTTATAATCTCCTCCGGAACAGATGTTTTTCCGTCCGGCATCTTTGAAGATAAAATACCACGGACATTCTCGAAGACAAAGGCTTGCGGCCTATGCCCATTATCGACTTTCGCCTTTATGATTCGTTCGCATTCAGCGAACAATGTACCTCGTCCCTTGTCATCATTGACTCCTTTTCTCTTTCCTGCATTAGAAAATGGTTGACAAGGGAATCCGGCAAGAAGGATGTCGAAATCCGGAATACTGTCGGCATTGACGTCCCGGATGTCTGCCAACAGGCACTGCGTCCCATCAGTGGTCAGCATTGGGTTGGCATTGTAACAAGTAAACGCATCTCTATCGAAATCATTCGCAAAGACTATCTGCGTGTCTAATCTTGGATAGCTGTGGCTACCAAAGTTAAAGCCTCCTGTAAATCCAAGATCAAGGCCTCCGCAACCAGAAAATAAAGATGCTATTCTTTTTGGCATTATGTGTTCCTGTTTCGTTATTACTATTCCATAAAAGTCGGTCTTACAGATGCTTAATAAATGACCGTCCTTATAATTCCCCTCAACCCTACCGTTTCCCCGTATCCTTCAGCCCTGCAATCCGCTTGACTTCGTTTATTTC
>CAVKAQ010000198.1:0-2843 GCA_963654225.1 Butyricicoccaceae bacterium | reverse complement strand
ATCCCCCGAAGCGCTCCTGCGCCTCCTTGAATCTTGTTATGCTCATATTCTGTTGTAACGAGTAACTTTGAATCGACATCTGTCAAGAATTGTGGATGATTGTGAATATCGCACTATAGCCTTAGTGAGATTATATTGATTTATAGAAAGTCAGCCAGTTTGTCCTGTAATCGTGGTTTTGAGCCGGAGGTAAGTGCAGCGTGTGGAGCGTGCCGTCATTCGTCCGGTAGTAGGAATAGTTCCACCCAGACCCCATATCAAGATACAGTGCATACTTGACACCCAGCTTTGAAAGTGCCCTGACATATTCATCATACCTGACAACCTCCTTTGAGTCAATAACGCAAAGCCATCCCTCCAACTCACAAAGTGTTCTATATTCAAAAGAAGATCCCGCCTTCCGGAAGAATGGTTGCGCTATGCCATTGAATATGACCATATTTTGCCCGAATCCCATTCCGCCTTTTTCCGCCGCTCGCTTCAACTCTGTTTTATGGTCGTTTAGAAAGAATTCCCACTCTCCATCAGCGAAAGTGAAGCATCCCGAGTTGACCCGACAGGTATATCCTTTGAAATATTCACCTCCGCTGACGTGGTCTCCCGCAATGTTTCCGTGCGAGAACTCCTCCAGCAACTGCCCTGTGAACGCCGCCTCGCAGCAGAATATGACTGTCGAGTCCTCAGAGGACGGCATCCTCCCGCACACCAAATCAATCCTGTCAAAAGCCGGGTAGTAAATGTTCAGTCCCAAAGAATCCTCGGACACAATCTCCATTCTTGGAATCTCTTTTATAGGTTTCGTCTCCATCTCCGTTATCACTTCAGTTTCTGTGTTCAAACTCGCTCTCGGACGCTGTCCACAGCATATAACCACAAATAGAGCAATTGTAAATACTATCTTTTTCATTCTGACAAATATATGTATATCTGTCCGTAAAACCAAGTTGTAACTTTATATTGTGATATTGCCTTAGATACACTTAAAAATAGTATGTGAATCCGGCTCCGATAATAGGACCGGTTGGTTTACATTGTATATTAATGGTTGAGTGTCTCCAACTGATACCTGTATGTATGAATGATGTTCCTGTTATTACGTTGGAGTATCCGTCATCGTATAGTTCCATTGCTATTTCGTGGCCACCTCCAATGTACCATGATGCAGAATGCCCTCTGACAACGTTGAAGTTTGCCGACAGTGGCAGGAATAATTTGTTGTCATATAAGAATTTATCGCCTTTGCTGCCGAACGATTTCTGATATCTTGGACTAATGACAAAATTGAATAGACTTGAATATTTACCTATTCTGAAAGATAAGCCGATTCCGCAACCTATCGTGTTAATGTTGTCGGTATTAATTTCTCCCAATATTCCGACCCCAAAGCGAAAGGTCTTGTCATCTTTTTTATGGGATGAGCTATAACTCTTTCTTCCCGTCCCATTTTGACTTACATACACTTTGAGAGTCTTCCCTCCTGCGCTTATAAAGAACCAGTCCGATCGGGTTCCACCATAATTAGCATCATATTCAAGACAAAACCATTTATCTTGCTTACTTCTGACTCTGCACCAAGAAGGGAGTGAAGTTATAGTATAAACCTGTGCGTTGGTCTTTACGTCAATGATAAAAGACCCGCTTTGTGCTCCAAATGATTGCGGCAGTTTGGAAACGTTCAGGAAGGTTGGCGAAGTTGAATCAGTGGAATTTGCTGAATAACCTGAATTGGCTGTTCCTTTCTGGGTGATGTTGATCTTTACATCTTTTCCACCGGCAGTGACCTTAAAATAGTCCGATCTGTCATTTGATAACATATTTGGATAGCATCCTATGGAGAACCAAGTAGGATACTTTGTTTTGACATAACACCAAGATGGCAAAAGTATGACAGAGTAGTCAGAAGCGTTTGTGTTTACATCAATCACTACTGTACTGCTTTCAGCTGTTGTCGTGATCTCAGTTTTTGATACAGACAAAGTTATGTTGCTTGGTTGTGGACTAGATGTGCTTGAGGCTGGGTATCCTGCTTGTTTGACAGTAATCTTTATCTGCTTTGCGTCACCTTTTGTGTTGACGTAGAAGCAGTCGCTTCTTGGTGAACCGGAATGATTGCTGTTACATTTGATTGTCAGAGAATTATCATTCTTGGCTACTGAAAACATAGAGGAGGCTGTGGCACTTAGGTACCAATCCGTGTTGCTGATCACTGTGATTGTTTCCGTTCCTCCATCTTTTGGTATGTTGACAACCTCTTTGGAAACTGTCAGCGTCGCTACAAAAGTGCCATTGTTGTTGCATTTCTCGATTTGAGACCTTGCGTAATTGTCTTTGGGATTGCTGTCCAAGACATTTTGGTATTCAGCCTTCGCTTTGGAATAGTGTTTTTGTGAATATTCCGTATCAGCAAGCCGAAGGTGATCTTGGCAATATTTGGCTCTGGTCCGTTTAATATCAGCAATTTGTCTGTCTTTTCCGGATGATGCCTTGTAGGCCTCGTTGTACTTTAATACAGCTTGGGCATATTCACCAATATCAAAATGCTTGTCTCCTTCTTGAAACAAGTCGTTTTGGGCGGATGCTGAGATTGCGGTAAACAAGGTTGCAATCATCAGTGAAGCGACTATTTTTAAACGCATGCTATTTCAATTTATCAACTGTGGCTTGGATACTTGCATCGGGATTCTTGATTTTTTGTCCCAACACTTCTAATAGTAGCTTGTCTAGGTATGGATAATCATTGAGATTGAAATCATAACCATGAATATAGTCAGAAATGATAGACATAACGTCATTGATTTTCTTCTGGACAATCTCATTTGATTGCTCATGAACGCTTGTCTCAC
>CAVKAQ010000197.1:2093-2855 GCA_963654225.1 Butyricicoccaceae bacterium | reverse complement strand
ACGCTAGCCAAAGCGACCGCCATCGGCGAGGACAACGACACGACGCAAACTTTCACGGATGCCGCCGGGCGTTTAGTGCTTGAACGCAGATTCAATGACGGTGTCCGACACGACACCTACCGCATCTACGACCTCAGGGATTCTTTGGCCTGTGTCATCCAACCGATAGGAAGCAGCGGACTTTTCACAGGAAAAGAAATGCCTTTCAACGGCGCTTTCGTGCAGGACAGCTGCTTCACCTGGCAGTACGACGGCAAAGGAAGAGTGACGGAAAGTCACGTTCCCGGGGCCGGCACGAAAAGTTTCATATATGATTCTCGAGGGCGGTTGGTCTATATGAGCGACAGCAACACAATAAGAACCGGTGGCGGGTGGTATTATGTCTATGACAACCTGGACAGGTTGGTTGAGTCGGGGACAGGTGTCAAGTGGTACAGCGATGAGATAATCATCAACGGCCTGGCAGAGGGCCTTAACATAAAGACATTTCTCACCAGCATCAGAGTTCTGAAAGAGTACCGTCATTATTCAAAAACAGCATCTAATCAACCGTCAGACATTGTTTTCGAGCCGGTTGACGGACTTGCGTCCGCAGCCGATGTCTGCGATACACGTTGCGCGACAATGCCTTCGTTCGAGAAAGTGTATGGCGCGCCATATTATTATGATGCTGTCAGCTATCCTGGCGGAACGGTCGTTTTGCGGATGGCTTCTGATGATGCTCACATCAGTCGGGCATTCTGGTATGACAGAAAAGGGCGT
>CAVKAQ010000197.1:0-2012 GCA_963654225.1 Butyricicoccaceae bacterium | reverse complement strand
GAAGCTGGAAATGACAGACGACGGTTGGACATCACGATACACCACAAAATATGATTTTGCGGGCAATGCTCTGGCCACGATGGAGAAGCACACCTCCTCGTTCGGTCTTTCGGACAGTCTGCTTACAGTCAACACATACGACAAGCGGGGCAGACTGACATCCTACACGAGGACATTGAATGGACAAGTCTTCAATCCAGTCTATTACTCGTACGATTTTGCAGGACGCCTCGGCGAAAAGCGAGTCGGAGAACCTTTATCTGACGGCACGGCCGCTCTTCGGGAAACATATTCCAGAGATATTCGCGGTTGGATGAAAGACATTGACGTCAACACTTCCACGGTGGGACAATTATTCTCGGAATCTTTGGAATATATGTCTCCATCGCTCCCGACAGCGCCTCTGTTCAGCGGCAACATCTCGATGGCGACACTGAACTGCTACGGTCAGAAGACTGTTCAGAACGCATACGATTACGACCGTCTCGGACGTTTGTCAGAAAACCTCAGGTACGTTGACGGTGCCGCCACTGCAACCGGAACTGAAAGCGGCATCGTCTATGACCTTAACGGCAATATGAACAGACTGACCAGATGCAACGGCAGGCAATACACTATGTGGATGACGCATACCGGGAACAGAATCAGCAACTTGACTGCTGACCTTGGGGTTACCGACGGATTTCTGAGGTCCTATGACTGCAAATATGACTTCAATGGCAACATCACCGAAATATGTCAGTCAGATGACATCTGGTATAATGTCCTGAACCTTCCGCATCATTCCGCAGGAAAAACCTACAGGTATTACTCCGACGGAACTAAAGCGGAATTCCGCGACAATACGGGTTATAAGCTTATCTACAGGGGCAATTTCACATATCGCCGGAACGACTCGACTGTAATTTCGCTGGAAAGTGTGGCATATCCCGACGGGCGAATCTATTTCACTCCTGATATACCGGTCAACGGATATGCGGACTGCTGGTTTGCAAAAGACCATCTCGGCAACGTGAGGGTTGTGCATTGTCTCAACTCTGGAGGCCTCCTACCCGTCTTTGAAGTCAACGACTACCTTCCGTTCGGCGGGCGCATCCAAGACTCATCTCAACCGGCATTCCCCCACAACCGACACCGCTATGCCGGCAAAGAAGAGCACGACGGCTTTGCCGTCTGCGGCGACCTGACTGGTCACCCCTTGACGGCCGATGACTTCGGCGCCCGGTTCCTGACGCCATTCCTTTGCGCCTGGACCTCACCGGACCCGTTGGCTTCAAAATATCCGTCAATCAGTCCGCACGCCTACTGTATGAGCGATCCTATCAACTACATTGATCCATTTGGGCTGACAAATTACGTCGCTGATAATCATAGGTATGTAATAAATGATGGCTGTAACGAAACCATCAATCTGTCACGTAGGCAATACAGAAAACTTTTCAGTCAATTCTATGATTTTCATGGAGACTATTGGTCAATGCGCCAATCCATTATGGACAAAAATGGTTACATCGATGCAGCTGGAAATTATACGCTTGCAGCATCACGAATTGTAAGAGGTAGAAGTGGTTGGTTATCTCTATTATCAATCTCATCATCAATTTCGGAACTTTCTGGAGATGCTCTAAAAAAGAGTAACTACTCATACCGCTTTACCAACAGCAAAAAGGAATTTGATTTTTCTGCGTACAAAAGTGGTTGGAAAGGTAATCAATATGTTAGAACAAATAAAGTGTCAGATTTAGGCAGTCCTTTGAAGCGTGTGGGAAAAAGTTTAAGTATACTTTCTTTAAGCATATCATCTGCTCAACTACTTTCAGCAGATGACTCTATCGAACAAGTGAAATGTGGTTTGGATATAGCATTTGACATTGTTGGATTTGTCCCTGGAATTGGAACTGTAATATCTTTAACGTGGTCATTAGGTGGTGATCTATATCTAGATTCCTATATGAATATGCTTATGCAACAAGTAGACACAACTACAGGAAGGATACCGATATATTATTATA
>CAVKAQ010000196.1:0-2915 GCA_963654225.1 Butyricicoccaceae bacterium | reverse complement strand
CTGTTTGTCTAAATGTCCGGAATTCCTCACTGGACACGGCTGCAAGTTAGGCATTTCTGACGGAACAGAACGAAAAGAAACACACGCAAATCATAAAAAACAGAAATAGTTCCGGTTTTACCCCCGAAAAAACCTCCATTCGGTAATGGAGAACATCATCTTTAACGAACTGCGCATAAGGGGCTTCCGTGTGGATGTGGGCAATCTTATAATCGCACTACGGACAAAATGGGCAAGAAGACGGTACAGAAATCGCTTGAAGTGGATTTCGTCACCAACATCGGGAACAACAGGTACTACATCCAGTCAGCACTTGATATGCCGACCAGAAAGAAGATCGAGCAGGAGACCCGCTCCCTTCGAGGCATCAGTGATTCGTTCAGGAAGATTGTCATCGTCAAAGACAGAATTAAACCTCGCCGGGACGAGTCCGGCATAGTCACGCTCGGGGTCCTCGATTTCCTGCTGCATCCGGAAAGTCTGAACTTGTAGCGGCAGGACATATTAAGAGATTTCTTCTTCGAGAGAATGAAGGAGAAGGAATCGTTCATACTAACGTTCGACATTACTCATATAACATTTGGAGAATGGCTATGGGAACGTGATTATGTCGGCATTAGTTACGGTTATAACCGTGATGACTATAATCCACCCATAATCCATTAAGAATTTGGACATTCCAATATATCTCATAGATGTTTGAAATCTGCGATAATAATCCTATCTTTGCAGTAATAAATAATATAATACGATTATTAATGTGAAGAATTTGACATTAACTTATCGTATTGGATAATTTAAAACAGAATTATGTCGGATTATTATGAATATTCAATCCCCGAGCTGGTCAAGATGTTGGGATGTAGGTTCCGGGATTATCGGCTTAGGTCAAATATGACACAGAAGGACGTGGCGGAACAATCCGGACTCACGATAGGCACTATTCATAAGTTTGAAACAGGATCGGCGACGGGTATATCCCTATCCTCATTTTTGATGCTGCTGAAGGCGATCGGCTGCATCGAAGCTCTTGATGAGGTTTTGCCGGAGCTCCCGGAGTCAGCCTATCTTATGAAAAGCGACAATAGGAAAGTACAACGCATACGTCATAAAAAGGTATGATCACAAGCACATTGAAAGTGATTCTTTGGGGCAAGGAGATTGGGCGGCTGTCGTGGGATGGCCGGCGCGGTTGCTCTTATTTTGAATATAGTCGTGAGTTCCTTGAAGGGACTTTGGATGCTTTCCCGCTCATCGCGTCGATAAAGAACCCGACAAGCGCACGTCCGATTATGGGAGATAAGGAAACGAAAATATTCAGAAGGCTCCCTCCGTTCATCGCTGATTCTCTGCCGGATGCTTGGGGCAATCAGGTCTTCGAGTACTGGCGTGTGGAGAATGGCCTACGCAATCAGGAAATCACTCCGCTTGACATACTCGCATTCATCGGAAGACGGGGGATGGGAGCGTTGGAGTTCATTCCCGAAACCTCAGGAATCAAACAAAGTGAAAAAATCAATCTCAAGACACTGATAGAGTTGGCTCAAAGGATATTCACGGAGCGCGAGAATGTCAGGATACGACCTGAGGAAACAATAACGATGAGGGCGTTGATAGCTGTGGGAACTTCTGCGGGAGGACGGCAGCCAAAAGCCATCCTTGCGATCAATCCGAAGACGGGTGTAATTCGTAGCGGACAGATTTCGGGGCAGGAAGGGTTCGAGTACTGCATTCTGAAATTCGGCGACCAAGAACGGTCTTCGGCAGAGCTTGAGATGGCATATTACAGAATGGCCACAGCCGCCGGGATTCAGATGATGCCGTGCAGTCTGATGGAGATTGATGGGCAGCGACATTTTGTGACTCAACGTTTTGACCGGAAGCAAAGCAGAAAACTACATATTCAGACACTTGCCGCCTTATATCCGGAAGCGGACAGCTACGAGAAGTTGCTGATGGTTTGCCGCAAAATGCGACTTCCAGAGTCTGCGTCCGAGGAAATTTTCCGCCGGATGGTTTTCAACGTACTCGCCAACAACACTGACGACCATAACAAGAACTTCTCTTTTCTGATGGATGAGCAGGGCCGATGGCGCCTGTCGCCCGCTTACGATATGTCTTACATCTTCAACACCGGCGGCTACCTGCCGGAAAACACCCACTGCATTATGGTAAGAGGGAAGGTCTCCGGCATCACGATCGAGGATGTCCGTGAACTTGCCAAGGAGAATGGAATACGCAAGGCCGATGCCATCATCAAAGAGGTTGCGGATGCTGTCGCCGGATTCCGTCGATTCGCTGAAGAGTCTGGCGTTCAAGAGAAGTGGACAAGTCTGGTTGAAATGTGCTTGGCAGGTCATCTTGAAGAGTGGGGCTTGACAAAAAGTCCAAATACTGTCTTTGAAATTAATGGCCACACTATTGAGGGTGCAAGGTTTGAACAGGCCTACCGAGGCAACCTTCACCTGCTCGCGAGAATCGACGGCAAGCAGATGAAGCGGGTCATACGTTCCAAAACCTCCGAATATGAAGAAATCGTGAATATAGGAATTACGAATATCACAGAAGACGAGCTGAAGAATATGATCGGGAAGTATTTCTTCGGTGAGAACTGACCTTGCAGGTTTGCTGCTTCGGGACACCACTTAGAAACCTTCCACAATAACCTGTATAGTTTTAGGCAATCATTTTGGTCTATACCACAAAAAAAACTTCACTGAACCTGACCGACTTATTATCCATCATCACTAACATACAAAAAACTGCGCAAAAAGGCATCTTTTTGCGCAGCCATAAAACTTCATTTATGTAACCGTTACTTGTAGAGGAAGCGCTTGATGCTCATCTTCGGGGTCTTCTCGAACGGCTGGTCTACTATCTCGACCTTGGTGATCTGGCTGTAGTTCGGGAGCTGC
>CAVKAQ010000195.1:0-2926 GCA_963654225.1 Butyricicoccaceae bacterium | reverse complement strand
GGGATGTGCTGAGGAAGAAAATCAATGACGTCAAACCTTCACTGCCGTCTGGCACATCGGTGTCCGTGCAGGATGACTTCGGACTGGTATATGGAATGTTCTATGCCATTACTGGAGAAGGGTTTACGCCCAAAGAGGTAAATAAATATGCTGAATTTCTCAAACGAGAAATCGAAAATATCGAAGGCGTATCCCGTGTGCTGCTGTACGGAGAGCAGAAAGAATGTATCAATGTCATATTGAGGTCTGAGAAGATAGCCAGTCTGGGTATCGCGCCGGCTGAGATTTTGGCGACGCTCAACGGGCAGAATGGCACCTATTACGCCGGGTATTATGACAATGGGGACAACCGCATACGCATAACTGTAGGCGACAATTTTACCACAGTTGAGCAGATCGGCAATATGCTCATAAGCGGACACGAGGATGACCGGTTCAGATTGAAAGACATTGCAGACATCGAGACCGGATATGAGACGCCTGTACGCAACTCTATGGAATTCAACGGGCAAAGCGCTATCGGAATGGCAATTGCGGCAGGCAGTGGCACAGACATATTGAAGGTCGGGGCAAAGGTGGAGAAACGTCTTGCGGAACTTGAGAGCTCGCAGATTCCTGCTGGCATCGAGTGCAATAAGGTGTTTTTCCAGCCGGAGCAAGTGTCCGATTCCCTTAAAACCTTCGTAATCAATCTTATAGAGTCCGTTCTGATCGTCATTGCGATACTTATGCTCACTATGGGGTTCCGAAGCGGACTTTTGATAGGCATAAGTCTGATAGTCATAGTTATAGGAACATTCATATTCTTATGGACAACGGACGGAACCATCCAGAGAGTATCTTTAGCCTCTTTCATATTCGCGATGGGAATGCTGGTGGACAATGCGATAGTTATTGTTGACGGAATACTTATAGCGCTGAAGACTGGCAGACCGAGGAACGAAGCTATGACGGATATAGGCAAAAAGACGGCGATGCCGCTTCTGGGAGCCACACTTATCGCCATTTTGTCATTCTTTCCTATTTTCCTGTCACCGGACTCGGCCGGAGTATATGTGCGTGACCTGTTCATAGTCCTTGCAGTTTCGCTTCTTCTCAGTTGGATTCTTGCGCTTGTATTCACTCCGCTGATTGCTGACAAGATGTTGAAAGGACCGAAGTATGAAGCGTCAGAAAAGGTTGAAGATACGCTATATAACAGGTGGATTTACAAAGTGTTGAGAAAATCATTGACCTTCGCGCTGAAGCATCGTATGACAACTGTAGGAATCGCTGTAGTGCTGATTGCGCTTTCCGCATTCGGCTACAGATATATGAAGCACGGATTCTTCCCGGATATGACTTACAGTCAGCTTTATATGGAGTACAAGTTGCCGGAAGGAACAAATTCGACCCGCGTCAGGAATGACCTCACAGAAATCCGCAAGTGGCTTCAGAACAGGCCTGAGATAGGCAATGTTACGACGTCAATCGGGGGCACGCCTGCGAGGTATAATCTTGTGCGAAGCATTGCTACCCCATCTCTGTCTTATGGTGAACTGATTATTGATTTCACCAGCCCTAAATCTCTGGAAGCCAATATAGATAAGATTCAGAATCAATTGGAAAGTATGTATCCGGACGCATATCTGAAGTTGAAGAGGTACAACATTATGTACAAGAAGTATCCTATTGAACTGGTTTTCACCGGTCCGGACCCTGCCGTTCTCAGTCATCTTGCGGACTCGGCAATGCAGATTATGAACGCGACGCCAGAAATACGGCTTGTCACTACCGACCGCGAGCCGGATATGCCAGTGCTGAATGTGAAATACAATCAGTCAGCAGCCAGATTGGCGGGTGTAAGCCGTCAGGATATATCGATGTCGATGCTTTCTGCAAACGGAGGCATCCCCGTGTCCGAATTCTATGACGGGAACAAGCCGAACAAAATCTACATCAAATGTGTTGACAGCAACGGCAGCTCGGTTGACTATCTCGAGAATGTGCCTATTATGCAGACTATTCCTGATTTTACCGCTGTCCTGACTGAAGAAAATCTTATAAAGCTCAAGAGCGGCACTTTGGACAAGAGCGCAATCATAGCACAACTGTTCGGAAGCAAACCAATCAGCCAGGTGTGCGATGACATTGAGATTTCTTGGGAACCGGCTGTAGTGCCGAGATATAACGGGCAGCGTTGCCAGAAAGTGATGTGTTCTTCTGCTATCGGCATAGAGACTGAGAATGCGCGCAAGATATTGGAGAAGGAGATTGGGCAGATTCATTTGCCTGAGGGCTACTCAATTATCTGGCAGGGTGAAAAGGGTGCAAGTGACCAGACAATGAAATATCTCTTCGGAAATGTTCCGATGGCTATAGTTCTCATCATTGCATTGCTGATTCTGCTGTTCGGGGATTACCGCAAGCCGGCAATCATTCTGTGCTGCATTCCGCTGCTTGGCGTCGGAATAGTGGGCGCAATACTGCTGAGCGGCAAGTCATTCACTTTCTGCGCAATAGTGGGCGCACTCGGACTCATCGGAATGATGATGAAAAACTGCATTGTGCTTATGGATGAGATCAACGACCAGATAAGTTCCGGAAAAGATCCTGCTGAGGCATTGATTTCCAGTTCAGAGACTCGTCTCAGGGCAGTTATGATGGCATCAATGACTACCATACTCGGAATGATTCCGCTTGTAAGTGATGCGATGTTCGGTTCAATGGCGGTCACGATAATGGGCGGACTGCTGTTCAGCACAATAGCCACGCTATTCTTCGTCCCACTGCTCTACGCAATATTCTTCAAGATAAAGATGTAGTGACGCTCATAAAGCATTCTGATGAGTTATTCTCCTTTTAGTGGAGGCTTCACTCGTACAAAGTCAAAAAAGAGGTAGCGTCCTACGCTCAAAAACTCAGGAAAAATTCGCTCCGGACATCT
>CAVKAQ010000194.1:0-2982 GCA_963654225.1 Butyricicoccaceae bacterium | reverse complement strand
GTCCAAAGCGCACCGGTATTGGGCACGAACATTATCACGTATCCGGCAGACACCTTAGGCGGTTTAACGTAATCCTGATACCGTTTTGCGGACAGCTCCTTCACGTGACTCTTTATGCTTTCAAGATGCGCAGCAAGGTATTTGGCCCTATCTTGCTCATTGTCAGCATTGACATAGTCTATGTAGGCCGAAAGTGAGACTTTGGAATCAATGATGACTTCGCGGCACTCATCCAGATGCAATATGACGTCCGGGCGCATAATATTGCCGCTCTCGTTCTTGACAACATTGCCGTCTGCATCTTTGATAACATCCTGAATGTCATAGTGGATACCCTCCTGAAGCCCCTGAGACTCCAGCAATTCGTTGAGAACACGCTCCCCCCAGTCTCCCTGAACTTTTCCTTTGTTTCTGAAGGCCGCAGCCAATTCATCCGCACTTTTCTTCGCGGCTTCGCTCTGCTCCATCAAGAGCTGGATACGCTCTTTCATCTGACCGCTCAGCATAGCCTGCTGCTTGTTGCCGTCATCCATAGTTTTTTTGAGATTCTCGATATTCTCCTTAAGCGGATTGAGAATATCTCCAATGCTTGACTTGCTTGTCTCGGAGAATTCTTTCTGACGATTCTTTAGCATTTCATCAGTCTCCAACTTCATCTGAGCCGTCATTTTGGAAATCGTCTCGTTGAATTCCGCGCGGAGTGATTCCAACGACTTGGCGTGCACGGCATCTCGCGATGCTATCTCCTCGTCAAGACGCTTTCGAGCATCCGACTTGACCTCATCGATTCTCTCAGTTAGATCCTTTGACCTTGCAATCGAATTCTCATAATCGGATTGCAGTTTTGCCAATTGTTTCTGAAGTTCAACATTCTCATTTCGGGATTGCGTCAGCACTTCATTCCCCTCAATTTCAGCACAATTCCTTGCCTCTGCTGCAGCTTTGGATGAGATAGACTTGCAAACAATCCACGCAACTGCCGTGCTGACGACTGCGGCTAAAGCAAAACCTAACATAAATGATACTATATCCATAATTATCTGACAATTACATTTTATTTCTCAATCGCTTTCAGAATTTCATTTATCCTGACGCGGATTCTTGAAGCAATCCGTTTAATACGACATTGCGGACCGCCTCAGTATTGAACTGAAAACGTCCCGCAATGTACGCAAAACAATAGAAATTCCGAAGTTCTTTGCTAAGATTGTCTGTATTTATTTACTCGCCAACAGGAATCTTCGGCTCTTGAGCCAGGAAAGTGAAATCAGCAGCAGCGTCAAAAGTTCCGCTACAGGTAAAGCAAGCCAAATTCCTGCAGTTCCGGCGATTAACGGCATAATCAAGAACGAAGGCACAAGGAAAAGCACGCCTCTGGAGAGTGAATAAATTGTTGCCGGCAGCGCACGCTCCACGCTTTGAAAATAGCCTATCGCAGTCACGTTTATTATAGCCAGAGAAAATCCGGTCGCCATAAAAGGAATGCCGTCAGCCGCAATATGATAAGCGGCCGTATCCGTACTTAAGAACAACGCGGCAACATATTTTATTCCTCCTGCAAGAATGAACGATACTACAATGCCGAGAACAACCGCAGTCAGCATAGACACTTTCCTTGCCTCCAGAACTCTCGCCCTGTCTCCGCTTCCGTGATTGTAACTTATGATAGGTTGAGCAGACTGTGATATGGCATTTCCCGTCATAAATATGAACGGCATAATGTAGCAGGCGATAGAGAACGCGGCGACTCCGTCTTCGCCCAAGTATTTCATAAACACATAGTTGCCGGTAAACATAAGCATCGATATGCTGATTTCACCCAGGAATGCGGCCAAGCCGAGCCGGAACTGGTAAACTATATTTCTTAGGCTGAGCAGAAAACTCTTGACTGAAAATTTGAGACGATACAGCCGCATAGTCTTGGACATGAAGAGGATATAAAAAATCACCATCAGTCCTCCTACCCAACACCCTATCGCTGTTGCAATGGCAACACCTTCCAAGCCTCTGTGCAATATGAATACATATACATAGTCCAGCACAACGTTGACTATTGATGGAATTGCGGCCGCCGCAGAAGCATAATTCGGAGAGCCGTCCAATCTTATGAGCAGCAGCCCGACAGACTGAAGGAAGATGGCCGAAAACGCAAACGAAAGCCATTTCTGATAATCCAGGACATAAGGAAGAAGCCTTTCAGAAGAGCCCAGCATATAGGCTGACTGCACACTGAAAAGTTGCACAAGTATGGTTATGGCAACGGTAAGCAGGATGCCGAACAGCAACGTCTGTGTCATATTTATGCGGGCCGCCTTCTCGTTTCCTTGCGACAGATGAACAGAAGACACTACCGAACAGCCTATGCCGAAAAGCATACCTATTCCGGTCATTATCATCCAGAAAGGCGCAAAAATATTTACAGCGGCAAGAGCATCGCTGCCGACACCGTGGCCGACGAAAACTCCGTCAATCGTCGTCATCACCGACATACACACCATACCGGCCAATGTCGGAAGAAATATCTTCCTGAAAAGCACCGGGATGCTGTCTGAAGCAAAATCAATCGAATCTCGTTTCATAATTTGCAACTTTTTGTTTTTTTCAAATTCACCTGAACAGTTGTCGTTTATCCGCAAAACATCAAAAAAAGAAGTATCAAACTCTGCTCAAAATGCGGCCGGCAAAGTTAGCAACTCATATCAGATTCAGCATTATCCTACACTTAATCCGAGCATTTTGACCGCACGATTTTATCATTTGTTAATTTGGGCTCAACTCAGTTTCCCGCATACTCATTTATTGGCGCTGTGAAATGTATTTTGACGTAATCCCAATATTTGCGAAATTTGCGTCCCAATGGGAGAATTCATTGACATATTCTGCAGAAACTATGGTTTGGAGGCCACCGATGCGGAACTTCTTATGCGCGAAATGCGCATAAGAAGTTCCGCATCGGTGGCCTCCAAACCATAGTTTCTGCAG
>CAVKAQ010000193.1:0-3006 GCA_963654225.1 Butyricicoccaceae bacterium | reverse complement strand
CATATAAGTTCCCAGAAGCCGGGTAACCACTTTAAATATGGCACTTATAGATGTTGTTAAATGGGATATGACGGAAGGCGAATTCTGTTACAAATTCCCTTCTGATTACCTTAGAATTGGAACGCAGTTGGTTGTGTATCCTGCGCAAACTGCATTCTTTGTAAAAGGTGGCGCTATTTGTGATGAATTCACTGAAGGCACTTACACGATTAAGACGGAGAATATTCCTGTACTTAATAAGTTAATAAACATTCCGTTTGGCGGAAATTCTCCTTTCGAGGCAGATGTCTGGTTCATTAATCAGGTTGCAAAATTGGATCTCCAATGGGGGACTCCTCATCCGATTCAATTAGAAGATCCAAAATACAAGATTATAGTTCCGGTCCGCGCTCACGGCCAGTACGGCATAAAGGTGGTAAATCCCAGACTCTTCCTGCTAACCCTAATCGGGAACATGCAGGTATTCTCTGCGGATAAGATAGAGAGTTATTTTAAGGGCCGTTTAGTGACCGCACTGAATGCACTTATTGCCCAGCAGATAATAGAACAGAATGTTTCGGTTCTTGATATCAACACGCGCTTGAACGAGCTTTCTCAAACCTGTAGCGACCAACTGAATGATACCTTTGGTAAATATGGACTTTCCGTAATTGAATTCGCCATCATGTCCATTACGGTGCCCGAATCGGATCCGAGCGTTGTTAAACTGAAGGAGGCAAAGGATCTTGCGGCACGTCTAACAATTACCGGGAAAGATGTCTATCAGATGCAACGCAGTTTCGATGTTCTGGAAAAGGCTGCTGGTAACGAAGGCGCTGGAGGGCAGATGCTCGCTATGGGAGCTGGTCTTGGTGTCGGCGTTGGCGTTGGCACAGCAATGGGACAAATGACCGGGCAGGTTCTCAACACTTCTCCGGTTACACCTCCTCCCATCGATGCTGGCAAAAAATGGTTCATCTATTTGAATGGCTCGCAGATTGGTGGCCAGACCCCTCAACAAATAGCTTCTTATATTCAGCAGGGAGTAGCTAATGGTGATACCCTTGTATGGGCAGTCGGTATGCAGAAATGGGCTAGAATTGCCGATATCCCGGAACTGACCCAGTTCGTTGCTCCCGTAGTACCGCCACCCATTGATTAAAAACTCAGAGCTATGAAGCATTTGAATTTCATATTCGGGGGAATCTTGGTGGTCTTCAATGTCCTAATAGGGATCATAGTTTCATCATACTCGACGTTCAACCTGAGCCTGACTAGCGGAGTCATCGTTTTGTCATTCGCTTTGATTGAGATATTGAAGCATTCTAAACTTCGTGATGCTTTCCGGGTTTCTTTGACAGTTATCTTTGCCTTCCTGATGATTGTATGCCTGATTCTTGGCGTACTCTCTCCTGAAACCTTCAAGGATAATGGGTATATTATCGCCATCATTGCCATTCTGGCTGTTGAGGTCATTATTTTACTCACGGCCAGTTTTATTTCCCAAAACGTCAAAAAATAATATTACTACATATGAGGGCATTAACATGTGAAATGTGCGGCAGCACAAATCTAATCAAAGAGGGTGGCGTATTCGTATGCCAGTCCTGTGGGACAAAGTATTCCGTTGAGGAAGCTAAAAAAATGATGGTGGAGGGGACTGTCGACGTGAAAGGTACAGTGAAGATTGATACTTCTACTGAGCTACAGAATCTCTATCAAATTGCTCGCAGGGCAAAGGACAGCGATAATAGCGAGCAGGCTGGGAAGTATTATGATCAGATATTAGTAAAAGATCCGTCCAGTTGGGAAGCCAATTTCTATGTTGTATATTTCAAAGCAATGTCTTGCCGTATCATCGAGATCACAAGTGCTGCGAACTCAATAACGAACTGCATACCTCCTGTACTTGATTTGGTTAAGAATAATGTCCTAGATGATGAAGAGCAGGCAAAAGTGATTAATGAGATTTATCTTAGGTCTAATATCATCGCTCAAATGCTTTTTACCGGGTCTAAATCCCATTTAGATGGTATGGACTGGGAGATACGTAGCAATTTTAATAGTGAGCATATTAGTAATGGCTTTTCTGCATTCCAAATATTAACCGCTCTTGCATGTACATTGAGGGAATTATGGGAAGATAAGTATGAAAAGGTTGAGGCTGAATGTTACAAAGAGGCTGCAGATTTGTATACTGAGGTTCTGAAATCTATAAATCTGCCTCTTGAAGAAAATAGTTACAATAGCATATTCGGTGAGTCCCTGCCTTTGATTCAAAAATATTTCCCCGGCTATATGCCAACCTTTACTCCTAAGCAGCCCTCAACATCAGCATCTTCTAATACTTCAAGTTCTAGTAGCGGTTGTTATGTTGCCACGGCGGTTTATGGGTCATATGATTGTCCGGAAGTATGGACTCTTCGCCGTTTTCGCGATTACACACTCGACACGACATGGTATGGTAGACTCTTTATTAAGACATACTATGCCATCAGCCCGACACTCGTGAAATGGTTCGGTCATACCGAATGGTTCAAGAGGATGTGGAAAGCCCCTCTTGATAGAATGGTTGATTCGTTGAAGAAGAAAGGCGTAGAATCAAGTCCCTACCACGACAAGTCCTAAAATAATAAAGCGGTATCCAATGGATACCGCTTTTATTATATGCCGATAAAAGTGTAGCCTTCCCTAAAAAGTCGAAAGCGGTACTTGCCCGTCAGGTCGGCAAAGCCGCCCGGACCGGCAACCTTCCATCGCCACCCGCCGCGAGGAGACTGTTCCGGTCGAAGCCCGGCACAGACTCCTTCCGCCCTCCCCACGATTAAAGAGAAGAAGGTCACGGTCGGTTCTCTCGCAAGCTCGGTTGCCCACCGTGCCTGTTTATGCCCCTCAATCCCCACAGGGGAAGAATTACCGCCCGGGAACCGTGGTGCCACATCGACCGTTAGAACCCCGAATCCGTGAGGATTAACATAATCTATCGAGATTGTGCAACAGGACGTCGGGGTCCCCTTACCCCGCCGC
>CAVKAQ010000192.1:0-3006 GCA_963654225.1 Butyricicoccaceae bacterium | reverse complement strand
CTAATGTATCATTCCGTGTCTTTGTCTTGATGACAGAAAGGATATTCACATCGACGGTGGCTGAATCAAACACCTTAAAACCGGCAAAATCAATCAGCAACGATGGTTGATACTGTTCAGTCAGCAATGACCGGAGTGATTTGCCATAGGCCGATTTCATCCACCCGTTTGAAGTAATAAATGAGAGCAGCGCCCCGGGTTTAAGGAGTTTCATCCCCATCTCATAGAATAGGCAGTAGATGTCACCGGTGCGTTCGTAGGTCTCATAGTGCATTTTCTGGAGGGCGTCTGCGTCAGCTCCCATCTTTTGGAGCTGGATGTATGGTGGATTACCGATTACGCAGTCGAAGCCGATGAAGCGTCCGTCTTCGTCCAGAACTTCCGGGAACTCTATGCGCCATTCGAAGGCACTGACAAATATCTTATTGTCGCGGATTTCGTCCACTTCGGCTTGTATCTTGGCTATCTTGGCGCGAAGGTCATTGGCCTGCTTGGCGCGTCGGGTCTGCTCTATCTTGTCAATCTTGAAGAGCTGCGGTGCGAGAAGGTTGTCCAGCTCGGCTTCCAGCTGACGCAAGCGGACCAGCTTCGGGTCATTCTGGCCAATCCGGGTGCGCAGATTCCCCTTGATTTGGTTCAGGTAGTCTTCCAGACCTCGTTTTTCTTCCTTGCTGTGGGCATTCTTGTAGTCGCTCACAGCCTTGCGGTAGTCACTGATGGAAATGCCGTTATTGTGTAGAATCTCGGAAATGTCCTGACCAAAGTCGAAGCGGTGCAGAAGAGAGTTGCCCACCTTGATATTGATGTCGATGTTTGGAAGTGTTTCCAGCTCCGAGTATTCACTTTCTTTGGTGTAATAGGCGTTTTTCAACAGTTCTATCCACAGACGCAAACGGCAGATGTTGACGGCGTTGGGGTTGAGATCCACACCGAAGAGGCAGTTTTCGATGATTTTGCGCTTCTCTCCAAAAAGGGTTTCCTGGATGCGCTGGCTCTCCGGGTTGCCGGGAATGTAGGTCACGGGATTGCCATCCTCATCGGACACGAGGAGTTCATCGTTTTCTATATCGATGCTGTAATCCTGTTTCTTTATTCGCTTTCCGGAACCGTCTAAGAGAATGCCGAGATCGTATTTGGTGCGTATGACTTCGTTAAGCACGGACACGAGGAAGTGCCCGGAGCCGACAGCGGGGTCGCAGATACGAAGAGAATCGACCACGGCATTGGCCTTGGCATAATCTTCTATATCCTTGTTCCTAAGGGATTCGTAATCTTTGCACGACCAGCCCATCTCCTCATTGAATCGACGCACGACCGTCTGACGGACGGCTTCGCGGCTCATATACATAGTAACGGCACCTGGCGTAAAGACGGAGCCGTCGCGGTGGCCGTTTATTTTCTCAAAGATGAGTCCAAGCACGGAGGCGTTGATGAGAGTCTTGGCCTGTTCCTGCACTTCCTCAGAACCTTCACTGGCAAAGTCGTAAGCATCGAGAAACTCCAATAGATAACGAAGTGTAGGGAGTTTTGCGTAGCGAGGCTGCTGGCTGTCTTTGAGGACAGTTCCACTGAATAAAGGCAACTCGCTGTTGTCCAGACTGCTGATACGGATAGTCTGACGTTCGAGCGGACTGACTTCAAATAGTGAACTGTTAAGGTATGGTACTTTACCGTATTTTGCGTTGATAGTCTCGGAGCGGTCTCCAATGCGTTTTGCGAGGACCTGAAAGAAGAGTTTGTTGAGCTCGTCGTAGTCCGGAATAACGGAGGGACGCATAAAGGCGTAACTCTTGTCGCCTTTGTGGTATTTTACCAGTTGGGCTTCCAACAGTTTCAAGAAGAGAACACGGTTCACCCAACCGATAGTGAGGGAGAGACCAACGCCGAATAGCTGTTCCTGACGGTTTTTGCCGAAGGTCAGCCTTTCTTTTACATTATCTATCCAGTCTTCGCTGTCGAGAACGGTGATGGCATTTTCCAGAATTGATGCTTGGCAGCGCTCTCCCTCCTTGCGTCGCGTAATTATGCGCTTGTGAGTGTCTTTATCTTCGACCTCCTCCAAGCCGATGATGTAGAGCAATTCGCTGTAGAACTTGGTGTTGAGGGAGTTGCTGTCGTTCTGGAAGCGCCTTTTCAGCAGATGCTCCGGACTGAAAAACTTGAAAAGTTCGATAAGGCGCTTATCATTGCCGGTATCCAGGAAGGGCTTGTATTTGCGGATGTCGAACCAAGTGTAGGTGATCTGGTTCAAGACTTTTGCGATGGCATCGGCGGCGATTTCCTTGTAGAAGAAATCTGTTTTTTCGGAGGTGAGGGAGCCATCGGTGAATGCCTCAAAGCGGCTTATAAGCTTTTTGTTGGAGTAGAACAGACGCTCGAATTCCTGAGCGTCAAAGATGAAATAGTCGTAGAGATTTGTGACTATCAGCTGCTTAAGCTGGATATTCTTGCCCGTATGGCGTTCACGTAGCCAGTAAAGCAAGAGTTCCTGCAAGGCTTTCCTGTTAAGGTCTTCCTTTGTAATCATCTCCCCGATGTTGGTTGGCTTTTTCACCTCAATGATGACACCGACGGGGGCGGCGGCATTGGCCCCAAGATGAATGGCGCAATCGATGTCACCGTGCGGAGAAACCTTGTAGCTCTGGCTGTAGAACGTGAATTTGAGGAAATCCATCAGATCGCCCTTGAGTTTTTCCTCGGTATTGATGAAGGAAATTTGTTCGTAGTAGTTGTGGAGCTGGGTTTTGAATACTTCAAAGACTGGCCGGTCTATTGGGACCTGCCGATATGCCTTATTCAATGACTTGGCGATAGTGAGTTCTGCCATATTATGTGGTTTCAGAGGAATAGAATACAATAATAAGAAAAAACCCTCTCACCTGCAAACTTCCGTCCGCTCGGGGTGAAAAAAGGCCTCTTTTTCACCCCGGACGTGTCTTCTAAGGCTTCCCGGGTGAAAATAACGTTTTATTTCACCCCGTCCCGCACGTGCGTTTCGTCGCAGCC
>CAVKAQ010000191.1:0-3129 GCA_963654225.1 Butyricicoccaceae bacterium | reverse complement strand
GTTTTCCTGCCTAAACGACTTCTGGACATAGTACAATGTGGTGTTCTTTGAAGAAGCAGTGCGTAAAATCATATTTGTAACATTAAATAACATTACAAATACACAAACAATATTTGACAAAAAAAGAGTTCCTAACGAAACTCTATCAAATATTTATGAAAATCTTTAGCCTATGGAAGTGTCAAACTTCCGGGAAAGCAACTTTTTATCATATTTCACATCTTATTGATACTCAGATTTTGCCGATAACAGAATTTGAGTATCTTTGCGATTGAACTAATACGAACTTTTATTCTACGTCGTTCGCGCCGTGGCGTGACTACTTTTAGAAAACCAATGAACTTTTATATGAAAACAACTGCCTTTAAATCAATTGTTTATTCTGTTTTATCCTGCGGCATCCTCGGGATCTCGGGTTCCTGCGCGGAGAAAGAACCACCTGCCGTTGTCGAGGTCACTGATGTCACGCTCAGCGCAGATGTTCTGAATATGACGGTGGGGCAGACCTTGCCTCTTTCGGCTACGGTCTCTCCGTCCAACGCCTCCAACCAGAAACTTATCTGGTCCAGTAGTGACGGTTCTGTGGCATCCGTCGATGACGGTAAGGTAACCGCACTTAAAAAAGGCAGCACCACTGTCACAGTGAAGACGGATGACGGCGGCAAGACAGCATCCTGTGAGGTTCAGGTAAGCTTATCTGGCCAAATGACCAGCATCTCGCTCAAAAAAGTCACGGCAAGCACTGCGACTTTCAACGGTCACATTGACGCAAGGGAGGAAGAACTGGCATCCAGCCGGATAACTCTTTATTATTCAGATGCAGAGACCTTTGATATCAATACAGCTGAATATGTTGCCACAAGCACTTTTGACGAAAACCACGATTTCACGATCTCGTTAGACAAGCTGAAGTACGGCACCAAATACCGCTATTTCATGTCGGCGATGGTCAATGACGAAATGGAGAACAGCAATCTGGAGGAGTTCGTCACTTCCGAGCCGGTCATATCATATAATGTGGATGTTACGGCAAACACTGCCGTTTTCACAGGCACGGTCGATGATTATTTCATTGAGGACAGAGAAAACATTGAGATAGGTTTCATCTTCTCTATGGCAGATGATCAGGCGGCAGGCGGGGAAGGACAGAAAATGAAAGTTACTGACTGGCAGGAAGACGGTTCGTTCTCTCTTGAACTTACGTATTTGGAATATGGAGAAGAATACCATTGCTCCGACTATGTCGCTCAAGGGGGAACGGCAGACAAGATCGGTTCATCGCGGTCGTTCAAACTGCCCAATCCCTATAGTCAGGATTTGGATGTTTCTGCAGCAGAGGACCTGTCCGCATCCGGCACAGCCAATTGCTATATCGTGTCAAAGGCAGGTACGTACAAGTTCAAGGCCGTAAAGGGCAACAGCAATGAATCAGTCGGTGCTGTCAGCTCCTGTCGGGTGCTTTGGGAGACATTCGGGACTGACATCGCCCCACAGCTCACTGATCTTGTAATGGGCGTCGTCCATCGGGACGGTTACATCGTATTCTCCACCAACACGCAATACCGGAAGGGCAATGCATCCATAGCTGCCAAAGATGCTGACGGGAAGATTCTATGGTCCTGGCATATCTGGTTTACCGACAGCCCGGCGGCGCAGAACTATCTCAACAATGCCGGTACGATGATGGACCGCAATCTCGGGGCTACATCGGCAAAGTGGGGCGACCTCGGCACGATTGGACTTATGTACCAATGGGGCAGAAAAGACCCGTTCTTTGGCGCATCACAACGCACTGGAAACATTGAGGCGGCGGCAACCGCGAAATTGAAAACTGCAAACTCGGGATCAGACAGTAACGTAGGCACTATAGCCTATGCGACGGAGCACCCCACCACATTCATAACGCACTACAGTTATGACTGGTTAGTTGGCAGCAGTGCTCGTGAGAGTACGCGCTGGCAGTCAAAGAAGACTATCTATGACCCGTGCCCTGCAGGGTGGAGAGTGCCGGATGGCGGCAGGGATGGAGTATGGGCGAAAGCATTCGGAAATGATCTGGAGTATTGGGACGATGGCTGGGATGATGATGTAAGAGGAATGGACTTCATTGCGACCTCTTATCCGTTGGCAAGCGGTTACTACTCGGTATGGTATCCTGCCGCCGGCTTTCGTTATAACCAGACAGGTAAATTGTATTACGTTGGCTTTTGGTGCATATCTTGGTCGGTAACAGTTGAATCAGGGCTTCCGCTTGTCTTGCATTTTGAGAATTACAATCGTTATGTCTATCCATACTATAATATGGATAAGGGATTTGCCACTGGCGCAACTGTCCGTTGCTGCAAGGAGTAATCTTTCACATCTTATTGATACTCAGATTTTGCCGATAACAGAATTTGAGTATCTTTGCGATTGGACCATGTGTGTACGAAGTCATCTGTCATAGCACGGAACAGGACACGCACCACTTGACAACACTATGAATAAGACCAGCATTCTTTTCCTGACGCTTTTCTTATTCTCGTCCTGCCTCGCGATCGAGTCGAAACTCGCGGGACAGAATCCGAGCCAAGAAAAGAAAGCAGCCGGCCGAACTTTCACCAAGAGCGCTGTCTGCGCCGTGGACACATTTACTATTTCATGATGACTTGTAGGAGACATAATAATGAAAACACATAGATTCATATCCTTTGGAGCATTGTTGCTAAGCGTCTTGGCTGTAACTTCCTGCGAGAAATATTGGTGGCAATGCCGAACTAAAGAAATAAATTTTAAAGTTGACGGTATCGAATTGCAGGCTTATAGAGAGTTCAATCCTGTGCAGCCATCGAAGTCGGTGTATTACTATCTGACCTTCTCATTTTTGACACCTCAGATTTGATATATCAAGCCCCCAGACCGCTGTAGTGGCGATTTGGGGACTTTTTGATTTTTCAAGTATGTAATGTAATGGCGGCTGTGGCGCTGCTTGCTCCCTGTCGCCTCCTGCGGGACTCAGTCGCTGCCGCTCCTTCGGCCCTCCCATTGTCTCCTTCGCCCGGCTGTGCCGGACTCGTGTCCAAAGGGCCCCTCCCACTTCCCGAGCTTGAGGCTGTTCCTGTACACCGCGGCCTGGATGCTGTCGCTTTC
>CAVKAQ010000190.1:0-3057 GCA_963654225.1 Butyricicoccaceae bacterium | reverse complement strand
ACTTCCTGCGACGGGTAAGACGGAACGCAGTCCGGTCACTCATTATGCGTCAGGGAATCAGAGACTGTCGTAGAGGCTTGCGACCGCGTCCACTGCCTTGCGCTTGCTCTCATCCAGCACGGATACGTAGATTTGCGTAGTCTTTATGCTCTTGTGTCCCAGCAATTTGCTGATGGTGCAGATGTCCACGCCCGCGCAGAGCAGATTAGTGGCGAAGCTGTGACGGCCCACGTGCGAGGTGAGTGTTTTAGGAATGCCGCAGTCGGCCGCCCATCGTTTCAGAATCCGCTCGTAGGTGCTGAGGGATTGGCGGTAGCCGAAGACGCTCCGGCGCTTTCCGCGTTTCGGAGGGAGACAGGCCAGCGCTTTCGCGTTCAGCGGTATCGTGACGGGCGACCCTGTCTTTTTCTGGCAGATGGTGATTACCTGCGAGCCGCCGTCGAGGTGGACATCCTCCCATCTGAGCGCCGTCAAGTCGGAATAACGCAGCCCTGTCCAGCAGGAGAATAGAAACATCTTGCAGATCAGCTCATTTCGCGCAGGAGTGGATTCGAGGCGATGAATCTCGGAGAGCGTAAGGAAAGCTCTGCTGCCGAGCCTCTGCTTGGGCAGTTCGCGGCGGGCAAGCAGAATGAAGGGGTTCGCATTCAGCAGACCTTCGCAGACAGCGGCGCGAAGCGAGCTGCCCAGCGCCGACACGTATGCGCAGACGCTGTTCCCGGAGAGCCTGTAGCTGCGTGCCCGGGAGGTGAACGTATGGGCTTGCATCCAATGTATGAACGTTCGGATGTCCGTTGCGTCCACTCCGGATAGCTTTTTCACGCATCCGAACTCTTCGAGTTTTTTAATCAGTTTGGATATCGTTTCCGCATAAGAGAGTGAGCCGGAGGCCCGATAATGGACTGCGCGATGGCGCAGGTAGTCGAGAAGGGTGATGTCGCCGGATTCCCGGCATCTGGAGGATTTGATACTTGCTGACATTTGATGAAGGGGTTAAATATAAATAATAGTGTCTGACCTGCGCAAAACGGGAGGGAGGATGTCTGGGCAGTTCCTATCAGGAACTATATCTCTATGAGTAGGAGCGCGATGTTATGCAGGAGGACAGAAAAGCCGCCTTTAAACCTACAGCGAATTATCGGACCGAGGAGTGTAACAAGGCCATAACAGCCACGGTTCAAAGTTGAGGTGGCGTCGGTGATTATCTTGCACGATTTTTGCGATACAATTTGCCGGATTCAAAAGAATTTGTAACTTTGCATCATCTCATTGACCAGGTTGTCAAAGGAGTTACGGGATCGTCCTTCGAGGGGCGGTCCTTGGTTTTTTATTGGAGTCTTGCCGTGATGTCGGCAATCAGTTCGTCCGGGGTAAGGGGATGGCCGACACGTTCCAACCAATTCCGGTACTCTTTTGCTTTCTTAGCTATCGTATTGTCATAGGTGGCGTAGAAAGCCGTCCAGAGCAATACATAAGTCTTGCGGACATCAAGGATGACAAAATAGTTCTCGCCATCATCTACGTCCAACCAGATACATATACGGTGCTTCCCGTTTCGTTCTTGTTCCCAGAAGCGCAGTCCGTATTCTTCGGCCATTGTTATGGTAGGCCTCGCCCAAGGCATCCTTTCGCAGCGGCGCAAATCCGGTGTCCGCTCGTTTTCATCCTCGCCCTCGTGCGTCATATGATAGAATGTGTATGCTCGTTCTTGGAACAGGGGATTGAATTTGAGCCGGATTTCATTGGAGCCGAAATGGGCTTTGCGCCGGATGAAATCAACGCTGAAAACGCGGTATATGGCATCCACGTAGGCCTTGTAGTCGCCGCCATAATCTTCCAAGCAGATTATCTGCGGCAAAGTATCCAGTCTCACAGACATTATTTATCCCTCCCGTTCCTGATGAAAATGTTCATTTTATCCTCTCTGTAAAGAGTGTTCTGCTGGAGACTGTAGCCGGAGCGTGCTTTAATGCGTCCGATAAGGGCGAGTTTGGCAAGACTTCCGGTCAGCCCACGATGGACATAGCAGACGGCACCTACAAGAAAATCCGCCAATTCCACCAGTTCGACTTCGTGGGAGCGAACTTGCTGGATGCGTCTGACCACATCCCGGTCGAAGTCATAATGAGAAAGGTTAAGGTAATTCCGGAGATTAAGGACTTTCTTCTGGCTGCGGGTGTCTTTGATGTCAATGTATATTTCGTAGGAGGATTTCGGTTCGATGATGGTTTTGAGGAGATCGAAATAGATTTCATAATACAAGGTATCCTGCGTCGTCTTTTCTTGGAGACGGAGGACAGACTTGTCAGGTATGACGACGGTACGGAAGTGGAGGTCCTTATTGTCAAAGAAGTAGTTGAGAATATCCATATAGTAGTCGAGTTTTGCCGGAGATACGGCATTCCATTTCAGTTCGCAGGTGGGCTTGAGGCCGTGCTCGACTTTAAATTCCCGGAGGCGCTTGAAGATGTCTGCTTTAGACTCAGTAGGACACCAGATGGCTCCGAGAGCCATCGGGCGGATGTCATCGTGTTCAAGGTGACAAGTTTCGTCACAGTATATTGAGTAGTCCATATACGAGATGTCTTTTATCAGTGCAAAGTTATCAATCTTTCTATTCATTTTGTGGCTGTTTTGGTGAGTCAACTCGGCTATTCAGTCTTTTGGTGCAGAGATAGGGAGTTCCGTATGGACAAGACTGACTTGCAGGCCCCTCCAATCCTCCTGCAAGATAATCACGGCTGACTGGAAACCCACTTCAGATTTCGATATTTGTGACGAAATTCCCAGAGTTCAAAAAACAGGTATTCAGAATCGTAAACTTATTCTTGAATACCGTCCCTTGCCGAATCTGAAGGGCTCAGGGTTTTTAAATAATTTTAAAAATCCCGCTCCCCCACATTGTGCCGAAAGCCAGACTGATAGAATCTTGCAAAATCGTTTAAAAATAATACCGAAAATTGTAGGTATTTCTGATAGTTTGATTATCTTTGCGCATCGTAATTAATACTTGACCAGTTTAGTTTAGCTTTAAAATAAAACTTAAAATTGCATTTA
>CAVKAQ010000189.1:387-3189 GCA_963654225.1 Butyricicoccaceae bacterium | reverse complement strand
GGCAAGATAGGATTCAGTGTTGTTATCACCATAAGTATTCATATGAGTGATATATACATCTATTTGTGTACCGTCAGCAAAAGTAACAAGATAATAACGAAATCCTTTAGAAATGCTTGTATTTGCACCTCCTGTTAATCCGCCATATGCTTTCTCATACTTTACACGAGTTTCGTTTGCCGCTGTAACTTTTTTCGCGCTTCGCCAAGCCAGGTTTATACCATCAGTGCTGCTTTCTGTTGCGTTTCCTCCATATGTACCAAAAGTAAATTCTGACAAATTACTCGAAAGTACAGAATGGTTATTGAAATCTTCAGAAACGCCAAAGAAGTCCCAATCATCAGCGGCAATTTTATTTGCCATTTCCTTGGTTTTGCTAGCGTTTATTCCTTTTAGCGGAATACCATCCACATTGTATGTAGCGCAGGTGAACGTCCCCGTAACGACCTCCGGCTCTGGTTCCGGTTCCGGATCAGTCTTGCCGCCATCGATGACAATCTTGTCGGAGAAGTTGGCGAGGGCAAGCGGGAAGGAGTACAGCTGCTCCTTCTTGAAGTCCACCTTACACTCCACACTCAAGGTGGCGGTGTGGTTCTCCGTCGTGAACACGAAGTTGAGAATGTCCCCGGCCTTGATCTCCGGGAAGACACTGATGTATCGATCAATTTTCGAAGTGAGAGAAGCTCCTTCGCCCCAGTCCATTGTCAAGGTCGTGGAACCTGTCCCCTTAAGCGACCATTCGCCTTTCAGAACATTGAATGTGAAATCGCCGCAGATCGGCACGTCGGACTCTCCGCGTTTCACGCCAAGGGTGACAGTTTTGAGCACATCGTCCGCAAGGGCGGTTCCCGTGGCGTCGATGGAGACGTTCACCAGAGAGAATAAGTGCTGGAAGACAAACTTGTAGCCGGAGCCGGCCGAACCTTCCTGCGCACGGCCATATTTGTAGTCACCGGAGAGGTTGCCGCTGGTCATCTCCTGCGTCGATGGCAAGGTGCCATAGAGTGACGTGACCTGACGGCCATCGTTAGCCGAGTCGTACGGATAGTAGGCGTACAACGGTGTGAAGTCGGTGGCCGTCGTCGTGAAGACAGCCTCGGCCTCATTGGCTTCGTCCGCCTTCGTGTATTTCACCTGGTTGCCGTCCTTGGAGGCGAACACCCCGAGTTCGTCACCGGATGTCCATAGCAGACCCACAGACCCGCCAGCGTTTGCCGGATCCCCATCAATGCAGGTTCGGGTGGCCGCGGCCTCCTTGACTCCGGCAATGATGTCATTGTTGTTCGTTTTACTTTCGTTCAGGTTGCTTTCGCAGGCACTGAACATCAGCGCGGCACAAATTGCGGCGGCTGACGCGAAGTGGTTCTTCTTCATACTGTTATCAGAATATTTTTACTTTCATTGTCCAATAGCCTTTGTCGAAGCCGGAAAGCCGATCATTTTTGACTGAATATCATGGTTCGCAGTCGATTATCCTGTCGCGATCAGTTTCTCTTCTCAATGACCAACGGAAAACGTCCGGGGAAAGGCGTTTTCCGTTTGATCATAGGCTACTTGAAAATTATACTTGTGTTGTTACGCTTTATCAGAAGGCATTCCAGTTATCTGTGTCAACATTGAACCCGGAGCTGTAGCCCACCTTGGCGGACTGAACAGAGGTTTGGGTGTCATCCGTGCTTTTCTTTTTACCCAGTTCGAATCGACTGTTCATTCGGATGATGGACTCGATAAGTTTTTGACCTTCCGTATCCGTCACAAAGTTTACGAATACCATTCCCATTGGAGAGGCTTCGCCGGCATCGACTTTCTCATTGATTACTTTTGCAAGATGCACATTCAGAGTATCAGCTACAGTGGAAGGATCTCCGTCTTTGGATGAAAGCGTGCTAAACAATGATCCTCCTGCGCCTACCATTCCCCAAAGGTTGTTCTTTCCTTCGTTATGAGCATTATATGAATTAAGGATGATTTGTGAAATTGCTTGTTTCCTATCGGAAAGCACAGGATGCTCTGATGTACTGCTTGACGTTCTGTTCGCAACGGTATAGTTCCAATAGAAGTTGTCAGAGTTTGAACTTATGACCGTATTCTGCATAGTTGGTTTACCTTTCCATTTCAAGGTAGATATGTAAGAGTCATTTGACCAATTATACGTGGTGTAGGAGAATAGCGCAGGTATTGCATTGAAATTGCTTCCATCAACATTGGTAATTTCTGCGCTGTCATACATAT
Organism: Butyricicoccaceae bacterium; assembly: GCA_963654225.1. Taxonomy (GTDB): domain Bacteria; phylum Bacteroidota; class Bacteroidia; order Bacteroidales; family UBA932; genus Cryptobacteroides. The sequence continues at coordinate 957 of CAVKAQ010000189.1, read as the reverse complement.
CATCTATGTTTATTTTCAGCACCAACTTTCCTCTCAACTGTTCAACAGTTGTTTCCGGAGTTATTTCATCGGTATATAGGACACCATTCAGTGCGTTTGCAACGTCAGTTTCAGCCAAGACATCTTTTATTTTGCTTATCCAAGCCCCTCTCCAGGTCTCGTTTACTCCAAAGGTCCCGCCATCAGCAAAAGCCAAAGTCAGCACGGCAAATTCTTTCGTGTCTTTTACTTTGTTTGCAATTGCAATTATAGCACTATTGATAGAACGAGCTTTATTATTGTTGAGAACGCTGGTTGTCAATGCATCGCCATTGGCATATGCAACCCCTGTTCCGGATACTACAACAGTTGACCTTTTTACCGTTGGTTTCAAGCCGTTATCATATGTTTGACCAACTTTTGTTTCTATGTAAAAAGCTCTTACTCCGGCATCAAATTGTGCTGAAATATTAGTGTTTTGGTAGATGTCGCTTGCAGTAGAGTTATCTGTTTTATTTGAATAACTATACCACGACCCTGGCAAAGAGACTTCCGTGAAATAAATGGTATTATCAAGGTCGGCAATCCACG
>CAVKAQ010000189.1:0-377 GCA_963654225.1 Butyricicoccaceae bacterium | reverse complement strand
TTGTAATTCCAGCTGTTTTTGACACTGAAGGCCGGCAAATCAGGAAGAACGTGGATGCTGCCGGGAGTAAGTTTGTTAGCGGTAGCGCCATTGACCTTAAGGCTCTTGGTCCATTTGCCCGCAGATGTGCTCACTGCGATGGTCCAATTCTCATCAATTGACAGACCCTCATTCGGCAGCAGGAACATATCAAAACTAAAAGACTTTCCGGGATCGATGTCAACTCCTCTGAGTTCTCCACTCTTGAATTCAACAGTTATCGTGTTAGATGTATTTGTCGCCGTTCCAACCGTTGGCACCGAAGCGTCGTCTTTCAATGTCAAATCGAAATCACCTGCGATTGGTTTATTCGCCGTGACCGTCACAGAGTATATAAC
>CAVKAQ010000188.1:0-3195 GCA_963654225.1 Butyricicoccaceae bacterium | reverse complement strand
ATGTTATTGACAGTGCCAACAATAGAAGATTGCAGTCGTTAATTGAACAGATGGATGGTGAATTTGAAATAGAAGATTCCGAAAATCTGTATTTGTATGCAGGACATGATGAAAACGATAATCCTAATGCTGATTATGGAGATATTTCTTCGTTTCAAGCATATGCAGCCAAGGGATTTATTTCGATTGACCGCACATCAGAACAAGATGAAAATGGCAGACTAACCTATCATAGGGTGGCATATCCAAGAAATGGAGAAACTGTGACAGACCAGAATATATTAGCTCTAATGCCGGAATTGTCTGAATCGGAGATTGTTATTGAATGATGAGTGCCAAGAGAATTCTGTTTATTTCACAGCATTTTACGCCGGAGTTTTTCCGGGGTAACGACATTGCTGCTGATTGGGCACGTAGGGGGTATGATGTTACCGTGGTGACGGGAATTCCCAACTACCCTAAAGGAAAGTTCTTCGACGGATATGGGATTTTCAAACGCCGCAGGGAAGTCGTAGATGGAGTCAAGGTTATCCGGATCCCGATTGTCCCGAGAGGGAACGGAAGCAAGGTAATGCTCCTTCTGAATTTTCTTTCCTACGGATTCAATGCATCGGTGTTCCTGTTCTTTCATCTTATCCGCCACAAGTACGATGTGTGCTTCGTGCAGCAGACCTCGCCGGTGAATATGGCGCTGCCGGGAATCTGGTTCAAGAGATTGACCGGAAAGCCGCTTTACAGCTGGGTGCTTGATATGTGGCCGGAGAGTTTGAAGTATGCCGGACACGTTAACAATAAGTTGATTCTCGGATATTTCGGAAACATCGCGCTTCAGATGTTCAAGGCTTCCGACAAGATTCTGATAAGTTCACGCGGGTTTGAGAAATGCATTGCTTCGCGCGGGGATTTTGCGGACAAGATTGTCTATTTTCCGAATTGGGCGGAGGATGTGTTCTCGGGTAATTCTTCTTTTGAGACGACGATTCCTGCGTTGCCGGAAGGCTTCAAGGTGCTGTTCGCCGGAAATGTGGGGGAGGCTCAGGATTTCGAGCATATCGCAGAGGCGGTGGAGATGTTAGGAGACGATGAGGAAATATGGTTCGTGATTGTCGGCGACGGCAGGAAGAAGGTCTGGCTTGATCAGCGGATTGAGGAGCTGGGGCTTGGGAACAGGATTGTGACATTGGGTCGCTTCCCTGCCGAAGCCATGCCTGCGTTTTTTAAGGATGCGGATGTGATGCTGGTATCTTTGTGCGACAATGAGCTTTTTCGGCTCACTGCTCCGGCGAAGATACAGGCATATATGGCGGCAGGGAAGCCGATAGTGGGGATGATCAGCGGAGAAGGAAATGCTCTCATCAAGGATTCAGGATGTGGTGTCGCGGTAGAGGCCGGAGATGTAGCCGGGCTTGTTGATGCGATTCGGAGTCTTAAGGTAATGCCATCTTCAGAGCTTGCGGAGATGGGACGACGCGGCAGAGAGTATTGTCACCGGAACTTCGACAATAAGATGTTACTGGACAGGCTCTGCGAGGTGATGGGACTTGAAAGATGATGGCGGTGAGGCTATGTTTTGAACAGTTTCTTGACCCTCATGGCGATGATGGTGCTGATGAGGTTGACGAACTCCCTCACCACCGCCCAGATATCGGTCCTCGTCGCAAACGGCAGGGTCAGCGTAGGCAAGTCTGCCCTCGGAAAAGACATGATGCCGGTTAGGGCGGAAGATGGGATTCTATATACCATAAAGAATTTTGAATAAATTTCGTTGTCCCCCCCCCTTCATAAAGTGAGGAGTTCTGATGTGATTATACCATGAGCAGTTGTTTAGAATATGAAGAGTATATTAGGTCTGTCATACACAAAGGCTCGTCAATATTTTATGGAGTCACAAAACTATTGTAATATGCAGTTCCCTGTTTATATTGACTTTCAGCCTGTCTTGGATTATGTTCAAAGAGTCATTGGAAATAAGGACATGAAGACAATACTGAAGAACTCAAAGATAACGCCTTCCGAAATGGAAGGTGTAAATCATTCGTTGTTGGTTAAAAAAGATGCTCAGTATTCTTATCGACCGATTCAACTGATAAATCCATATCTTTATTATCTGTTGGTAAAGACGATGACTAACCGCAACAATTGGAAAGAGATTAAGAATAGATTCGAAGAATTACATGTGGATAGCATCGAAGTTGCCAGTATTCCAAAGGTTAAAGATAAATATAATAAATCTCACTCATCTGCTAATGTTATCTCTTGGTGGGAATATGTGGAGCAAAGAAGTCTTGAACTATCCATATCATATAGGTATTTGTTTGTTACAGACATCACAAACTGTTATGGTTCGATATATACTCATACTGTTGCGTGGGCATTGATTGGAAAAGAGGAGGCCAAACAAAAAAAACGAAACTTGGGTTTGCTGGGTAATATGATTGATGGCTATCTTCAGAGCATGCAATATGGGCAGACAAATGGCATACCTCAGGGAAGTGTATTGTCAGATTTCATTGCAGAGATAATATTAGCCTACACTGATAAAGAACTTGACAAAAGATTAAAGAAAGACGATATATCGAAATATAAGATAATTCGATACAGAGATGATTATAGAATATATTCAAATTCAAAGGAAGAAATTGAGAAGATAGCCTTCCATCTTCAAGATGTTTTGTCTGACCTTAACTTTCAGTTAAACGCGAGGAAAACATACTTGACGGAAGATATTATTGTTGAATCGATTAAGCCTGATAAGAACGCTTATGTGGCTAATATCCCATTGTACAGAAAAGCTGGGAAACGGATATATTCCACGATGTCGAACCTTCAACAAGAGGCATTATTCATTCATCAGTTTTCAAAGTCTTATCCTAATAGTGGAACGCTACTGAAATTACTTACCACCTTTGCACAAAGGTTGAAGGTAAAACTTGACATTTGTGGCGATAAATATGTATTGATTTCGATTTTTACTGACATTGCGATGTCGAGTCCTAAAGCGTACAAGATTATTTTGTCAATTGTTAGTCTCTTGGTAAATCAAATCACATCTACGAAGGAGAAGACGAGGGTTGTTAAAGCTATATATACCAAGTTTCAGCGATACCCTGACATTGGCGAAATTCAAATATGGATGCAACACATTACATATCAATTACCGGAATCAATTGATTATGATGAAGGTATCTGCAAAAT
>CAVKAQ010000187.1:2167-3314 GCA_963654225.1 Butyricicoccaceae bacterium | reverse complement strand
GCTGATAGAGATTGAAAGAAAGTTGAAACTTTATTTGTAAAACTCAAGTCCCGAAGCATAAAAAATAAACTCTGACAACTATGAAGAAAGCAATACTTTGCTTATCAGCCGTTCTTCTTTCCTTGACACAGTCTTATGCTCAGGGAAAGAAACCTACCCTTATGATTCTTCCAAGTGACAACTGGTGCAGCCAGAGGTACTTTATGGCCGATTTTGACAATCAGGGAACGACCGTGAAGATTCCTGATTACAAAGCCGCGTTTCAGGACGATGCCGAACTCAGTACCGTAATTTCTATTGTCGGCGGTCTTCTCGCCGAATGCGGTTATCCGGTCAAGGATTCCGAGCAGGAACTCAAAAATCTGGATGTCCGGCAAGGAGAGGACAATGCAATGATGAGTACGACAAGCGGAGCTTCCCTGGTAGAAAGTCCACTTGATGTGCTGAAGAGGAAGTCCAAGTCCGATATGATTATCCAGATAGGATGGTCGGTAAATAGAGAATCTGCAGGTAAATCCGTGACTTTCCAACTTGATGCAATTGATTCTTACACAAGCAAAAGAATAGCCTCCGCAACAGGAACAGGCGATGCTGCGGAGGATATAGTTCCCCGGCTGCTCGAGAAAGCTGTCAAAGCCCATATTCCTGAATTTACTCAGAAACTTGACAATTATTTCTACGAACTTGAAGTCAAAGGACGTGAGATAGTTATGACTATTAGGAGATGGGACAGTTGGGAGAATGATTTGGAGACTGAGTATGACGGAGAGGAATTGACAGACTGTATAGTTGAATGGCTTCATCAGAACACGGTCGGCGGCAATTTCAATCTTTCGGATGCGACAGAGAATTTTATGCAGCTTGAACAGGTGCGGATTCCGATAAAGAACGAGAGAGGAATGCAACTCGATGCGAGAGGTTTTGCCAACCAGCTCAGGAAATATCTACAGAAAGATCCGTTCAACATAACCTCAAAGGTCGTGACACGTGGATTGGGAGAGGCGATGATTGTACTGGGAGAGAAGTAACGCTATGAAAAGAATCATTTTTACGCTCCTTGCGATTGTAGGGTGCAGCTTGTCGGCAGTGTCGCAGGAAAAATTCAATCTGCCTGTCGCAGTCGTTCTGGCGGATGACTCGATACCGT
>CAVKAQ010000187.1:0-2080 GCA_963654225.1 Butyricicoccaceae bacterium | reverse complement strand
GTCCGAAGCCGAGAAAGCATTGACGACTAAACTGATGTCAGTATTGACAAAGAACGGGTTTATGGCGAGCGAGGGTTTCCAGCGTTTTGTCCTCACCGCTAAAGTGAGCATCGGAACAAAGGATGTGCTTCCTACTAATCCGCCTCGGATTTCCCAGAAAATGGATGTAACCTTTTTTATAGGGGATGCCATTGACAACAGAATTTACGAGTCTTGCACCGTGGAGGCCAAAGGAATCGGCACAAATGAGAACAAGGCATTCATTTCATCGTTTCAGAGCATTTCTCCGCAGAACAAGGAGGTTTCTGCAATGCTTGCGGCCGCAAGAGAGTCCATATCAGAATATTACAGAAACAATTACAAGGCTATTCTGAAGAAGGCCGATGCATTGGCGAGAAACAAGGAGTATGATGCCGCACTCTATGAGTTGACGTCAATTCCGGAAATAGATGCGGCAATTACATCAGAATGTCAGAATGCCGCCATCGCTGTCTATCAGCGGAAGATTGATGATGAGGCGGAGTCCTTGCTGAGACAGGCGAAATCTGTCTGGACAGCAGAGAAAAACCACGATGCCGGCAAGAAAGCATCCGAACTGCTCGCCCGCATTTCCCCGATGTCTTCGGCAGTTGGAGAGGCAGATACCTTGCTCGCGGAGATTGACAATAAACTTCGTGCAGACGAGGCGGCAGCGGCGGCGAGGGAAAAAGAGGAAAAGGAATACCAGAGGAAAAAGGAAGAGGATGCGCTTGCCTATGAGCGGCAAAAGGAGCAGCGAGACTTTGAGTTCTCGAAACAGAAATACAATGATGAACAGGCTTACCGCAAGGATGCCCTTGCCGCAAGTCGTGAAGTGAGCCTGGCGTATGCGAAAAACCAGCCCAAAACAATAACAGAAAATATTATACGATTATGGTAAAAACTCTAAAGGCACTGTCCGTGCTGTTTTTCTTCACACTGTCATCTGCGCTTTTTGCTCAGGTGAATGAGGTCACTCTTGTCACATCGGGAGAAGCTCCTACAGAAAATGAGGCCGTGAACGAGGCTTTGCGGAGTGCGATTGAACAGGCTTACGGAGTGTTCGTCTCCGCGAACACGGACATATTGAATGACGAACTTGTCAAGGATGAGATTGTGACGGTGTCGTCCGGAAACATTCATTCCTACAAGAAACTTGGCTGTGTGGATCAGGCTAACGGGAATAAGAGTGTTTCCGTGGAGGCGACCGTCTCTGTCTCGAATCTGGTGAATTTTGCACAATCAAAGGGCGCATCTTGTGAATTCGCAGGAGCCGTTTTCGGGGCGAATCTGAAATTGATAAAGCTGAATAAGGAGAATGCGGAGAAAGCGATCGAGCATCTCTATAAATCTCTTGAGTCAGTTGCTGCAACGATGTATGATTATGAGGTGGTAATCGGACAACCGACTGCAGACGGGAAGGTTGACATTACGGCCATCGCCAAGGCAAATGAGAACTACAAGGTATTTACAGATATGGTATATAATACATTGAAGTCCTTGAGCGTCAGCAATGTGGAACAACTGGAAGAACTCGGCGTAAAGTATTATTCGGAATTGGTCGTCAAAATGAAAGTCAATTCGCTTACATCTCATTCCCCATCGGATGAGGGTTTTGCCGCTGAAATTACAGACAAAGAAAGATTGTTCGCGCTATGTGATATTGATGTCTTCGCTAAAAGAGTTAACAATATACAACAGGATTTCGGTTGTTTCAATTTTGTCATAACGGACAGTAATGAAAATACATATTCATTCGATAAAGCAATGTTGAATATAACTTGTACGACATGGGACTCACAATACACAAAGAAAAGTTTCATGGCTCCATCGGCTAGTAAAGAAGATGGCTGGTTTGACGGAGGAGTCGTGGAGTGGTGCACTACATTATACAAGCAACTATATGGGACAAGACGTTTCCTTTTTATCCCGGAAATGAACTCCGGCGATATAGGATTTCGCTATAAAAAAACTTTCAAAATCCCGGTTGAAGAGCTGATGACAATCAGCGGATTCACTATAGAGCGTAATGTCAAGTAGGTGTGGTTATGAAAAGGATTCT
>CAVKAQ010000186.1:0-3315 GCA_963654225.1 Butyricicoccaceae bacterium | reverse complement strand
GTGGAAGTCATCCCCGCCAACGGTGCTTCCGTGGATGAAGCCTATCGAAAAGTATCTGCTGGAGAAGTAAAATTCAGATATGTGATAGATATGTCTACTTTGAAATAATAAGAATATGAGAAGAACGATATTATCCATGCTTTGGGCGTGAAACCGACAGGACGTATGGCGTTGAAGGTAGCATAGAAATAGGTGGTTTTGCGAAGCTCGGTATCTCACCGGGCTTTTTCATTTCTTGTCAATCTCCCAATATCCGCTATATCCGCTGCCGACAAATCTGATATTCAATCCAACTGTCTAGATTTTTCCCTTGAGTGACATCTTGAGTGACATCTTGAGTGACATCACTTCCTTGAAACGATGTAGAGAAGAAAGTGTTTGGGCGGTAATGGAATATGCTGTATTTTTGCGCCGCGTTTGAGAATTCACCAAACAATTATAGTATAAATGAAACAACTGATCTGGAAGACTCCGCTCAAGGCGTTGGCCCTTGTCGTTATCGGAGCGCTTATCTCGGGATGTGACGGAGAGAAGGAAGAAATCACACCGGAAAATCCAAAACCTCAAAAAACAGGTACTGTTACAATCGCTGATGTCCTCAAGGCTAATGTCGGGAGTTCATTCGCAGACGTTGATTGCGTGACAATCGTAGCTGCCAACGAACAGGGAGTCATTCTCCAGGAAGATGGCGCGAGCATCTACGCCTATATTGGTGACAGCCACGAGTTTACGGTAGGCGATATGGTTACGGTCGTTGCCGGCACCACTACCAAGAGAAACGGTCTTATTCAGTTCGGCAAAGGCGTGCTGCTCGAGAAAACCTGGCACGGTGATTTCACTCAGCCGACACCGGCAAATTTCACCGGCACCGATGTTGACGCCTATATGAAATCTCCTGAAATCAAGTATGTTACCTATACCGGTACAGTCATTGTTGCTGGCAACTACGTCAATGTCGAAATCGACGGCACCGACAACATCGGCAGCCTCGACTATATGACAGACGAATTCAAGGAGAAATACAACAGACATTCGCTCACGATAACAGGATGGCTCTTCGGCTCATATAAAACATATATGTACACCGTCCCTGTCGAGGTCGTTGACAACGGCATTCACGAGGAAGAAGTTCCTGAAGGCGCAATCTACTACAACACTTTCGACAAGGAAGTTGCTGTTCAGGATTCCGAGAAATATGGCACTACAAAGGGTTGGCCTTGGCTTGACCAGTTCGACGGCTGGAAGAATGAGAAAGGTACAGGCGCATCTGCGGTAGAATATGACTATCAGGAGATGTCAGTCCGCACCAACCAGGAGTCCAAAGGTTCGCTTTCCACTTATGATGGCTCTGGCAACAACAACATCTTCTTCGGAGGTTCTACCGAGAAGCCTAACTGGTTCACAATCGGCAAGATAGCAGTTCCTTCACAGAATCTGAAGCTTTCATTCGGAGCACAGTATTATTCTCAGGGAAGCGCCAACACCTTCATCAAGTCAAACTTCACAGTTCAACTCTCCGCAGACGGCTCTACGTGGTCTCCTGCATTGGATTATGACTTCGGCGGAGTCGAGGATACCCACGAAGGAAAATGGAGACAGGCAGTTGCCGACTTCACTCTTCCTGCAGGTACCAATACCCTGTATATCAAGTTCGCTGCCAAGTCATTCAGCGTAAACAGACTTGATGACGTGCTTCTCGTGGAAGGCAACGGCGGTCAGCAGGTTGAGTTCGGAAAAGAAGTGGAGACACCGCTTTCCAATATCTCGGATGTGCTCAACTCTCCTGTCGATGAAACATACAAGATTCAGGGTACAGTGATGGCTATCCATACAAAAGGCTTCCTCGTAAAAGACAATACGGGTTCCATTCTCGTGTTTATGAAAGGCCACACAATGACTGCTGGCGACAATGTTACAGTTGAGGGCCCTACAACCGAATACGGCGGAATGAAACAGTTTGACGGAACATCTGTCGTGACAGTTTCAAGCCACAGTGATGTGACGTATCCGACCCCTGAAGAGTTTAAGGCTACTCAGTTCAATTCTTATGTGAACAACCTCTCAATCAAGTATGTCACATACACCGGCACTCTTAAATCTACACAGGATCAGATTTACCAGTGGCATTACAATGTGACAGTTGACGGTACTGATGTGCAGGGTTCAATCTCATATCCTGAGAGCCGATTCAATATCAGCAAATACGATGGCGTGAAGATTATCGTATGCGGTTATCTTCTCGGTGTTACTGAAAGCGACGGCGTCAAGTATGTGACCACGATGGCCACAAGCATAGAACCGGCGGAGAAAGAGACTAAACCGGACGAGAAGGACGCCATAACCGTTGCGGAACTCAACAAGAAACTGGCTGATTTCAAGACTGGTGATATGCTTACAAGCGTTGTCGCTGTCAAAGGATATGTCGCTGCAAATAACGAAGGCGGCAACCTGAAGGGCGTGATTTCACTTGTCGATAATACCGGTGCGGAAGATTCAGGCATAATAATCAAGGGCGACGATTACACGGAATCTACGCTTCCTGTAGGTACAAAGGTTATCGTTAGCTTGCAGATGGCCAAATATACGATTTCAAGGAATCTTCCTACGATAACGAACGCCACGATATATCCGACTGAGGAGAAGGCGACAATGGTTGTACCAGAGGTCGCAGACGATAAACTTACAAGCTATGTCGGCCAGTATGTAAAGGTTAAAGACGTTACATCGCCGGCAGAATCTTCTACCTGGTACAATGAGAACATAAAGAGCGGACACAGTTTCACGGGAAAGAACGACACGACAGTGACTGTCTATGTCGTTAAGGCAGCAAAATTCGGTACTGAGAGCTTCGCTGCCAGCACGACCGCTGATATCTATGGTGTCGTAGAACTTTATAATGACAAGACGGAGATTATCCCTACGAGCTCGGCAGACGTCGCTGCATTCAAGAAATAGGGATATTCACACACTTTATCGGCCTCCACATAACGCGTCGCGAAAAAGAAAACGAAGCGCCTGAGAGGCTGGTAAATAAATAGAAAAAGGATGGCTGAAAATATTTCCGGTCATCCTTTTCCTTGTTTTCCTCAATGGTTGTCGAATAAATCAGTTTTTGCTGGATTTACTCGGTGATGAACCCGGCTGTCTTCGAGACGGTAGAGTGCCCATTGCCCTCAATCGCGCAAAAAACTCTCATATTTTTCAAGGCGTTGACATAATAATCGCTGTTGGCGGTGATGGATAGTTCAGCCGTCTTCGACCCGCTGATTTTGAGAGCGTCAGTCACTGTCCCGTCCGATTGTTCCCCGTCTGAGA
>CAVKAQ010000185.1:0-3350 GCA_963654225.1 Butyricicoccaceae bacterium | reverse complement strand
TTTAACGCTGTATCCGGCTTGCCACATTTCATACGGAGTCATTCCGCTGCCCTCCAGCACGCCAAGATCCCATAACTTGCCGGCTACTGTTGTAAACGATTTGTTGGTTGTGACTTTTGTCAGTTCATCCCCGTTACCGTCCTTGACAGTCAGCGTGAAGCCTTTTGAGAAGGTGATTCCCGGAGGGAGAGCGAACCAGCAGTCCTCCCACCAACCGGTTACTCTGGATATGAGGCTTTTATATACATAGCAGGACGCTTGCTCGTTTTCATACAAGGACGCTTTACCATTTTTGTCATTATGGATAGCAAACTGAAAACAGCCAGTTACATTTTCGTCATTATTCCCGGTAAATGTAACAGTTTCAGCGCCTTCGCTTACCGTACAGTATTTGAATAAGGTCAAGGAATTCTTGAAAGAAAGCTTTGTTTCACTGCTTGAGCACTGCGCCCATGCAGCGTGCGGAATTCTGCCTTTTGCAATATCATTGAACGCGTCGTTGCGTGTATTTACGCCTATGCCACTTCCAGTGGAACTGAACAAATAAGGAGAATCCAAGGCAAGAGCATAATACTTTTCTGATGCTAAATCCACAGAAAATGATGCAGAACCGTCGGGATTTATATTTTCGTCTTTAAGAACAACAGTTCTTGTCGCATGGTTACCATCCCAAATCAATATATAATCTCCGGCTGTAAATGACACTTTTGCCTTCTTATTGGTTTCGTCAATGTCAATATCTACCTTTGTTGAAGTCTCCTGTCCGTTGTCGTATGAGGCCGTAAAATTGACGATATGGGTTTCCGGTTCCTGAGTCCCGTTCCCTTCATTTTCAGCCAGTTCTCTGCTACACGAAAAGATAATCAACGCGGAGAAAGCGAGCACAATAAATTTGAATACCTGTTTCATATTCATCGTCATTACTTTCCGTTGCTGGAGAAATCAAAATAATCAAAGTCGTAATCATCATTAGTCCCCCCCCCCTGATGCAAATTCCAACTCAGGGGTAAACTCTACTATCTCCAACACTGGAGCTGCGTAAATCTCTTTCATAACAAAATTTCATTAAAATCCGCGAAAGTTAATGAAATTTCGGACAATTATTTGCAAGAAATTGCTATAAATTAGTCATTAAGCCGCAACGAAGAACGGTATGCCTTTGGCGTCTTGCCGCAATATTTCAGAAAATAGCGTCCGAAGAAGGACTGATTGGTGAAACCGAGTTTGAAAGCTACGTCTTTTACGCTGTTTTCCGAATCGTCAAGAAGTCGCTTCGCCTCGTCTATCACTATGACCGAAATCCAATGAAGCGCAGATTTCCCGCTCTTCTCCTTTATTATGGTCGAGAAATACCTCGGCGACAGGCAGTTTTCCTGCGCATAAAATGTCACGTCCTTGTGCTGGACATAATTCTTCTTTACCGAGATTATGAATTTATGGAAAAGCATATCTCCCCTGTTCATATTCAATGTGTCGATTGGCTTTCCTGAAACATATTCATACATAATTTGATAGCAGAGCGCCTTTGCCAAGCCCAGCAGAATCTGATAGACTATCGGATTGTCACACTCAGAGGACCTTGTGCGGATGACAGCGAACAGTTCTTCAAGACGTTCCTGTCCGCCCGCGCTCAGCGAAATGCAGGGGCGGTCACGCAATGTAAGAAGCGTATCGGAATCCGCCACCAAATGCACAGCAGAAAGCACGAACTCGAATTTTGCCATTCCTATTATACCTTCGATATCCTCGCTGACTTCCTTCACATATATATTATTATTCTGGAGATAAACGAATATATCGCCTTTTGTCAGGAGGAATGTCCGCTCGTTGAATACGATTTTCAAAGAGCCTTTCCTGCAATAGAAAAACCCATTACGGTCCAGCTTGATAATACTTCCGGCACCAAGGATGTCTTCCTGATGCAATTCGAACAATCCTATTTCAGGTATATCCGCCAGTTCCATAACTCCAAAGTTTGTTTTATATCATATTAAGCAAACCGGATTTTAGCCGTTGAATGCCATAACCGTTTGTTCTTGAATCAGGATTAACTTGATGTATTGCAAAAGCAACAATACAAATTAAACAATTTTTATTTCATTTTGTACTATTCCTGCTGAATCTTCACACATATTGAACAATTTTCAATCAATATTAGACTTGAAGAAGACACTGGCACAAACGAAATTCGCGACTTGAATGAATTATGCAGATATGGAAAATTCAATGATTTATGCAAAGTCAAACGGACTCGCATTGACTAAAGTCGTCACACTTGCAATGATGTCGTTGGCGGTGATGTCTTGTGCGCAGGACAAACAGACTGAAAAGAAGACTCTGCTTGTGAAAGCTGATACGGTCAAAGTGTGCGGAACCGATGCTTTTTTGGAATTTCCGGGAACGGTAATCGCACCCAATGAAGTCAATATGGCATTCCAGGTGCCGGGAAAACTAAACAAAATATATGTTAAGGACGGAGAAACTGTTTCAAAAGGACAACTTATTGCATCCTTGGATGACAGGGATTACCGCACTCAGCTGGAAGCAACTGAAGCAGAATATAATAGCATAAAGGCTGAAGCAGGACGTGTGACACGCTTATACGAACAGAAAGCGACTTCCGCAGCCAATTATGACAAGGCTCGTTACGGATTGCAGCAGATTACGGCAAAGTACGAGAACAGCAAGAATCAACTTGCTGACACCAAGATATACGCGCCATATTCAGGACGTATCCAGAAACATTATTATGATGCACCGGCAATTGTCGGCGCAGGAATGCCTGTGATATGCCTTGTCGCTGACGGTGCGAAGGAGATTGAAATCAATGTGCCCGCAAAGGAGTATAAGAATATAGGTCCGAAGTGCTCGTTCGGGGCGTCGTTCAGTTTTCTCAAAGGTAACGACATCAAGCTCAGATATTTGAGCACGAGTCCTAAAGCCAATTCGAATCAGCTTTATACAATACGGTTATCTGTAGAGGGATCGCAAAACAGCATCGCCCCCGGAATGAACACTATCGTGAAAGTTAACCGTAATAATTCTGAAACACGTTCTATTTCAATAAGTGCAACAGCTTTGTTCAGCAAAGAAGGCAAGGCGTTCGTGTGGAAAATAGTTGACGGAAAGACCACAAGACAGGAGGTCTCTGTCAAAAGATTTGCTTCAGACGGCACTGCGGTAATCTCGAACGGATTGACGGAAGGAGATGTGATTGTGACCGCCGGAGTCCATAAGATTACTGAGGGACAAGCTGTCAACATTGTTCCAGCAACCGGAGCTTCTAACATAGGAGGTCTGCTATGAATTTGGATTTCGGAAAGTGGGCATTTAAGAACAGTAAATTAGTC
>CAVKAQ010000184.1:0-3415 GCA_963654225.1 Butyricicoccaceae bacterium | reverse complement strand
CTTCTGTACTTATAGAGATGGGATTTATATCGTCCTGCTGTCCCAATTTGAATACGAAATCGTTGCCCTTTTTACCACATAAAAGAACGCCTTGTATTGGTTTCTTCACATTTCTACCGATACGAGCACGGTGTGGGATGTCTAAGGCTTCCTGATATATGTCTGTATTTTTGACGCTGTCAATAAAGCGGCGATATTTGGTATCCCACGAAAGTTCTTCGCTCGACGCCAATTCCTTACGATATCTTTCCTTGAAGAACGCATTGAGCTGTTCATCGCTGGTGAGTGCTTTGGTGTCCTCCCCCATAATAGCGTGAATCATAGCCATTTTTAGTGTGGAAATTTGTTTGGTTCTGGTCTCCTGCTCGCCAATATCCGTTGGAAAATAGTTGTAAATGTACAACTTATCGAACATTTTCTTGTTGATACGGTTGATACGACCTATACGCTGGATAACACGGGTAGGATTGTATGGAATGTCGTAGTTAAAGATTGTTCCGGCGCGGTGAAGATTGTAGCCTTCGGATATGGCATCCGTGGCAATCAGAATCTGATAGTCATCTTTCTGAAAGTCTTTTTTGAGACCGGCATCGAAATTTTCTCGTATGGTCTTTTTGCTGGTAACGGAACTATCTCCAGAGGTGTACTTAAATATACCTAAATCATCATCCTTCAAGGCATTTCCCAGATAATTGGCTGTGTCGGCAAATTCAGTGAATACGACAATCTTGCGCTTGGGATCACTCTGACGAAGAAAGCGAAGTTGCGCCTTGAATTCCGTGAGCTTATGGTCAAAGCGGATTTTCTGGTCTTTGCCGAACCATTCTTCTCGAATTGCCCGGAGCAATGCCAAATCGGCATGCATATCGACCAGATACTCATCACGCTTGATATATTTCATATCAATCTCGAAGAAACCACGGTCTGTGTACTTTTCGAAGGCTTCTTCTATTTCCTGGTTCAAGTTGTCATCTGTGGTTTCATAGAACTCCTCGACATCAGGCAGTGAACCTTTCTTATAGACGGGAATCTTATCCCGTTTTTCAATCCACCGAAGAATACTCTCTGATGAAAGAATCATAGAGTTTAAGGACTGTTTAAAGGCGGCCACGGAACTTTCGAAACGGCGGACCAGCATTTTCCGCATAAAATCAGAAACGCTAGCCTGTCGTCCAAGCAGGAGATCAAGACTGATTCCGGTCTTTTTTTCCAAATCCCGCTTTAATTCTTCCCGTAGATCGTTGTCATCGGTAAGATAGGATGATGGCTTGTAACGAGCTGATTTGTAGTAAACGAAATGGTCATCATCCTTATGCTCCAACTTTTCATCCGCAGTCGGTGATATCTTGGAAAGCGTGCGGAGATACAAATCTTTCTCTTTGCCAAGGTTGTATGTAAGCGACACAGGGTCTTCAGGAATGACCGTCTGAATTTTCTGGGCTTTCAAGTCATCCTTGTATGCGGGGATTTCATCCAAATCCAAACGTGAGCGGCGGATAACAAGAGGTGAAATAATTGAACGGATTTGTTTGGCTATTCGCTGACTTTCGGCTTTAATTTCATCCTCGGATACAGTCTTTTTGCGTTGAGCATCCACCATATCCTCATAGTTCTTGATAAGCTCTCGGAATGCAGCGCCGAGGTCATCAACAGTTTTCAGAGTCGATTTGCTCGGGATTTGGAAGAGTTTGAGCATCGAGAAGATGTCATTCGGGCGATTATTGAACGGAGTCGCTGTCAGGAGCATCACCTTGTTGCCCATACATAGGTCGTGGAGAATACTGTAATCCTGGATTTCCTCATTTTTGTATTTGTGTGCCTCATCTACGATAATCAGGAACTGTTCGTTATTACGTACAATCGTCCTATAGTGGTCCAAGGCGGATTCTATCTTACCACTACTGAATACAGATGCAGTGAAGCCAAATTGATCTTTATATTCCTCCCATTGTTGTTTGAGGTGTGGTGGACTAACGATGATAGTTCGCAAATGTAGGTTTCTAGCTACAGTTGAGGCAATGATACTCTTACCAAGCCCAACGACATCGGCAATAATAACGCCGTCGTGATTGTCTATGGCTTTCATCGCCATTTGAACGGCATCTATCTGGTATTTGAGGTCGGTGTATGTTCCATCGGTAATATCGCTCGGCTTCAGAAGATTCTTGTCATCTGGCTGGGAGAAATATTCCTGTAGTATGCGGATAAACATTGCATAGGGGGAGTAAAGTTTCTCCATCCAGATTTTCTTGATGACTTTCTCAGTGAATTCCGGAAGGTGCTCAAGGTCGGCCACAGGTACCGCTGTTTCCCATAGATTGTCAAAGAGTTCCTTGCCCTCATTGTAGTAGACAGGGTCACGGAGTATGGTATTCAGTTCGATACGACCTTTAAGACCGGCTACGGAGAGATTGCTTGAGCCGGTAATCATTTGGCCAGGCTGTTGAGTAATCGCTTGGTTTTCGGGCTTATACTCGAAAAGATATAGTTTTGCGTGATTGGGGTCCTGTGTTTTGCGAATTTCCAGAGTCCCGTCCGAGATTTTATCGCAGAATAACTTGAAAGCCTCAATTTGACGCTCAGTGTCAAAGAAGTCCGTATTGTTAAAGATGTCGACCAGCCCCTGATAGTACTCATCGCGAGTTTGTATACGTGTCTTTGTAGTTTGAGAATAATCGTCAATTTCACGTATACTGTTGGCCATGCTGCGCTCAATATCGAGACCGACAAGAATTCGGAGGCGTTTGTCTCTAAGTTGTTCATATATTTCCTGGAAGCCAGAGAAATAGAAATATCCGACTAGGAAATATGCCTTATCACACCCTGGCAGGATGTTGTTAAAGACTTCCGACAGGAACTTATCCTGATTGGTTATAAGATTTTGGCTCATTGAATATGATGTGTAAAATCTGTAACGTGTATGTTTACTGCTTTAAACATCCAAAGTTACGAATTTTCATCGATACATATGGGGCTATTTGAATAAACGGCAGTCTGTTTATGTATATTTGGTGGAGGTGAACATCAGATCAATAGCAAATGCGATACAAAAACACAAAGGGGCAAGGAATGAATTGTATGAGAGTACTTGCTTCATCTCTATAGATGATTACATCCTTCCCACCCTCGCAGCTCCAGCTCCAACTCCTCTATCAATGCGAGGACATTGTCGTGGTGTTCCGGGGAGATGTAGTGCTGAATCTGGAGGAAGACCGGGTTGGCAGCCGTTCCTGCCGCATCATCGGCGGCTCCTCCGGTCTGTCTCCATCTGATGAGCAGGTCGGCGATGTCGATGTGGTCGGCGTGGTCCTCGGGGGTGGCGCTGTGGAGGACGAGGTCGGAGACTGTGATGGCGAGGTTGGGGCGTTCGGCGGCTTTGCGGCGCCAGGCTTCGATGCCGTCGATGTCGGGGAAG
>CAVKAQ010000183.1:0-3420 GCA_963654225.1 Butyricicoccaceae bacterium | reverse complement strand
GTCATCCGGTCCTATGCGCAACAGCAGGGGTATATGGCAGGACCCTTTCTATGTACTGTGGAAGACTGCGATGCCTGCCGTTCTGATTGAGGTAGGGTTTATGTCGAATGCCACGGATCTCGCTGTCCTCCGCTCGGAAGACGGCAGGGAGAAGATAGCGAAGGATATATTTGAAGCGTTTGTCGTATTCAAGAAACGGTATGACGGCAGCGTAAATGCCGGTACTTCTTCATCGTCTTCACCGGTGACATCATCTTCGGCATCTGTGACGTCCGATTCTGGGAAAGCGTCTTCTTCAAGCCAAAAGACTGAAGTCGTGAAGCAGCCGTCCGAATCTGCCGTCAGTGCCGGCAAGACAGCCGATACCGGAATCAAATATGGTACTCAGGTCCTTGCATCAGGAAAATTGATGAAAACCGGCGATTCTTATTTCAAAGGATTTGCTGTCACGCGCATCAAGTGCGGCAATATATATAAGTATGTACTTGGCGTTTCCGAGACTTTGGAAAGCGCCAAAACTCAAAATGCCAAGATTAAAAAGTCGTTTCCCGATTCTTTTCTGGTGTCAATTGAGGGAGACAATGTAAAATCAGCAAAATAGAGCAATCGTATGAAAATAAGTAGAGAAACCCGCATCGGCGTGTTTGTGGTTGTTGTTCTGGTGGCATCATTCTTTGTCATCAATTACCTTCGAGGAAAGGACATTTTCGGTAAGGAAATAGAAATATGCTCTCATTATGATAATGTCGAAGGCTTGGTTGTCTCCAATCCAGTATATATTAAAGGGTATAAGGCCGGAAGTGTGACGGAAGTAAACTATAATCCTGAAACGCAGGTGTTTGATGTGACCTGCTCGATTGTGAAAAAGTTTGCGATACCTGTCGATACGAAAATGACCATATACAGCATTGATCTTATGGGCAGCAAGGGTATCCGTCTGGATCTTGGAACTTCATCCGAGTTCATCGAAGACGGTGCTGAACTGGAGCCTTCTTATACGCCGGATGTGTTAAGCTCGTTGACCAACAGGATCGGACCGCTCATCGTAAAGGCTACAGACGCGATTGACAGTCTTGGAGTTGCCAGTGCCGCAATTAGCAGAGTGCTCAGCGGAATCGACGAGAATACCTTGCGCAGTTCAATGACTCATTTGCAGGCTACGATGAAGAACGTTGAAACGCTCTCTAATTCTCTTGCCGGCCATTCGGATGACATTGAGACTCTGATAGTTAATTTGAAAGAGGCTTCAGTAAAACTGACTTCGCTGGTTGATAAGGCGGATTCTTCTATGACCGGAGTGCAAAAGTTTTCCGACGGACTTGGCGAGGTTGACGTGAAGGCTCTTGCAGAGTCTCTGCAGAATCTTGTGGACAGTCTTAACGATCCTGACGGTACGATAGGCAAGCTAACGAAAGACAGCAGTGCATACGACTCTCTGGATTCAGTTCTGAAGGATATCGACAGCCTGGTGAAGAAGATAGAGGAAAATCCTAAAAAGTATATACGTATAAGACTTCTGTAAAAGTCTGAGTTTTCTCTGCCCGTTCGGGCTGTTGCTGCCGTGTCCGGCAAAAATTCTTCACTTCGGATATCCTGTGCAGTAAAATGGAGCAACGAAGCAACGAAGCAACGAAGAAAATAACCGTATCGTCAAAAAAATGCTTTGACGACAACGTTGCTTGTAGTTTTATCTTCAAAATTTTACAATAACTCCAAAAATAGGGGATTTGACCGAGTTCAAGGTGTCGGCGTTCTGATTTTTTATTGTTATTTTGCCTAAGAAAATCCATCGTGATTAAGAACTGATAACATATGAAAATGAAGACAAAAGCGCTGTTTCTTTTAATTGTAATCCTTGTAACTCAATCTTTCTTTTCTTCGTTGTCTGCACAGATTGTGGATGCTGACGACAGGGTTGTGCCTAGACAAGGATGGTATTTTGGAGTCGAGGGAGGTTTGCCTTTAGGTTTTTCCACGTTCTCGAGTTTCGGCTACGACAAGACTCATTTCGGTTTTTCAGGAGGAATCTATGCGGGCTATCGTTTCAACCCTGTGCTCTCAGCTGAAGTCATTGCAAAATATGGGAAGATGACGCTTACGGAACAGGACTGTTGTGCGGAAAGGAATTATTGGTTGGGAATGGATGGTGTGCGTTATAACGCCCCGGTTTCCGGAATGGAGGGATGGCAATACAAAGACCTGCAAAGTCGAGTCAATATGGGCCAGTATGGCGCAAGGCTCAATGTCAATCTGCTTGGGTTCTTCAATAAAACTAAGGACAGCCGATGGTCTATAGCGCTTTCACCGCATATTTATGGCGTCAGCACAAAAAGCAGCATCCAGACCGTCGCGGACGGAAGTGACAGGATCAAAGGAAATACAGTATGGCATCTTGGCTACGGCGGTGATCTGCAGGTTGCCTGCCAAATCACGCGGCATCTCCAATTGGGAATATACTCAGGCGCCACAAACTTCACGGGAAGCAGGATAGATGCGATGCCTATACATCTGCACAAAAGCAATTTTGTGTTGGAAAGCGGAATCCGTCTGGGCTTTGTGTTCGGTAAGAACAAGAAAAAGACAGTCAGGATGGAGCCGGGACCAGTCATTTGCCCTGAAAAAATTGAAGAACCGATATCTGGAGAGGCGCAGAAAGAACCTGTGTCAGTTGCACCTTCAGAGAACACAACCGAGCCTGCTGAAAAAGAGGCTGGGAAGGTAGATTCCGGTTCGAATGAAAAGGCAATTTCTTTCCCTGACATTTATTTCGGATTCAATTCCAAGACAATATTGACATCAGAGGAAAATAAACTTCAGGAAGTGTTGTCAATATTGAACGATAATCCTGAAATCAGGATAATTGTCAAGGGTTGGTGCGATTCGATGGGCAAACCTGAAGTGAATAAACGGTATTCCGAAGCCAGAGCGAAGTCGGTGCAATCGTGGCTTGTGGAGCGGGGCATAGCGGCAGACCGTATTGAATCTGTAGGAATGGGCAGTGACTTCAGTGAGGCGGATGCGTCCAAAGCCCGTCGTGCATCCACGACAATTCAAAAGAACTGATAATGAATCTGTATTCTGCAAATAATTAAAATATAGAACAATATGAGATCTATCTTCAAATTTTTCCTTGTATTCGCGCTGGGGGCTATGTTCTCCGGCTGCGCGAAGAATTCCGACATAGAGCACTTGAAGGAGCGTATAAATGATCTGGATACACTCAATTCCAAAGACCTGGATAAGATTAAGGAACGTCTGGACAGTCTGGACTCCAATATTTCGGATATTGATATCAGCTCCATAGCCTACATCCCTAAATACGCCGACGGAATCGAACGCGTGGAATACGAAGTGAGCGGCTACAGATTCACCCGGAAGGGAGACCTGGTCCTGCGCTTCGACGTCTATCCGGCGAGCGCC
>CAVKAQ010000182.1:2199-3424 GCA_963654225.1 Butyricicoccaceae bacterium | reverse complement strand
TCTGCGTTCTCGCTGATATGCGCAATATTCTAGGCGCAGACCCGCTGCTGATGGGGTTCGGTCTCGAACGCGACACTATCCACTCCCCTAACGAGAGTTATCTGCTGCGCCAGTTTTTTGCCGGCATTGAGTCGATTGCTCTATTCTACGAGTATTGGAAATAAAAAACCTATCACAAAAATCGACGGCAATCGCACCTGCGCGGATACGTACTCCGCGCGAGAAAAGATGGTCGCCGTGCTCCAAGGTGTGCAATTCGGCCTGCGGAAGAGCCTCAAGAATACTACCGGAGAGGTTGAGTTCCACAATCCGGTCCCTGTCGCCCATCATAATGCAGACAGGGCCTTTGTAATGAGAGATTACATCGAAAGTATTCAGGTTCTGCGCAGTAACGAAGTACTGTTTTGAGAGACGCGAGCCCCACACCTCCACTTCGTCCGGAATATTCACCGGGTCGAAATGCACATCCGCCACCCGACCGGCTTTCGAGTCCATTTCGATATTGACAGCCGGTGCCAACAAGACCAAACCATCTACGACCAGCCGATCCGAATCAATCCGGCCATTCCGGGCCGAGATTCCATTCTCCGAGATTCTTGACAGCTGACTCTCCTCATCTGATAAAGCACTGACATTCCCGTCCGAAAGGGCTTCAAGACCAGAATCACAGTGCGCAGTCGAATCCGCCAGGCGGGATGCGGTTATCAAAGACACCAGCCCGCCAAGAGAATGACCGCACAGGATAATTCTGCGCCCCATAGCACGCACATACGAAATGACTGAAAGCAAATCATTCACTTCCGTGAGAGGTGTCATCTCCGTTATGAGGCCGCTGCTTTTTCCGCTTCCGCGAAAGTCAAACCTTAATGTATCGTAGCCTGCCTCGTTGAAAATCTTGGCGACACCCATAATTGGATTCTGCCCGCAATTCATCATAAGCCCGTGACAAAGCATCACCAGAGGTCTTTCTAAGTCAGAGCCATCCGAGGCAACCGCCTTTCCTTTATTGAAGACCGCATAAATATCCCCCGCAGGCGACGGTATAATCAATTCAGTTTCTTGTATATCAACAGATTGCATATCAATGTTTAATTCCCACATTTACAATCAGTCCGGCTTTGGCGGTGATGCCAGGTTGAGGAACATTGCCATAATCGTAATACGTATGATTCAGGATATTGTTCACCTCCGCATAAACGCTGTACGACAATGCCGTCTTCCCGAC
>CAVKAQ010000182.1:0-2150 GCA_963654225.1 Butyricicoccaceae bacterium | reverse complement strand
TCCCGACAGACCGGAACTTGTCAGTCCAGGAAAGTCTCGCATCCACAAGAGAATATGGACGATACGCCACAGTCCCCAACGAAACCTTGTTCTCAAATTTCTCGTAGTTGCCGACACGTTCCTGCCAACGCCACGAAGCATTCGCGCAAAGACCTTTCCAAATATGGAAGTCCGCCTTCACTACGACCTTGTGTTTCAAATACTCGAGGGCATACTTGGACTGAATGCCCGGCTCAGTCTTCTTGTCCTGTGAAATATGGCTGTATGCGACATCGAGAGTTCTCAAGAAAAAGTCATCTCTGACAAGCATTGAAGGAAAATCCAAACGGACAGAGAATTCCTGACCAAACGTATTGATTTTCGCGTAATTGCAGGATTTCCACTGCGCATCTTCTCCCTCAGAAAGGTCCTTTGTCCAGTCAATCATATCGCTTCCCATATTGTAGTACACGGTTGCGACAGCATTGATCCACGGACGTGAAAATTTCAATCCACCTTCTACAGACTGCATACGTTCAGCCTTGAGATTCTTGTCAGCAGAATGTCCTCCCACAGAGTAGTAAAGTTCAGTGAACGTAGGCATTCTCAAAGATGAATTATAGGAAGCATACACCTTCCAGTCCCCCAAAAATCTGTAACTTATGTTAGCGCCTGGATACAGTTTGAAGTCATCCTCATTTCCCGTATTCTTCACCGCGGCGACGCCGACATTGGCCGACAAATTCTTTATATCGACGGAATGTTCCAGGAAGATGCTGATATTTGTACGGTTAAGTCCTTTCACATATTCTCCGGAACTTTTCCCGTGAATTTTCTTCGGATTGGAAAGCGCTTCACCAAGATTGGTGCTTATGATATCCTCATTGCGCATTTCGGCCCCGAACGCAGTCTTGCCGATGACAGTCTCGACCCAGCTGTTCAGGTTTACGCCCCAGACACTTGTACGATGATGATTATAAGCGACTTTGTCAGGATTTCCCCTCACAAGTTCAAACCTGTCTTCGCCACGGTTCCAATAGACTGCCGGACGGAATTTGATAAATCCGTGAGTCTGAGCCTGAACTGCCGCAAATGTCTTGAGCGTATGCTCAAACTGGTCATCGAACTTGGCGCTGTAGAATGTATTTGAGCCGAAATCCCTTGAGCTGACTCCGGCGTGCCAACTGATGTCCGCGACACTGGATGTATATGTGCCTTGCCAGAAGGCCTTTACCGTTTCGTAATCACTATTGAGCCCACCTTCTGAATTTCTGCTGTATCCGTCTGAACGGAGATAGCCGGCAGACAACTGCGAAGAGAAATTCTTATGAGAGAATCCGGCCCGCGCACCGCCGTTGAAAAAGCCGTAAGAACCGCCCTCTATGTGAGCAGAGACCTCATTTCCCGTAGGCTTCTTCGTCACGATGTTTATAGCACCGACCAATGAAGACGAGCCGTAAGTGACTCCGGCCGGCCCTGAAAGCACTTCAATATGATCTATATCATTGATATCCACCGGAAAGTCCACAGTATTGTGCCCAGTCTGAGGATCACATATATTTATTCCGTTGAGAAAAACAGCTATCTGGTCGCTAGTACCTCCACGCATTGATATATCCGTCTGCGCGCCCATATCGCCCCTCTGTCGGACATCAACACCAGCAACATATTTGAGAATGTCGTTCACGCTCTCCACAGGTAGAGACGCTACGAGCGAGCTGTCAAGCAACGTCACTATACGCGCGCTCTTGCCCAGGGAAATCGGCACTCTGCTACCCGTAACTGATACTGAGTCAAGTGAATAGGATAAATTTTTCCGAGAGTCGATGTCATCCGCGGCGACTGCCGGTCTTACAAAAAATGACATCAAAAATAGGACAGCTGCCACACGGCAGTTCCTTGTTCGTTTCATAAGATAATTACGTAATTTAGAGTAATACGGCGGCAAAAATAATCATTCGAGCCGAAATAGACAACCGGACTGAATTGTGACCGGCAAAATCGGACACAAACTGGGGAAAGCTGAACAGTGATTCAACTTTCCCCATTTCCATGTTTAAAACAGGGCCGTTGACGTTTATCAACGTCGCCCGTAAATATCAGTTTTTAATAGAGTCGGCTTATTTCAAGCCTTTTTAATTCACACGTACAGTTATTATGACGCTTCCTCT
>CAVKAQ010000181.1:0-3488 GCA_963654225.1 Butyricicoccaceae bacterium | reverse complement strand
GATAATTGGAGTGAAATCATCCAGAAGCACCCTGAAGAAATGAGGTTTCTGCCAAGTTACAGGAACTATATTGAATGGTACAATAATCTGAAAATTGGCTTCGTCTCTGTTTGCGACATTCCAAACTACGATATTGCGGCCAACGATAGGCTTGGTTCGATAATCTCTGAATACAATAATATCTGCATTGAATAGTATGGGAACTCTTATCGGCCACGAGCCATTGTTCAAGACGAACTTAAAATATTTCAAAGCCAAACAGATCATCAACGGAAGATTGATATTCGATAAGTATGATAATGCGAAAAATAGCATTATCGGGAAAAACATATCTGACGAATATCTCAACTTTCTTGCTTATCCTGTAAAAAAGGATAATGATGACATTGAGTTTCACGGAATCAAATCATCACAGGATGATGCCCCTACACTATTTGGGGAGCTTTCTGACGCGGATAAGGATAAATACAGGAATATCAAAGAAAAGACCCTCGCCCATTATCAGACAACAATTGATTGCCTAAAAGGGAATGGTAAAGCCACAGATGCCGAATTCTTGGCCGATGCAATCAAGTATGTCGACGATGACTTCCTCTATTGTTATGATGATAGAGTAGTCCTCGGATTGTGGGGAATGCAAAAGAGAGAGGATATAAGAGAAGATATCGGTGTTATACGCAAAGACATAAGAGTCAAACAACCAAAGCCAGTAAAGACCCCTATCAATGGGGGTGGCGATACTCCGACTCATTTGCCTCAAGAGCCACCAACGCCACCTATTCCACCTATTCCACCTATCCCCAAGGTTAAATTCAAGGATAGGGTCAAAATATGGTTTTCAGATTTTTGCCATTGGTGTCGGATAACCGGTTGCCTGAAGTGGCTGATCATTCTATTACTGTTAGCATTACTTTCATCACTGCTGTTACGTAACTGCAATGGTTGCTCACCGGTGTTGACAGGCGGCGGCGCTTTAAGCGACAATGACAGCAGCTGGTTAAGCGGGGATCATAATCGTACAGGAGATGGCGGAATATATGACCCCTACCACCCTTACAATCCAGTTCCAACTCCTCCCGAGTATAATGGAATCTTACCTCCATATCAAGGCGTACTGCCACCAAATGATGGCAGCGATGAGGTTGTTCCAGGCAATCCGACCATCATAGCAAACAAACTGAACATTCTGATGGAAAACGAGGATAAGTCAATCTTGGATCTCGCCAAAGACTTCAAAGCGAAATATCCAGAGGACACATATAAGATTGTTTACTATGATGACGTTGTCAAAAGAATGCAAATAGAGATTCCCAAAGAGAAACGTCAGCAACTGAAAGAAGAAATTCCGGGACTATTTGCGCCAGAGTACGAATTGTTCGTTTTTGACGAGGCTTTGTTTGAAGGGTCATCTATTCCTACAGACCCTGGGTTCTCCGACCCTGACAAAACGTGGTACCTCAAAACAATCAAGGCATTTGAGGGATGGGAGATTACAACAGGTGATCCAGACATCACTGTAGCGATTGTAGACAATGGCTTTAATGTCAAGCATCCGGAACTTGCCGGAAAAGTGATTCAACCATACAATGTTTGGCTTCATTCAGACAAGGTATTTCCGCAGGATACCGACCACGGAACACACGTGGCAGGAATTGCGATTGGGCTTGCCGATAATGGAGAGGGACTTTGCGGCATTGCCCCCAAATGCAGATTTATGCCTGTGCAAGTCGCAGATGACAATGGACGAATGACCATCACATCCGTTCTGGATGGTATTATCTACGCTCTTTATCAAGGAGCCGATGTAATCAATGTATCGTTGGGAGCACAGTTCACTGACATAGGACAGATTTCAGAAAGCGAACAGCAAGATTTGATTAAAAACTACTTCAAGGAAGAGGAACGTCTTTGGCGTGAAATAATGCGGATTGCCGCCAATCACAATTCCACAATAGTAATCGCAGCCGGCAATAATAATATCTTAGCAGGAATAGATGCCATTCAACGACCTGAGTTATTCATCACGGTGTCTGCGACGGATAAAGATAATCACTCTTTGGACAAAGCGTCATTCAGCAACTACGGACAATATACAACGGTCTCCGCCCCTGGTTGCGACATTTACAGTTCGATAGGGCGCAAAGACTATAAAGCATTAAGCGGTACAAGTATGGCTGCGCCAATAGTTGCTGGGACTGTTGCACTGATGAAGAGTCTGGATAAAAGCATCACATCAAAACGAATCATTAATATTTTGAGAACCACAGGTTTGCAGACACAGGGCAATATCGCTCCATTGATCCAGTTGGACAAAGCGTTGAATATGGTCAAGAATGGTGAAGATGTCGAATCCGAACCGATTCCTTCGACCGGTGACGTTCAGATTCTCCTCAGTTGGAACAATTACAACGACCTTGACCTTATCTGCACAGATCCTGACGGCAATGCCATTTGGTATAAAAACAAGACGGTGCCGAGTGGTGGCCATCTGGATGTTGATATGAACGCTGAATATCCTGACAGCCAACATCCGATAGAAAACATCTACTGGAAGACAGGTGGCGCTCCAAGCGGAACTTACAATGTCTATATATTATACTATAAAAAGCACATTTCTGACAGCAAGACCCCATACATCGTAACAGTAAAACATGGAAGCGAGACGGACGAGTATGAAGGAACTATGACAGAAGAGAAAAAATCCGTGCATATCTGTTCTTTCACAATAGGAGAAAGTTCAAACGAACCGGCATCATGCCATTTATCTCAACAAAATGAACTCCAAAGACTTGAAAAAGAGCGAAACAGGCTTGAGACTGAACTCGAAAGGATAAATTCGGAAATAAAAAGAATAAACAACAATAGATGATATGGAACAATCAAAATTTTCATTAGCAGATTTGCTGACAATCGTGGGAGCAGTGGCATTTGGGTTCATCTGCTATCTAGGGTTAAATTTCATTCTGATGGGAGATGATCGGAAAAGCATCACCCTTGCTTCCGTATTCACCATCGTACTGTTGCTTTGCGCCTTCGGTGCAAAACTACTAAAAAGGTCTGACCACAACTTCAGAACAAGCGTGACTCTTGAGATTATTCTGGTTGCGCTGTTCACATTAATATTCGTAACGCTCAGCATCTCACCTTTTCCACATTTTTTCAACGTGACATCGCAAAGGTATGAGATTAAGAAAAACCTCAAGGCAAGCATCAGCCAAGCTGAGAATATGTTCGAAGAATATGAGGCTTACGCTTCCAGAAGAGAGAATCTCTACAGGAATAACCTTCGAAGTGTGGTCGCGGCAAAGAACAATATGCCAAGTGCTTATGCCAGATATGGTTTTTCATCAAACGGAGTGTCGGATGATAGACAGATTGAAAACAAAATGTTCACGATTCATGCAGACATGTTCCCGACCAATTACTGTGACACAATAACACATAAAGGGATTAAGGACATCGCTAAAGGATGGCTTGAAGACGCTGGT
>CAVKAQ010000180.1:0-3519 GCA_963654225.1 Butyricicoccaceae bacterium | reverse complement strand
CTTCCCCGACATCGACGGCATCGAAGCCTGGCGCCGCAAAGCCGCCGAACGCCCCCACCTCGCCATCACCGTCTCCGACCTCGTCCTCCGCAGCGCCACCCCCGAGGACCACGCCGCCCACATCGACATCGCCGACCTGCTCATCAGATGGAGGCAGACAGGAGGAGCCGCCGGCAATGAGGCAGGCACGGTTGCTTTAACAGACTCGGCATCAAGCTCTGCCGGAGACACCTCAGGCAATACTTCCGGCAACTCCCAGGCACTCAACCCGGTCTTCCTACAGATTCAGCGCTACGTCTCCCCGGAACACCACGACAATGTCCTCGCACTGATAGAGGAGTTTGAGTTGGAGCTGCGAGGGGTGGGGAGGATGACAGTCCCGCCAGACGACTCAAGAAAATACCGGAAGAAATAGAAATAAAACGTATCTTTGTAAGGTCAATGACAAAGGCGGTTATGGATAATGTGCTTGAAAAAATACTGAATGTCGAATGCTCGGCCTACGATTTCAAAGAATCTGTCGAGAGGAAGAAAACCAAGAGCTGGCTGAAAAGCATCTCCGCCTTTGCCAACACAAAAGGCGGAAGCCTATTCTTCGGAATAGATGATTCAGGAAGGGCGGTAGGGCTGCAGAACGCCCAGTCGGACGCCGAGTTCATAAGCCAGGAAATCAAAGCTCATCTTGACCCTGCCCCGGATTTCGAACTAATTCCGCACAAGGTGGAAGATAAAACCATCCTTGAAGCGAAAGTCTCCGAAGGCAGACAGACCCCATACTACTATATTCTGGACGGAAGCCGGTCTGCATTCGTCAGAATCGGCAATGAAAGCGTCCAAGCCGCGCAGCATCAGCTGCTTTCCCTTGTGCTGAAAGGAAGCAATTCGACTTTTGACGCACAGAAGACCCCGTCACGGAGGGAAGACAATTCCTTCGCGATTCTGGCGAACACATTCGCCAACCGGGTCGGCCAGCCTTTTGACGAGAAGATGCTTGAGTCTATGGGGCTTGTCACGTCTGACGGATTTCTCACACAGGCAGGAGTCCTGTTCTCCGACAATTGCAGTGCCTATAATTCCAAGCTTGTCGGCACACGCTGGGCCGGTCTCACCAAGACAGATGCCATCAACGACCACGAATATCAGGGCAATCTGCTTCTTCTGCTCCGCGCTGGCGTGGATTTCGTGAATTCGAACACGAACAGCGGCTGGATAAAGCTCCCCGACGGGCGCAAGAACTTTCCCGATTATGCGGAAAGGGCCGTATTGGAAGCCATTGTAAATCACCTCATCCATCGTGACTATACCGTCATCGGAGGCGAAGTCCACATCGACATCTTTGATGACCGCATCGAATTCAACAGTCCCGGAGGAATGTTCGACGGCACGTTGATTCAGAACAGGGACATATCCAAAGTCCCGTCAGTCAGAAGGAATCCGATACTCGCGGATGTGTTCACCCATCTTGAATATATGGAGAAGCGAGGCTCAGGCCTGCGAAAGATATGCGACCTGTCTGCCCGACTTGACGGTTACAAGGAAGAACTGCATCCAGAATTCACATCGGAAGCCAATGTCTTCTACACCACCATCAAGAACGTGAACTACCTACCTAAGGACGGAATAGGTAGAGTGAATATGGGTAGTTCGGGCACGAATATGGGTAGTTCGGATGCGAATATGGGTAGTTCGGACGCGAATATGGGTAGTTCTGCAAGTCAGCAAAACTCGTTGGTTGATATATACGGATCTATAAAAAGAGGTTCGAGAGAGGAGTTGGTAGCAACAGTCCAGTCTTTTTGCGACCATTGGCATTCCCCTGAGGATATCGCGGTATTTACAGGCAGAACTTTAAGATATATTAAAGAATTCATCCTGCCCCAAATGGTCAAGTCCGGACTCCTTGAACGGCTATACCCCGACACGCCAAACCACCCGAAACAGAAATATCGGGCGACACGGTAACGGAAAGTGAATAGGCGGGAAGTCCATATCGACAAAACTGATTGCTATTCACAAGCTATATGCTGGAAGAACGGAACTTAGTTCAAATTTGCCAGAGCCTTTATAGGTTATTTATTCCGAAAAACCTTCTTTGTTGAATAGAGCGTCAAAATCCGCATCATTGGGACACGCTATAACCGCTGTCCTTACAGACATCTTCGCCAAATCAAGCCGCAGCATTTTATCGCCGGATGCATTGTGAATTTTCCTAAGCATTTGAATCCTGCTGAATGCTGTGCACTCGGCAGCATATTTTGCCAATCCTTTTGCCTTCGCAAGATTATCCTTCTTGTCATCCCGATGAGGTTCAAGCAATGCATATTCGTAGTTACCGGAAGCGTCTTTCCGAACGATTATGAAATCCGGATACATTCGGTGAGTCTCATTTCCATATTCGTATGGGATGCATAAAGCCCACGGCTTGCGTTCTTGATTACGCAGCCAGCAGACATATTCCGGATGCATTCTCTCCTCCTTAAGTGTAATGGACTCCCATCCCTTCAGATTGAACCTTGCCGTGCCTTCTGCATTAACAAATAAATGGTCTTTACAAACCTCGCCCTCATTATCAAGATCTACATTGATTGTCTCCGGCAGATGGAAAAGATGTTTTGATATTTTACTCCCTTGAGAAACGAGGCTATTATACTGCTGCCGATACCTTTCATCGAGAGAGTTGGACATAGGCCTACATTTATCGGCAAGTTTAAAGAACTCCTTCTTCGCATACTCCATCAGCAACGCCTGCTGCATAGCCCTCGCACGCAGCGCCAAGGACGACCGCCTCCGCTACCTCAAGCAGGTCAAGGTCCGCACCGGCGAATACCGCTACGACTCCGACAACGTCATCATCCTCGACATCGCCAAGACCGACGGCTGCCTCCGCTTCGAGATACAGGGCTATGCCAATGAATATGACCACCTCCGCACCCGCGACGCCGCAGCCGACGACTACGACGAGATCATCGAAATCCTCCGTCTCCAGCGCGACGGCAAATCCGTCCGCGAGATAGCCTCAGCCCTCGATATGTCGAGCACCACAGTATTCCGCCGCCTTAAGAAAGCGAAGGAGAAAAACATCACCATCCCTGCCGACACCTCCGGTCCTGTTCCATCCGTTCCGCCTATTCCACTCGCGGAACGCCCGGAACGCCCGGAACACCCGGAACACCCGGAACAGCGGCTCCCGTTCTCAGAGGAGGACAGAGTATGAACTACCGCTACCACCTCCTCAAATACGCCGGCATCCGCACCCGCTACACCTGCCCCTCCTGCGGACGCAAGCACTGCTTCGCCCCCTATGTCGATGCCGACGACCGCCCGGCGGACATAGAGAAATATGGCCGCTGCGACCACGAATCCTCCTGCGGCTACTGCCTCTACCCTCCAAGCGAAAGCGATTGGCGCGAATCCCGAAGCGGATACGCCTCCCGGAAATCCTTCCGGCCCAAGCCCATTGCGGGCGTGCCTCCGCACGTCCAATCCGCTCCCGATGTCTGCACCATCCCTTCCGACATA
>CAVKAQ010000179.1:0-3543 GCA_963654225.1 Butyricicoccaceae bacterium | reverse complement strand
AAAGGCCCTGCAGTTCCTGACTATGCTCTGGAATATCTCTCTCCAGGTAACGTTATCTACCACAATACAAACGGTGACT
This sequence comes from Butyricicoccaceae bacterium, assembly GCA_963654225.1. Taxonomy (GTDB): domain Bacteria; phylum Bacteroidota; class Bacteroidia; order Bacteroidales; family UBA932; genus Cryptobacteroides. Next base: position 3,464 of record CAVKAQ010000179.1, on the reverse strand, counting down.
ACAAGATTACCGAAGCGGACCGCGAGATTATCGGTAACCCATATCCTGATTTTACAGGCGGATTCAACACTAGCGTGACGTTCAAGAATTTTGACTTTGCTGTAGGCTTTACATATTCCGTAGGTGCTCAGGTCATCAACTTCAACGACTACTACTGCTACAATATGGAAGGCTCAGGAAACCAGTACGGAGTAGTGCGCAACCGTTGGAAGAGCGACTCAGAGCCTGGCAATGGCTATGTTCCAAGAGCTTTCCGGCACGGAAACAAGAATACTGGTATGAAGATTTCCGACCGCTACATCGACGATGCTGACTATCTGCGTATGTCAACTGCAAGCATAGGTTACAATTTCCCTAAGAAAATATGCGACAAGCTTCATATTCAGGGACTTCGCGTCTATGTTAACGGCGACAACCTGTTCACTCTGACCAACTACAGGGGATTCAATCCTGAGGTTGACCAGTATTCAACCGGCGGAAAAACAGTTGCCGAGACTAAATCCAACGCCAATATGATGCCTGGTTTCGACTGGGGTTCATATCCTGTCGCAAGGGTCATCACAGGCGGATTCAAACTTACTTTCTAATGAATATGACAATGAAACTCAATAATATAATTACGATTGTCGCAATGTCTGCCGCTGCGGTTTCCTGTAGCAGTTTTCTGGATCTTTCTGATCCGAACTCTGTTACTACGGCGAATTATTATACCTCGGTCGCAGATATTCAGAATTCAGTCAACGGTGTTTATGCCGTTCTGAAAGACGGAAATTTTATGGGCAGCAGTGCCTGCTATTTTGAAGACAACAAGGCACGTTTCCTGACCTATCCTGACACCGGAGTAGGCGGAGGTGAGAATGCGCAGTTTGACAACTGTACTGTGCAGGCCAGCAATCAGCTCGTGCTCAGCAGATGGAATGCAATCTACAAGTGTATAGACCGTGTAAACGTAGTTCTCAAGCATATTGATGACGTCAAGTACTCGTCTGAGGATGTAAGGTCGCAGATTGAGGCTGAAGTTCGTTTTGTAAGGGCGCTGTGTTACTACACGCTTGTGTGCGACTGGGGTCCTGCTCCTGTCATTCTTAAGAAATTGGAGACTTTGGATGCAGTGAACAGTGCGAATGTACGTCAGCCTAAGGATGTGGTTTATCAGGCTATTTTCGATGACTGCCAGTTTGTGGTATCCAGCAAACTCCCTGATCTTCAGTCTTCTGCCAATTGCGGTAGAGCGTCAAAAGTTGCCGCAGAGGCTCTTTGGGCAAAGGCTGCGCTTCAGATGGCTACTGATGAGGATTATTCCTCCAGAAAATCAGAACTTTGCAACGTGGCTCTGACTCAGTTGAAAGAGGCGTGGTCGAAGGCTCCGTTCACGGATTTCACGAAGGTTGATTTGACAGAGATATGGGATGTCTCGATGCAGTCAAAGGCGGCTGAGGGAATTTTCCAGCTTGTTTTCATCGGAGGGTCCAATTCAGCCAACTCTTCCTACAATACTCAGTTCCGTCCAACTGAAATCTACGACAACACGAAGGAAGTCAATGCGACAGCTACTGCAGGCGGACATTTTATGCCGTACAATACAACTCTGAAACTTTACGATGAGTCAGGTGACAAGCGTTTCTCTGAACTTCTCGCGTTAGGCTCCCACAAAGGCAATGAGACATATTATACGCTCAAATATCGTGACTTGGACGCTTCCGGTTATTATGGATGCAACAATGTAGTCCTCCGTTATGCTGATGTGGCAATGATGCTCGCAGAGGCTTATTATCACAGCGGTGATGCTACAAATGCTCAGAAGTACCTCAATCTGGTCCGCAATCGTGCAGGCCTTGCCAGCGTGACGCCGACGGGCACTGCTCTCCGCGATGCCATTTACAAAGAGCGTCAGAGAGAGTTCGCATACGAGTTCAAGGCGTTCAGCGATATGAAGCGCGGTTATACGAAGGCTGAAATCGAAAGCCTTATGAAGGCTGACGGTGCGACCGAGTACAGCGACACTGACTACTATCTTCCAATTCCGCATACCCAGCATATTCTTAACCCTAGGGGTCTGTATCAGAATCCTGGATATTAATAGAACAGACTGAAAAAGCAGCCTACGGCTGCATAATCAAAAAGAGGATGGCTTTCCGGCCATCCTCTTTCATATTTTCTGATGCGCAACAATCAGCTGCGCTTCATATTATCTGTACTGTGCGAATTCGATATCTTTCTCAGCACGCTTTGCAAGATCCTTGTCTGAGCTTGCTTTCTCAAGATATGACTTAACATCTGCAGATTTGCCCTGACGTGCAGCGATAACGGCACGGAGGTAGTTAGCCTTAGGGCACTGGCATTTGAGAGCTGCGTCAGCCTCAGCAACCTTGCCTACGAGTACATCTGCAAGAGCCTCATTGAATGAGTTTGTTCCCTTGAGAGCGGCAGCAGCCTTCTCATAGTTGCCGTTGAGGATATCTACGACAGCCTGGTTCTCAGTGTTGCCTGCAGCTGCGAATGATTTCTGAGCAGATGCGAGGTCACCCTTGCGGAGAGCGATAACGCCCTTAGCATTCTCGAGGTCGTTGTCCTTGGTCTGAACTTTTGCAAATGCCTTCTCAGCAGCATCAACATCGTTCTGGTTGAGGTAAAGAACACCGAGGTTGAACTGTGCACGGTCGCTGTTGTATTTCTCGACAGCCTTCTTGTAGAGAGCCTCTTTTGTCTTGGCATCGCTTACGAGAGATGCTGAACGGAGAAGAGCCTCTTCGTCAAGAACATCGCTGTTCTCTTCAACGAGTTTGAGGAGCTCATCCTTAGTGTAGTTCTGATATTCAACGTTGGCGATGAATCTTGCGCGACGGAGTTCAGGAAGAACCTCTTTCTTGAGAGTTGTGTAAACCTCAGACATATTCTTGATCTCGCTCTCACGGACAGCAGGGTCGCTGTACATAGAAAGAACGCGGATGATAAGATCTTTGTCCTCGATGTTAGACTCTTTTACGAGTTCCTGGAAACCTTCCCAGTCCTGACCTACGCTCTTAACCTCAGGATCAGAAACTTCTTTGCCTTTTACAACTTTTGTCCAAGCCTTGTCAGCGCTCTTTGAACGTTTGTCAGAGAGTTTTGCGTTGAGATCCTGACCACCGTCCGGAGATGCGTAAGCAACAACCTCAGTTCCCTTGAGGGTCTTTCTGTCGTTGTTCTTGATCTCGTCGAGAGCAGCCTGGAAGTCTTTAATAGACTCTGATTTGAGCTGCTTGCTGTTGACGTCTGCAGAGTTGATTGAGTAAAGAATCTGGCCTTCAGCGGTCTGAGGGATGACATCCTGGTAGTTGTCAGCTTTGTAAGCGACACTGCCGAGACCTTCGCCGCAACCTACAAGCATATAAGTTGTGTTGGCACCGTCAGCAACCTTCTTGACCGGAAGATCGACTGTCTTCTTCTTGTACTTTACAACACCGCGGAGCTCGAGGTGAGAC
>CAVKAQ010000178.1:0-3573 GCA_963654225.1 Butyricicoccaceae bacterium | reverse complement strand
GCCCAAAGCAATCTTAAAAAAAGGTTGAAATAACAAAGCGAGGACGACGAACACAATTGCATATTTGGGATACCCATTTGTATATTCCCCATAAGCGCAGATAGCAAAGACACACATCGCTGCAAATCGGACAAATATATAAAAGCCGTATGGCATATCTATTAGACATACCAAGAGCGCGATTCCCATCAGCACATAGAGAATTATCAGGGTATTTCGGCTCATTTGATATCTATAGTAATTGTGTCAAACGATACAGACCAATCCATATCATCAGGAACCTCAACATCCGGAAGCAGATAGTCTCCCTTATCGGGCATCGCCTCAAGGATTTTTTCGTCGGTAATGGAAAGACGTTTTCTAATTTTCTTGAAAAAACTTATTTCCGAGTAGTCGATGTTGTTGTCCGCCTCAATGGTATCAATGGCTAGACTGATTAAAGCGAGCGCCTGCTCATCAGTGAGCCCGGCAGAAGCGACTTCCCTAAGGTAATTCGAAAGAAAGCCCATTCCTTCCTTATTGATACTTTCAACATATTCATTCACTTTTGCCTGTACATCAATGCCCCCGAAGAGTTCAGACTCACTTGCAACACTTCTAAGAAGGGCAACTTCTTCATCTGCTATGTTCCCATCGCACGCCATGCAACAGAAAGCAGTTTTAAGGTATAATTCATTATGGTTCATATATTTAATTTTAAAATCCTATCTTTCTTCTGCCGGGTGAAGCTGGCGTATTTCCCTCAAATGCATCTCTGATGGCTTCATGTTTTCTGATTGTTTCCACGGTTATGCTTGGCTTGGCTCCAGCAATAGCCTCCTCAAGAATGGCCATCGTTATTATATCTTCATGACGGCGAAATACCAACCTTGCCGCCGTGTCTACAATGAGTCGTATGTCGGCAGAGATATAGTTCTCTGTCAACTGTGCGAGTTTATCGTAGTCAATACCGAAGTCTGCCCTCCTCTTCTGAAGATTGATTCTGAACAAAGCTTTTCTTGTTTCATAGTCCGGCTGCGGAATATAGTACTTTAACTCTAGACGACCGGCACGTAATGCCGCTTCATCAATTTCATCCGGTTTGTTTGTGGCCCCTATAACTATAACGCCATCTTGTCCACAATTGTTGAGTTGCGCAAGAAACTCATTGACTTCACCAGCTTCGCTGACATTTGTATGTTTGCTTCGATCTTTTACCATAGCATCAATCTCGTCAAAGAACAAGATAGTAGGAGCTTTTGCTCGAGCATCATCAAATATTGCGGCAATTTTACTCTGTCCACCGTGGATATATGGAGATGCTACATCCGAGCATTTCACATACTGATAATTACATCCCAATTCCTCGGCAAATTTCTCTGCAAAATATGTTTTCCCACACCCTGGAGGGCCATAGAATAATAGACCATTCGGTATATAGATTCCGAGAGCTTTAGCCTGTTCCGGATCACGGAGAAGATCGATTACATCTGATTGCAACTGGGCTTTCAACTCATCCATTCCAGCCACATCAGCGAATCCGTTTCCCGTTTTTCTATTGACCTTAGCAGGCGTTGACTTCTCTGTTATACCCTCCGTTGTTCTTGCTACAGGGACAACCTTGACATCACCGCTTAGTGTCTTGATAAATTCATCTGCTGACTGAAACCGGTCATCCACATTTGGGGCCAATGCTTTTGCAATGATATTAATCAAGTTTTCATCTATGTCTTGCCTTCCTATATCTGGAATTCTCAGCGGTCTATTCCGCTCCGACAAAATCGCTTCCTCAACATTTGACCTATCATTCTTATATGGTGAAATATCTATAAAATGAGGTGGAAGGCCAAACAGAATATGATATAACATCACACCTACAGAATACAAATCGGTCTGCAGAGTAAATATTCCATTGAAAGACTCAGGCGCCATATAGAATGGGTTGAGACCATCCTTGTGAAATGATTTGTTCCCTTGAGTCAGAAAGCGTGCATGTCCAAAATCAATTATTCTTGGAATCGTATTTCCTCCCGACATGTCGAGCATTACATTCTCGATAGTTAATTCATTATGAATAACAGGGTTTGGTAAGCTATGGAGGAATTTAACGCCATTGAGGGTTCCGAGAACTATCTGTTTTGCATCATAGACGCTGCACCTTTGGTCCCGCATCACCTTCTGGGCAACAGTTTCACCGCTTATGAAATCATAGACAATATAAGCCATTTTTTGTCCCTTCAAAAGGATTTCTCCGCTGTCCTTGTAAGCCGTCAAGTTAGGATGATTCAGCGGCTTGGATATTTCAAGTTCCAAGACATTGCCTGCGTCATCAAACTGTGTCCTATGCAATTTAGCATAGTTAAACAGTTTGAGGAAATAATTCGTCCCGGTAGAATCCTTGACTCTATATGTCTCTGCATAGGCAGCATCCTTTATAGGGAAGGAAACCTTATATGCACCTATCTGCTGTTGCTTGGAAAATGAAGGCATAAGAACTCTATATTAACAATGATATACCGTACACAGATTGTCCCAAAAAAGAAAGCGAAATTGAAATTAAGACGAGAAGAGTTCCCAAACACCCTGATTTCTCAGTTCCATTATTACTGTTGGTCGCAGCATAATCCGTCAACTCTTCCGGCAACTGCATCCTTCGAAATTCCTCGTATATCGTGAGAACAGTATTATAAAGATTCGCGTCTTTTTGTATTTCCTCAACGGCCATATCTGGACTATATTCGTACCAGGCCTGAAAACAACGCTCTGAAGAATGTACTATTCGAATTGTATTCTTATAATAATCAGCCGTGGATTGATTACATATAGATTGCAGTTCAATTTGTTTATCTACCGCAAGTTTTGTGGTATCCACAATTTCGAATGCAAGTTGGAAGAATGATTTGTCCTTTACAATGGGAGCATTAATTAATTTTTCAAATCTTTTATTTTGACGGATTTCTTTAATCGCACCGGGAATTCCTCCAACCCAAGTTATTGGGAACTTACTCTGCTTAATATGAGAAACCGTCTGCAAACCACGAAGTGACACACATATTTCGTCCAAGTAAGCACAATGCTCACTTATTTCATTTGTTAATTGTGAAACTCTATCATTCATGAATTAGAATTTAATCTTTTCATCCGCCGGTCTATCAAGTTGTTCGATTACTGCTATGCAAACTCCACGGAGCTCCTCTAAATCTGGATGACCAGAACCTATCATCTGCATTCCTCGATTCAGTTGACTGCGTGCCACTGAGGCATTTTTCCAGCTATATGCATTGAAATTCCTGGAATGGTGATCGATGAATCCCATAAGCTGATATATAAAGGTACAAGTCATAAATACCTCATTTATATCGCTGAGCGTATCTCTAGCGGCTTGTATATTCTTGCTAGTGATGGCGCGATCAGTTCTGGAACGCAAATCAGCCACTTGAGCATCATACTTTTTCCCAAGTTCATTGTTTGCCTTTTCCAGCCGAGCAAATTCGGAACGAAGTTCTGCCTCAAGAGCGTCCCATTCATGATTCTTCTCAATGGATTCCATCTCCCGGAACGCTTCGCGAAGGGAAGCAAGCAAGTGCATAATTC
>CAVKAQ010000177.1:0-3610 GCA_963654225.1 Butyricicoccaceae bacterium | reverse complement strand
TTGTAGATGAGCATACTGTTATCCGCCATTCCGTCAAGTCAGATAATGTCCACTGGTTTGATATACGAAATAGCTGGAAGTCCACCGGCAGATCATCCATGACTTTTGTGGATTGCTTCTGTGGTGCAGGAGGATTGTCAAAAGGATTGGAATTATCCGGCCTTGAAGGGGTCTGTGGGCTTGACTGGTTTAAGGAGGCCGGGATGACTTACGAACGAAATTTCAATCATCCTTTTGTTAATGGAGATATAACTCTTCCTGAAGTCAAACAGCATTTTTACGATGTTGTGGAAAAGCAGTTGAATGGGAGACATTTGAATATCGTAGCGGGGGGATTCCCGTGTCAAGGTTTCAGTATGGCGGGGAATAGAATCGTTGACGACCCCAGAAATTCCCTTTACAAAGAGTTGCTTGAAATAGTTGAACACCTTCAGCCGGATTTCGTGATATGCGAAAATGTTAAAGGACTCCGGTCAATGCTTGGAGGAATGGTGGAACAAAAGATATTGGCAGACTTCAAGGCGATAGGTTATAATATGAATGTCACTACATTATGCGCAGCAGATTATGAGGTTCCACAAAAGCGGGAGAGGGTTATTTTTATAGGGAATCGCATAGGGAAGATAAAATTATCACCCTAGCCAATGCTTGATCCTGAGCATTATAAAACGACGGGGGAAGCTATAGCAGATTTGATGAATCATCCGGAAGATAAGGCGTTCAACCATGTTCCGACAAAGCACAAACCTGAAATGGAAGAAAGAATGAAAGCTTGTCCTGAAGGACAAAGTCTTTATAAAGGCTATTCCGATGCTTGGAAAAAGTGTCCGTGGAACGAGGCGTCTTGTACCATAAAAGAAAATCACGGCGGTGTTAATATCCATCCTAAACTTCCTCGAGTTCTGACGGCTCGTGAAATGGCAAGACTGCAATCTTTTCCGGATGACTTTATTTTTGAAGGCCCTAAGAATAAACAACTTGTGCAAATCGGCAATGCCGTCCCACCTTTACTCGGTAAAGCAATTGGACTAGCGATAAGAAAGTCTGCCGGAGAGCTTGAGACAGAGACTGTCGACGTGGATTTTAAACCAAGTTGTACAACAGAGTCGAGCCTCAGAACATACGTATAGCGTATCAGAAGTCTAAACTGCTGAGATATAACACATACGATAGAGGGTAATCAGCGGGAGATGGCACACGCGCGCCGAAACCTGCTGCCGGCGAGAAGGGGTTTCGGGGTGCAAATAACGTTTAATTTCACCCCACAGCTTCCCGAAGACACCTCCGGGGTGAAAAACGGGGCATATTTCACCCCGTTTTGTCAGAGTGTCTGAAAAATGACGGAAGCTAATACAGCAGGCCGAATGCCCAAAGCGGAATGATATTGGCGTAGCCGGTCTCTATGTCGTCTTTGACGATATAACCCTCGCGTGCGCTTTCTATCTGTTTCCCTCCTTTCTTCCGTCCTCCTATCTCGAATGTCTTTCCGTCTATTTCGAAATCAGAGATGCAGGAACTTATGACATCGTTCCGGACACGTGTCTGATTAAAGAAGAAAGTCTCTCTGACGTTGCCGATGTCCGCACTGTCAGGGGCTATGGCGTACATCAGGTTGGTGTTGTCCAGATACAATTTCTCAACCTTGCCGAGACTTCTGACTCCTCCGGTCCTGTCTCTCAACTGCGAGATCATTCCCGCCTCCTCTATGTAAATCAGGTAATCCGACACATCATTACGGCTGATACCGGTCAAATCAGCCAGCTTGGACATTACGGGTTTGAACGGGACACTCTTGGCCACTACCATAAGCAGCGACTTGAGTTTCCGGCCGAGGGAGACATTACTGTGCAGGTATTGCGGGATATCCACTTCCATCGTCTGGTTGATTACCTGAAGCAGTTCCATCTCAAATTCCACATCTTTTCCGAAAGGATAATAGCCTTTTCTGAGATATTCGCGCAGCAGCGGCAGCGGATGCGATACTCCCGGAATCTCCGCTTTGCCGCAGAGAATCTCCTCCATTGTAAATACGGGGGCGTCGATATTGCGGAACAGTTTGAGGTATTCCCTGAATGACAGTCCTTGCATATTGTACATAGGAACGCGCCTGCTCAAATCCGCCATTCCCTTGTGGATGTCAAGAATGGATGAACCCGAGATTATGACTTGCAGTTCACCGTAAGTGTCGATTATCTGCTTGAGTTCCCTCGACCATCCGTCGTACTTGTGGATTTCATCGATGAAAAGATGCTTTCCGCCCATTTTCACGAATATGTCGGCCAGGTCCGCCACCCGATGCTCCGAGAAATAGATGTGGTCTGCGGAAACGTACAGTGTGTCATCTGTGTTCAGGTTCCGTTTGATGTGCTGCAGCAGCATCGTCGACTTTCCGACACCTCGCGGTCCGACAAGGCCGAATGCCCTTCCGTCCCATTTCATATCGGAATATTTGTACCTGATGAAGTCCGTCGGCGTCTCATTCAGTTTTCGCCTGAAATACTCGTAAAGCTGATCCATATTACATCGATTATCCTTCGTTACTGCGGACAAAGATAATAAAATTGCACGGATTCGGTGCAGTTTTTGCCGAAAGTTGCACGAAATCGGTGCAAAAATGAGAACGTCACCTGGGTTGTCCCGGACGCGGAAAGTCTTAGAATACTTTTACGAGGGCGGGGCCTTGACTTCAGCAGGCAGTCCGGAGAGTTACACCTCCCTATTTGAGCTTTCTCTTTTTGTATGACTCGATGCAGGGAGGAATGATGCGCTTGTATTCCTCGCTCTTGAAAAGCGGGGAAGAGATGATATAGTCGGCAGTACTCCTGTTCGTCGCGAACGGAATGTTATAGAGTGAGGCGAGACGTACAAGCCCCATCACATCGTTCTGATGCCCCTGCATAATGAGGTTGTCGCAGAAAAACACGAGCATATCTATCGTGCCCTCCGCTATCATAGCGCCTATTTCGAAGTCGCCTCCGAGCGGGCCGCTGAGCTTGCAGATGACTTCCGGGACCTCGTCCCCGAGTACTTCCGCCAGAGTTTCTTTCACGAGACGCCCGGTCGTGCCCGTGCAATAGAGGCGGCAGCTGCCCAGCACCCCCGCGTTGAACTTCACCCAGCTCATCAGTTCCGCCTTGCGGGAGTCGTGAGCGACCAATGCGATGTTCTTTACCATAAAGCTTTCATATTTATCGGCAAATGTAGGCATTATTATTTCACAGTATCAAGATGCCCGGATAATTCATACCTTTGCGCACTGAATATATTGTGATATGGAAAAAAGCATAGTGCCGGATTGGGCCGGAGGCCTCGATTGCTCCATCATCGTATGCGACAGCGACGGAGTGATCATCTATATGAACGACAGGGCGGTAGGGCGGTAGAGCAGTACCGCAAGCACGGCGACCTGATAGGCCGCAATCTTTTCGACTGCCACGGCGAACGCTCGCGGCAGATTATCCGGGGGCTTCTGGAGACCGGAGGCTCGAACTGCTACACCATCGAGAAAGAGGGGGTTCACAAGCTGATTTTCCAGAGCGCCTGGACCCGGGACGGCAAAGTGGCCGGGCTGTGCGAAATATCCATCATCACGCCGGAGTCTATGCCGCAC
>CAVKAQ010000176.1:1936-3670 GCA_963654225.1 Butyricicoccaceae bacterium | reverse complement strand
GACATTGAATACGACATATTCGACAGAATCAAGAAATCCTCAGGACCAGGTAAAATATGGAAAGACAATAAGATAAGCAATTGGAGTTCATATAGTTTCAACAATTCTGCATGCCGTCGATTTATTGTAGGAAAAGACGGTACAATCATCGGAGCCGGGTACTATAAAGACAGCACATTAAGAGTCGAAACTACATCTAATGAAGACGGATTTGACACAATCTTGTATTATGACGGCAGGGGTCACAAAATTCTTGAACGACACTATGATTTTGTCAACGACATCAATCTTGATACATATTATGTTTATGATGATTTGAGGAGACTTCGTTTTGTATTGCCTCCCGAAGCAGCCGATATAGATGATATATCCCTGGCAATCAACGACTACGCATTCATCTACAGATACGGAAAGACAGGGCGGCTCACTTGGAAAAAGATTCCAGGCGCAGGTTGGACAAGATACCTGTACGATAGGCATAATGACATAATCGGGCGTCAAGACTCACTAATGAGAGCTTCCGGTATTTTCGAATTGACGGTTCCTGACAACTTCGGACGTGAAGCTGTTAAAGTGGTAGTAGATAATTCATTCCCGGACAGCTTGGAATGTATCGACTTGCGCGTAACGTACAACGCCGACAGCAAGTCCTATGTTTGGGACAGTTCCTCTGAATACAAAAAATATCAGATACCTGAAATAAAGGACATCCGGCAACTGATATCAATGAATTTCTATGACTCTTATCAGAATCCTGCATACGACTCAGAGCCTTTGTCGAATCCTGCCACTTCAAACGCAGATACTCACGGCCTGCTTACTGGAACTTTCCGCGCCTCAGTTTCTTCAGACGACATAGTATATAGCTCATTTAGCTATGATTATCGGGGCAGAATCGTAGAGACAAACGCCTCCATCTCCAACAATTATTCAAATAAGGTTGAAACTCATTATAATTTTATCGGGGATATAGAAAGCAGAATCGAAACAACCGCTGTAAATGGGCGCACAGACACATTGAAAAACGAGATGGAATATGATATTGCAGGGCGCTTGATTAAAGAAACATCCAGGTTGAACAATTCAAAACCAGCTATTGTTTCGTTCAGTTACGGAGACAGCGGACTTGAAGGACAGACTGTATTTCAACTGAATGACAGCACGTTCAGCATTGCAGACACATACAACATAAGAGGTTGGCTCACTTCAAGAGAATCAAAAGAATTTGAAATAAAGGTAGAGTATGAAAGTGCGGAGCTGACCGGGAGGGCCTTGTATTCTGGCCTGATTTCCGCTGTGCAATGGAATTTCCCTCAGATTCGAAGAATTCCTCAGGTATATGCCTTTGGATATGATCGTCTTTCCCGACTGACAGGAGGGATCACGTTCAACATGAACGAAGTCCACAATGAGTCACTGTCATACGATCGTAATGGAAATATTTATAGAGTATTACGGATCGGACCAAATAAGACATACACTAACATTAAGCACAAACATCATGGTAATCAACTGCTGCTTTCATTCATAAATGACAAAGAAGCACATTATACATACGACGGAAACGGGAATCTGATTTATGATGGAGCGGACGACTTGGACATCAGATACAATTATCTGAATCAGATAAGAAGAATATCCAGGGACGGCCACAAACTGGCTGATTATGTATTTACATCGGACGGGACAAAATTGTCAGCTACTGATGCCGACGGCAATGGTCTGGTTTACATC
>CAVKAQ010000176.1:0-1926 GCA_963654225.1 Butyricicoccaceae bacterium | reverse complement strand
GAAGTGTACTGATTCACTCAGTCTGGAAAGCGCTCCTTTCTGTAAAGGAAGACTGCAATATGGGGAGTCAGACATTGAGCCGGCATACTATCTGGAGGATAATGTCGGAAGCATAAGAGCGATACTCGACTATAACGGCAATCTGGTCGAGGCAAATGAATACTATCCGTCGGGAGTCAGATGGTCAAGCGAGGATCTTCCTTCCTGCACTTCCAATAGATTCAGATTCAACGGAAAAGAAGAACAGAATTTTTTGGGAATACCATACATTGACTACGGCGCGAGGATGTACGATTCACAATATCTTCTTTCCTGGCTCACTCCCGACAGGTACTCAGAATCATCCTATAACATTTCTCCGTATTCATTTTGCGCCGGAAATCCTATGCTTTACGCCGATCCTGACGGCAATAAGATAACTATGCGTAAAGTCCATGCCGACAAGGACGGAAGAAATCATATAATTCCTTACACTCCTATGAAAATGCTGGTTACTTCAGACGAATTTTATCTGAAAACAAACAGCGCACTTAACGATATGTATTCAAATGGAGGCAAATCTGTCATTGACAGGCTCATACAATCGGAACGCACATATTATATTGATTACATTAACGACCCTGACAAGAATAACGAGAATTTCCAATTCAGAGCATACAAGAGTGGCAACGGCGGCAGCATTTTGGCCAACGCATTATTCAATGAACATTATGACAACACATTGTACGTTGAGTCATTGGCGCACGAACTCTTCCACGCGCTACAATATGATTATTCCGGAATCAGTTCCTGCTCAATTCACAATGAATTGGAAGCCTATGCCTACAGCAATATGATATATAACAATTATCGAACTTCTTTGGAAGGATTCAGCAGAATGTCAATGGCAGAGGAGATCCGTAACGGCAGAAGAGTCTCCGCCAGATATTCGGAAGCTTACAATGAAATAATATCCGGAAAAGAATTCGACACACGAACATTCAACAGGGCCGTGAGATTATTCAAACGCGGAGCGAATCAAAATGCCTCAAAGACTTATAAAGATTATAAGAGATGCAACAGAAATGCAATGAACCTCTTATTTGAATACTATCCGGAATAAGCTACCGGAAATAAAAGAATATAAATTCATAAATCAGCGAATTGAATATATGAAACTTCTGGCAATCATAATATCATTATTGGCATACTGCCCACAAGACAGTGTTCCTACGATTTCATATTATCGTCTTAATGATTTCAAGACTCCTCACTATGAATCGAAAAGCATTAAAGCCGACAGCCTCAGAATTTTCTTCACGATCAAGATTGAAACAGAAGGCACTAAGGTTCTTGAAAATATGCCACCTTTTGATTTCTGCCGTATCTTCGTTTATCGAAACGGAAATAAGAGCATCATATCAGTCAAGGAGGCAATTTCAAAGAAGATAATCGACAAAGACATCCTGGACAAGTCCGCATTGATGGCACTCGGCTATATCACAAAATATCTTGAGAATAAAACAGGCCTGGACGGAATATCTTTCCAGGTTCCGTTTATGATAAATAAGGCTACTAAAGTTAAAAGAATTCAAGAACCGGCAGATTACGAAAACAAGGAAAGGGTGAGTTTCAGAATAAATTTGAGAAAGAAAAACGTAAAAATATACGTATCAGATAATTATGAGTACAAACTAAAACTCTTTAAAAATGGAGAATTCGAGTATGAGAATGCGCTACTTGAAATGAATGGCAACGGAACATGGACACAACGGAACGACACCTTGACATTCAAATCCATATATTTTGAAAATTCCGTTGACAAATACGGCAACGACCCTTTTAGCTTTATATTCAAATACACTGATGAACAATACGTTGACAGGTTCGTCATCAATGGTGATAAACTAATCCCGATCACATCCGTTGACAGGAACGGACCATTTT
>CAVKAQ010000175.1:0-3693 GCA_963654225.1 Butyricicoccaceae bacterium | reverse complement strand
AGATAGGGTTGAGAGGGACGAAATTATCAGTACATATGGATATGCCACAAGGTTGTCGAAGGAGTTGGCTAAAGAAGGAATTTCTATATCTTCGGGGGCTATAAAACAAAGGCTAAGCGGTAAAATTATTCCAATACTGAGAAAGAGAATTCCGCAAATGGCCGGGATGAATACAGCAGAGATTCGCAGTAATCTGTACGGCTTATTAACGCAAGATAAAATTAAAGAAAGAGAAGTCTGCAAAATGCTTCTTGAACTTGATATTGACACTTTGTCTGATGATGATGCCTCGTGGCTCTATGCGCAGTTTTTTAAATAGCACGAACTGCTATAAGCAAAGCTATATCGATGAAAGATTCAGTAATGTCGTCAAAAGGAATAATACGGGAAACTGGTGGACTGCTTTTGCTGAAGAATGTGACATAGATGTCACGTTCAGAGAAATTGTTTTGAACGCTGAAGCTGATGCCATAAGGTTCAAGATACTGTTTGCCCAAGATGTCCATGGTTTGGCAGATGATTTTGTATTGTAGTTTTTTTGCCTGATATCCGATAACTGCTTCATCTATCCTTTTGATGATTGCTCCCGCGAGATTGTCAAAATCAAAAAGAAATTCCGCGAAATCTTCCCCGGAAAGAGTGATACACCGACATAAGAATTCTCCTGAAGCAGGCCCTGCACAACATCCGGCTTCAGTCTTGTCAATGTAATATGCGAAATTGTCGAGTTTCACTCTGATGCGGGGTAGCTTAATCTGCAGATGCTTGTACTCCAATCCTCTGCGAATAAGACAAGCAAGTGCCTTTTCAGCTGCAAGTGCTGGTCGTAGAGGAGAATATGCACAATGGTGTATCATAAGCTGCTCCCATAAAATGGTAACAGCTTTCCCATACAAATCTTTAAGTGTTCTATCGCAGTCGGACAAATAGTGCGTCTTGGGTGCTATGTCGAGAATATTATTCAGTAAGAATGAAGCAATCCTCTCCGAGTATATTTTGTCTATCATTTCAAAAAAAATCAGAAACCTATTTTACGTGACATTGCTTTATTGCCCTCGATTAATTCTTCACTGCAATATTCTTTGATCTCTGGTAAACTTGGCTTTGTTCCGTCAAGGGCGTAATCAACCATTCTTTTTCTGGCTATGTTCTCAATCTGACCTCCGGAAAAATCGTATTCTTCAGCAAGTTCCATAGCTTCAACATCGGTTAAATCCGGTATCATAGATTTCCATATCATAGTCCTTGGAGTTAAATCCGGTTTACAGAACTTTACCTTATAGAGAAATCTTCTTTCGAAGGCCTTGTCTAAATTTTGAGAAAGATTGGTGGTGGCAATCAGTATCCCGTCTAATTTTTCCATTTCCTGAAGAATGATGTTCTGTATTCCGTTTTCCAATTTCTCTGCTGCACTATCAGCCCTCTCTTTTCGGATTCCAAAGATTGCATCTGCTTCGTTGAAAAGAAGTATCGGAGCAACCTTGCTTTCCTTTACAATAGCCCGGTAAGAGGCAAAGACATCCGCAATGTTTTTTTCACTCTCTCCAATCCAACAACTTTTTATGTCATTTACATTTATTTGTATTAGATCGCGTCCGGTAGCCAGGGCCAGCTGATAGACACTTTCTGTCTTTCCTGTACCTGGACTGCCGTAAAACAGACAATTGAATCCAGTCCTCATTCCGGCTCCATTTAAGCGTTCCACGACGCTTTTGTATTTTTCTTGAATCAAAAGCGATGCAAGACGACGGACTTGCATTCCCTCTGTCTTATTATAGAAAAGTTCTCTCTTCCGAATTTTGTCGGCTCGAGTAATCTTGAGAGCGGTGCGAACTTTCTTGTTTTTATTTAATCCGACCTCCTCAAACAATTGCTCCTTGGCACTATCCGTGATGTGAAAATTTTCGGGACTGGCTAAACCATCTTCGTTGATGGGCTCTACTATATGCTTTCGCTGAAGTTCAAACCTCTCATCGCTGAATCTGGAACGGAAAAATCTTACGTGTGAGGCGTCATCAAGAATAAAACTGAAATCTGCCCATCCGACCCTATCGTCATCTTCGTAGATATATTTTTGGATGAGAACATATAGAAGTGCTCTGTCTGCATAATACAGACAACTGATATCAAGGCCCAACTCCTTTATAGCCTTCACAATACCGGCTTCCGGATTATTTAAGAAGAGGGCGTCCAAGTCATCAAGCATTCTGTTGAATTCCATCTCCCCGTCAGCCTTTGCGGAAATGATTTCATTCATTTCTTTAAGTATTTCTATAGTATTCAAACCGTTATGCTTAGGAATGCTGTAAGGCTTGTTGGAGGCAAGAGCGGAAATCGTATTCTTTCCGACGTAAATGGCATCCTTAACAAGATTAATGAGTCTTTTTTCATTAAGGTCCTTAATGTCGTTTTCAAAAGAGAGTAATTTGATATAACTCATTCCCATAACATCGGCAAGGTTGTGCATATCAAATTTATTGTGACCTTTTCCTTCTATTATATTGGCGAGAAGAATTGCCTGATTGGTATTTATGCCTATCATTTCACATACATACTTTATCTGCCGACTACAGATGGACTTTAACTTAGGGTTGAGCTTTCTGCCAAAGCCTCCGATGGTGGTATTCT
Source organism: Butyricicoccaceae bacterium (assembly GCA_963654225.1). Lineage (GTDB taxonomy): Bacteria > Bacteroidota > Bacteroidia > Bacteroidales > UBA932 > Cryptobacteroides. The sequence continues at coordinate 1,065 of CAVKAQ010000175.1, read as the reverse complement.
CGACGATGTCGCTCAAACAGGAAAGTATGCTTAGACTTTCCTGTCCGGTGGCTTCTTCGTCAGCGGCAAGAACGATTTTGCCATTTTCGATAGTGAATTTGGCTCCTAATGCTGTGAGTTTTGTCGCAATCTCTTTCGTGGCGTATCCTGCTTTGGTCAGTATTTCCAAAAATTCTTGATATTCCTTCATATTTTAAAAAGTGTTCCTGCATATAATAGAATGCGTAGAGCAGAACGTAAGGTCTTTTTATTGATAATTCTTCCCTTACCTTTTTCTCGCCGCTGACTATTATTTATGGTTGCGCATCACTAATAGGTTAAAAAGATGAATAATACACACATAAACATTACAGAACTTAGACAGATTCTGGATATGACGCCCAGCAATCAGAACATAATGCTGATAGGTGGTCACGGCATAGGGAAAAGTCAGATTCTTACAGAATATTATACCTCCAAAGGAATGCGGGTAGTAACTCTATTCCTGGGGCAGATGTCCGATCCCGGAGACCTGATTGGCATCCCGAACAAGGATCTGTCAGAAGAGAAAACCATCTTTATGCCTCCATATTGGTTTCCACTTGACGGTAAACCGATTATCCTGTTTCTGGATGAACTCAACCGCGCTCGCCCCGAGATTTTGCAGACAGTTATGGATCTTGTGCTCAATCGTAAACTTGCCGGACGTCCGCTTCCGAATGAGAGCAGAATCATAGCGGCCGTGAATGAAGGAGTACAATATCAATTGACTGAACTTGATCCTGCATTAGTGTCTCGCTTTAACGTGTTCACTCTTTCTCCTACCGTTCAAGAGTGGTTGTCTTGGGCGGAAAAAGCCAATATTGACTTGAGAATCAAGGACTTCATAAGAAACAATCCTTTATGGCTGGATAAAATACCGGGCGTGAATGGCGGGGCGGATAGCGGACTGGACAAAAGCCCGGATCGCAGAGCTTGGGAAAGAGTATCAGATATAATCAAAAATTTCACTATCTTGACTCCGGTACACATTACAATACTACCGGTTTTTAAACAGGTGCCTTCCTTTTCTTAGTTAAGCACAAG
>CAVKAQ010000174.1:0-3725 GCA_963654225.1 Butyricicoccaceae bacterium | reverse complement strand
GCGTTTGGATAGGAAAGATGTTCTTGTAATCTCCGCCGAGAACCGCGACAAACTCTTCAAAACCATACGCGAAAATTTCGATGCCAACTACAAGATAAAACTCAACGACTACAACATCATTCTCACAACAGACGTGCTTGCGGAGGGTATTAACCTGCACCGTGCCAATGTCATAGTTAATTATGACACACCTTGGAACAGTACACGCCTGATGCAGCGCATTGGTAGGGTGAACCGTATCGGCTCCGCATCCAAACACATATACAACTATGTCTTCTATCCGTCAAGAGAGGGCAATAAGGAAATCAATCTTAACCAGATAGCAATCAGCAAGATTCAGACATTCCACTCCACATTCGGTGAAGACAATCAGATTTATTCTCAAGAAGAAATCGTCGACCGCAATCTGAGTAAACTTTTCGATGCCGGCATAAAGCAGCAGAAGCAGGAACAAAATCAGGAACTTCCATATTACGAGGAACTTCGTTCCCTGTATATGAACAATAGACGAGAATATAACCGTATCGCACGGCTTCCTCTGCGCAGCCGCACAGGACGGGAGGCAAGAACTGTTGACGGAGTGACGCTCTCCGGAGACTCCCTTGTATTTCTGAAAACCAACTTCCGAAAAGTCTTCTTCCTCGTATCAGAAGGGACAACGGAGCTATCAGTCATAGACGCACTCAAATATTTCAAAGCCTCAGCAGACGAGAATGCCGTAGAGAGGATACCGCAGCATTATCAGCATATCGAGAAAGCCCAGAAAGCATTCCGCTCGATGCAGGACGAAGAGTTGTATGTTCAGGAGAATTCCCGCGAAGAATCATCTGCAATGGGAGCGCAAGTCAGTACGGCGGTAAACCTGCTGAACAACTTCATACGCGAAATAGAAGATGAAGACACCCGAGCCAAGGTGGTGCAGCTGAAAATTCTTGCCGAAAGAGGCGTGATCACATATATCGCCAAGCGATTGCAGAGGATTCAGAAAGATTTGCGCCGAAGTGGTGGGCGGACACGCCTTACCCACGATGACGCACTCGATGAAATCATAGAAATGGCAAAAAAATATGCTCCCTACTACACTGCTCAGGAATCTATGATGAACGAGCAGGAGACAAATGCCGAAATCATTCTGTCCGAATCATTCAGATAACACTTTTCAACTACATAAAACCAGCAAAGATGAATTACAAGGAAGTAATCGAATCAAAGTATAACCGAAAGGCTTGGCAACAACTGCTTCACGATATTTTTCTGGGAAAAGAGAGTTTCTGGAACTCCCCTTCCCCCGTCAAGGTGAATTCCCGGCTGGCCAAAAGCGCCCTCAATTTAGGAAAGATTACCCTATCGGACGGAGAGTCCATCGCCATATACGAAGTCGAACTGACAGACAAAGTGGATATAGAGCGAAACCGCAGAGGTATTCGCGATATGCTCACATCGGACTGGCGAGATATGGGCTATGCCGGAGCATTTATGTTTTGCTTCCGCGAGAACGAAAGCATACTCCGCTTTTCATATGTCAGCGAGACCTGGAGTTTTAACAAACAAGGAAAATACGAAAAAATCTCCACTGACACCAAGCGCTACACCTATCTGCTCGGGGAAGGACGCGGCTGCCGCACGGCGATTGACCAGTTCGGAATCCTAAAGAACAGTAAACAGACGCTGAAGGATATAACAGACGCTTTTTCAGTCGAAGCTCTCACCAAGCAATTCTACAAAGACCTCTTCGGATGGTATCTATGGGCGACTGACCCTGCCTCCGGAGTGTCCTTTCCCAACAACACCGGCAGAGAAGACGATGACCGGGAAGACATCGAGACTAAAATCATCCGTCTGATAACCCGCATTATGTTCGTCTGGTTCATCAAACAGAAGAACCTTGTTCCAGACAGGATCTTCGACCCCGATTACTTGCAGACGATACTGAAGGATTTTGACCCTAACAGCACAACCGAAGGCAACTACTACAATGCCATATTGCAGAATCTCTTCTTCGCCACCCTTAACCGTGCAATAGAGGACGAGCAGGGCAACCGGCGCCGATTCGCCAGCAATGTCAAAAAAGACATCAAAACCCTTTATCGATACGAAGAAATGTTCACCATCTCACAAGATGATGTGATTAAGCTGTTCTCGGAAGTTCCTTTCTTGAACGGCGGACTTTTCGAATGTCTCGATAAGACAAAGACCATAGACGGAGTAGAGCAAGCCTACAATAGCGACGGCTTCAGCCGCAACGACAAACGGTTTTCAGACGGACGTTACCGCAATCGTGCGGTAGTGCCAAATAATCTGTTCTTTGAATCTGAAAAAGGTCTGATTTCCATACTGAGCCGTTATAACTTCACCATAGAGGAGAATTCGCCGGAAGAACAGCAGGTCGCACTCGACCCGGAACTCCTTGGGAAAGTGTTCGAGAACCTTTTGGGTGCTTATAATCCAGAAACGAAAGAGACGGCCCGTAATCAGAGCGGTTCTTTCTATACCCCACGTGAAATAGTCAACTATATGGTTGACGAGAGTCTGGTTGCATATCTCGGAGATACCCCGCTGGTACGTTCTCTCATAAACAACACTTTTATCTACGATGCAAATGAAAAGCCTGAGTATAATAGGCTGTCTGCAAAACTTAGGGCGATAAAAGTTCTTGACCCGGCCTGCGGCTCCGGTGCCTTTCCGATGGGGCTTCTGAACAGAATGGTGGATATCCTCTGCCACATTTCTCCTACTGAAAACATCTACGACTTGAAGCTCTCTATCATAGAGAATTGCATCTATGGAAGTGATATCCAGAGTATTGCCACGCAGATAACAAAATTAAGATTCTTTATATCCCTAATCTGCAACTGCGAGAAAAATGCGTCCAAGCCTAACTTTGGCATCCCTACCCTGCCTAATCTGGAGACCAAGTTTGTGGCCGCCAATTCATTGATAGAATTGCATAAAACCAAGATAGGAGAACAATATTTAGGATTGTTTGAAGACCCGAAGATCGATTCTCTCAAGAATGCCCTGTCTATCGTCAGGAAAGAACACTTCTCCGCTAAAACAGCCAACAGGAAAAGTCAACTGCGAAAACAAGACAAGGAACTCCGCGAGGAATTAGTCAATCTGCTTGCAGAAGAGGAGAAATATGCGCCAGAGGATGCCAAACAGATGGCAGAATGGAATCCTTACGACCAGAATGCCGTGGCTAAGTTCTTTGACCCGGAATGGATGTTCGGAGTAAAAGATGGCTTCGACATCGTGATTGGCAATCCGCCATACATTCAGTTGCAGAACAACGGCGGTGAATTAGCGGCGCTCTATGCTGGCTGTGACTACCAGACCTTCGCCAGGACCGGAGACATCTATTGTCTGTTCTACGAGCGAGGTCATAGGCTTCTGAAGGACGATGGGCATCTTTGTTACATAACATCCAACAAATGGATGCGCGCCGGGTATGGAGAAAAGACCAGAGATTTCTTCGCCAAAAACACCAATCCACTACTGCTTATTGATTTCGCAGGAGTAAAAATCTTCGAGAGCGCGACCGTTGATACGAATATACTTCTTTTCGCCAAAGCTGCCAACGCACACAATACACTCTGCGCTGTAACCAACAAACAGAACAAGGACAGTGTTAAGAATTTGAGCGTTTTCGTGCAGCAGAACGGGACGGTGTGCGATTTCAACAGTTCAGAGTCCTGGGTGATACTCTCACCAATAGAACAGAGTAT
>CAVKAQ010000173.1:0-3758 GCA_963654225.1 Butyricicoccaceae bacterium | reverse complement strand
CGCGTACATATACCGGAATGCGTTCGTACGGAGCGTCTGCCGAGATTGTGCGCCCTCCATTCACAGGCTTGCCTGAATGCCATTCATACCATTGTCCTTCAGGAAGATATACTTCTCTGCTTCTCGCCCCGTATTCATATACCGGGCAGATGAGCAAGGCGTCTCCGAACATAAATTCATCGCTTATGTTGATGGCTTTGACATCATCGGTGAAATCCATTACCAGAGGTCTCATTATCGTGTAGTCGTCGAAATGCACGCGAGCATTCATCGTATAGATATAAGGCATAAGGCTGTATCTCATTCTGTCAACGTTCACGATAGCCTGATATGTCTGGTGTGACTCAGGTGCGAGATTTTGAGGTTCGCGCAGAGGCCATTGACCGTGAGCACGGTAAAGAGGATTGAAGACGCCCCACTCGTGCCAGCGTGTCTGCATCTCGCGCCACTCCTTCATATCTTCATTCTCAATGCCAGTCTTCTCATATAGCTGCTGAGCTGCCATAAATCTGTTCTCCACGCTGAACCCGCCGATGTCTTGAGTCCAGAACGGAATGCCGCTTATGGAAAAATTCAGTCCGGCACTGATCTGAGCTTTCATATCTTCCCAACGGGTGCCGATGTCTCCGCTCCAGGACGATGTGGAATATCTCTGCAATCCCGGGAATCCGTTGCGGGTGAGTAGGAATACTCTCTGGTTAGGCACTTCCGCTCTCTGGCCTTCATAAATCGCCTTGGCGTTCATCAGTGCATAGGCGTTGAAATATTCTGTCGAAGAACCGAGTGCGGTAGGTCCGCAGAGCGCTTTTCTGTAATCCATATCCGTGCAGTCGTGGACGTTAGGCTCGCTGGCATCCATCCACCAGGCATCCACTCCAAGCGTGAAAAGATGCTCTTTCATCTGCTTCCAGAACAGTTTGCGCGCTCCTTCTGAATACGCATCGTAGAATGACTGCTGGTAACCGAGCCAGTCTTCGACGCTGTCCGCTATAGCCTTCTTATATATCCATCCGTGTTCGTCCAATTCCTTGAAATTCTCGGTATTGGCATAGAACTTAGGCCAGACTGACACCATAAATCTCGCGCCCATTGAGTGCAATGTGTCAATCATTCCCTTAGGGTCTGGGTAACGCGCCCTGTCGAATTCGTGGCTGCCCCATTGGTCATCTTTCCAATATTGCCAATCCTGCACCATATTGTCGACAGGAATATTCCTCGCTCTCATTTCTTTAAGGGTTTCGAGGATGTCTTTCTGTGAAGAATACCTCTCTCTGCTCTGCCAGTATCCCATCGCCCATTTCGGCATAATCTGCGCTTTGCCCGTGATGGTGCGGTATCCGCTGATGACTCCGTCAATATCGTCTCCAGCAATGACATAATAGTCAATCTGTTTCTGCATCTCGCCCCACCAGTTCATACGGTTCTGGACTTCCTCCGGCACTGGACTGAGTACGCGCAACCCGCAATATGACACGTCCCCGTCTGGTTTCCATTCGATGCGCAGCGGAACTTTTTCACCCTTTTTCAGATTGACTTCGAACTTTCTGCCGTTAGGATTCCAGGCAGTGCGCCAAATCTCCGGCATTACCTGCTTTCCGTCAACGAATATCTTGGTGTACCCGGCGTAGTATATGTAGAAATGGAAAAGACCGCTCTCGTGCGGTTCGATTTCTCCCTCAAATGTAACATTCGCGCCGTTGAACTTGAACTCCGGAGCATTTCTGACCTTCTCACAGTCTGGCGTTTCCAGAAACTCTTGCGCCAATGATGTCTCTCTACGCTCGAGAACGCTTCCGTCAGCTGCTTTGTATGTGCCTGTCAGAGCCCCTTCCTTGCAATTCTTGTCGAATAGCGTGAACACGTCTCTGAGTTGGGCATAGTCGCGTGTATCACCCCAACGGCAGAAACTGTTACTGTCCCACAGGAGGCCATATTTTCTTGAAGATACGATGAACGGCAGGGATATTTTCGTATTGTACTGATACAACTCTTCATTCCGCCCTTTGTAATTCCATTCATCTGCCTGATGCTGGCCGAGTCCGAAAAATGCTTCGTCGTCCGGTGAATCGAAACTTTGGCTTACGGTGTATGCATCAGTTCCGTCAACTGAAATAGGCGTGAATGTTCGGTTGTATTCTGATGTCAAAACTGTCCCGTCCGGTCTAGTGAAGCGCACTGAGCCGTCGCTATTATTTATGGTGGCAGTAATCTTCGGAGCTTTCACTATAGTGGTGCTGTCCGTACGGCTTACTTTTATCTTGACTTTCTTCTCCGGCTGCAATGCCATAAGCGATTCTCCGTCGGTAAATTTTTCGCCTTCAGGCACGGAAGTGACCCTCAGGATGTTGTCGGAATATGCTTTAACTCTGGTTTTTCCTGCATTATGCGTAACTGTGACCTGGTTGGTTGAACACGACGCCAATGCAATGGCAATCAAGGATAGCTTTAGTGTATATCTCATATTGTCAATATGTTGTGTTTTTCGCGAATACAAAACTAATCAATATTTCGAGACATTCAGAACCGTTATGCTATAGAACAAAAATTTGATAAAATAGTATCAGTGAATTTTTGGGATTTCCTAATTTTTTGAAATGTTTGGAATTTCTTGTTTTTATGGATATATTCGCATTCATAAGCGTCACTAAATTGATTGTTATATAGCGGAAAACGATTTACATGTCAGTATAGTGATTGTTAAATATAGATAGAATGGCTAATATTTATGAATACTCAACACCTGAAATTGTCCGTTTGCTAGGGACTCGTTTCAAGGACTATAGAATGCGTTGCAATCTTACACAAAAGGAAGTGTCTGAGTTGTCCGGTATAGGGTTGACAACAGTCCGTAAATTTGAGGGAGGAACGGCCTGCAACCTATCGCTGTCAACATTTATTCTTTTATTGAAAGTTATCGGTCAGTCTGATTCCTTGAACGAAGTTCTGCCTGAGCTTCCGGAGTCGCCATATCTGGTCCGAAAGAACGGTAAAAAAGCTCAGCGCATACGCCACTCTAAATAATCAAATGTGATAAAAGCGTTATGAGTGATACTTTGGAATGAAGTGCATTGTGTGTTTATACGTGCTAAACTGAAGGAATGCACTCGCGACGATGTCATAGACTTTGCTCATAACAGTGATATCCTAAGACCGAACGCTGTTATTCGCGATGTTGCAACATCATTAAGAAAATTCCGTTCTATAGCTTTGAACTATTTAGAAGTTATAACTTCTATCATCGAATATTGCGGAATACAACTTTTATTATTAGATTTCGCAAGTTGAATCCTTATAGGATTAAACACTCGGGAATATCCCATAATGAACCACCAATTAATAATAACATTAAACTTTTAGTTTTATGATTAAAAAAAATTGTTGTTTGATTTTATTCTGTTATGCGACATTGTCGTGTACGCAAAATTTAGAATCTTCTTTTTTAAGTGAAAAAGAATTAGAAACCGAGTTATTTCGGTTAGAAACTCAATATAAGTGTGGTAAACTAGTTGTTAAGTCTGAGTTTAAACAACGTATGACGATATCAGATATAGAATCAATCGAATCAAAATTACGAGAGGAGTGTTTTGACAAGAAGAAAAGTTGCAACTTCTTAAGTACAAAGTATTTTGGTCAAATAGTTGATTTATCAGTATGGCGTAAGGAAGGCACCAAAGAAGTAATAGAAAATGGTTATGTTAAGTACGGCACTTATGAATTTAAAATAGAAACAATAGGAACAGAGTTTGACCCTATTATAT
>CAVKAQ010000172.1:0-3761 GCA_963654225.1 Butyricicoccaceae bacterium | reverse complement strand
AGGATATACCTTGAAGCGGAGTCTGTCGTTGGGATCTCTGCCGATGTTGCCCGTGATCGTGCCCTCGTCTTCTTTAAGATTTCCCCACACTACCGCAACATATTTTCTTTCAATGGAATGTCTGAAGAATTGTCCGGCCAGATCGAGTTGGGATTCGTCATTCTTGGCCACGACCAGAAGTCCGGATGTGTCCATATCTATTCGGTGGACCAGGACTCCCATTCTTTCATCCTTGGCGTCTGGACCTTGAGATATTCCCAGATGGTATGAGAGCGCATTTATCAATGTGCCTTCGAAATGCCCGTGCCCCGGGTGCACTACCATACCGGCAGGCTTGTTTACCACGAGAAGGTCCTCATCCTCATATACTATGTCGAGCGGAATGTTCTCCGGAAGGACCTCGAACCCGCGTCTTTCGTATGGCATTACGAATCTGATGACATCGCCTGGGCGGACAATGAGATTGGCTTTGGCCGTCTTGTCATTCACCCGCACGTAACCGTTTTTGATGGCAAGCTGAACGCGATGCCTTGACGTGTCCATCAGGTGGCAGGCCATATATTTATCCACACGCAGCGGGGTCTGTCCTTTGTCGACATTCATCCTGAAGTGCTCGAACATTCCCTGCTCGTCTTCAGTCTGGTTGGCATCATCATCGACAGCCAATCCTGAGGGCGAATACTCCTGCTCCTCCTCGGAGAACATCAAATCCAATTCGTTAGCCATTATTGTCTGTCTTTGTCAGGTCTGAGATAAAGCGTGATTTCCGAGCCCATAAGAACTGACATATCGGAAGTCTCCGGAGTCTGCTTGTAAACTACGGCATCCAGGGAGTCGCTGTATGAGCGTATGCTCTTGTCGAATCTCAGTTTTGCAACGTTAAGTGAATTGTCGTGGACGGCGTCAACTGCCCTGAGATATTTCATTCCGGTAACGTCAGGTATGAATGTCTGGTTGTCGCTTCCGAGTCCTACGACGAGGTCGATTTCGGAACCGCTGTCTATTGATGTGCCTGACTTGATTTCACGTCCCCTATACATCTGCTTCAACACATTGTTGGTGGCTATGTCGCCCACATATCTCAAGTTGCGGAGCAGGAGGCCCTTTGCGAGAAGTTCAGCCTTGGCCTGCCTCATCGACAGACCGACGAGGTCCGGCATTGAGGTCTTCTTCGGCGATACTGAATTGATTGTGAGCATAATGCGTCTGCCGCTCTTGACTCTGTTTCCGGCAGTCGGAATCTGGGAGAATATCAGTCCGCGTCCCATCTTGCGGACATATACGGAATCGGTCACATCGATACGTATTCCGCTTGAGGTGGCCAACCGGTAGGCTTCAGACACGCTCATTCCGGTGAAGTCAGGCACTTCGATTTCCTGTCCGTGATGAGTGCCTATCTTCAACAGAAAACTGCTGACGCCAACAATCACGGCAACCACAAGAATTGCCAACAATATATTTTTAACAAACCAGTTGTCAAAGAAACTTCTAAAGTTCATATCAAAATGCTTCAGGATATTTATTTAAAGATTACTTCCATTACGCCTTCAGTCATAAGCGCTATACCTATTATGGTGACGATAATGCCTGTAATTCTGTTGATTATGAGGATGGTTCCAAGCTTGAAGTTCCGTCTCATTCTGCTGAATGCCCAGGAAAAGCAGAACCAGTATAGGGCGGAACCGGCACTTAGTGCCAGCAATATGGGCGCTACTCTGAAGTCGTGCGGCTCTAGTTCGATTCTGAAAAATGCGAACAGGGCGAATATAACCAGAATTGCTCCCGGATTGGAGATGCCCATAAACACTGCCTGGAAAAAATCTTTCATTGAGTACGACGGAGTAGGCTCTTCCTGTTTCATTTTTCTGAAAGGGTCCTTGAATGTCATACTGCAGCCGAGCAGCGTGACGATAACTCCGCCTCCGACCATTATGATTGTGCTGTGGTCTTCGATGAATGTTTCCGCGATTGCGAGGGCGAATATCGCTATTACGGCGAACATCGTATCAACCAGGCAGGCGCCGAGACCGGCGAGAAATCCCGCCTTATGACCCTCGCTCAAGGATTTCTGTATTACAAGAATTGCTATAGGCCCCAGTGGAACAGAAGCGCAAATCCCGATAAGAAAACCTTTGAGTATATCCAGCAGCATAAAGTCAGATATTTGTGTACATTTTACAAAGGTAATAATTTAATTCATATCTTTGTCCGATGCTTTCTCCAAACTGGCATCGTCCATTGCTATGAAGAGTCAGAAATCTTTGCTGCTGTTGCTTCTTGTCCTGTTCGTGACCTTTATGTCAATACCGTATCTGGTGCCGCATACCGGTATATTGGCATTGTTCGGACTGGTTCCGTTGCTTTGCCTTGAGCGGATTGCGACAATGACGGGGACAAGGAGAATCTGGCTGTGGCATTATTCAGCTTTTCTGCTCTGGAATCTTGTTACGACATTTTGGGTATGCAACGCCACGATGGGTGGCGGAATTTTCGCGGCTTTGGCGAATGCGCTGCAGATGTCCATTGTCTTCGGACTTTTCCGCTGGAGCCGCAAAGCATTCAGGGGAGCGTTGCCATACATATTTCTTGCACTTCTGTGGATTGCCTGGGAGAAATATTATCTGACGGTCGCGCAGATTTCCTGGCCTTGGCTGGTGTTGGGCAATTCTTTTGCTCGGACGGTGTCTCTTGTGCAGTGGTATGACCATTTCGGTACGCTGGGCGGGTCTCTTTGGATATGGGCCTGCAATCTTGGACTGTTCGGAATGATGGTTTCGCTGTCTGACGGCAGTTGGACGCGATTCAATGTCAAGGCTAAGTCAACAGCCTTGTGCTCTTTAGCCATAGTATTCATTGCGCCTATGGTCTGGTCATTGTCCATCTATCAGAAAAATGAGAAGTCTGAGGGCAAAACTTTGAATGTCATAGCATTGCAGCCTAATATAGATCCTTATCAGAAATTCCAGGCGCTGTCACAGAGCCAGCAGAACGCGATTCTGCTTGACCTGCTTGACCACGCGCTGCAGGGTAGGGATTCATCTGACAGTTCAATGCTTCTGGTCGTGGCTCCGGAGACATTCACGAGCGGCGTTGTTACGGATGATTTGGACAGGAGCTTGACATTCAGACGATTCAGACAATATCTTTCTGATAAGCCAGGTGTGAATATGCTTTTTGGCGCCTCATCCTACTCGTGTTATTATACTGATGCCGCACCGTCTGCAAATGCCAGGCGGCTGGATGAAGGCTTTTGGGTCGAGTCGCATAATTCCGCGATAATGATGGACAGGAATGACAATGCGGAGATTTATCACAAGTCAAAGCTTGTCGTAGGCGTTGAGATGACACCATATCCTGCTTTCTTTACGAAGATAGACGACCTTCTCGGCGGAGTTATGGGCCGCAATGTCGGTCAGGAGCAGGTTAGCCTGCTGCACTGCGAGAACCGGGACGCTGACGGGAATGTCAGCGAAAGTGTTCCTGTCGGTGCGGTAATATGTTATGAGTCAACCTATCCGGAGCATTGCGCGGAGTATGTCAGAAAAGGCGCGGAGCTGCTGGCAGTCATCACGAATGACGCCTGGTGGGGTGACACTCCTGGCTATGTGCAGCATCTCAGCTATTCCTGCCTTCGTGCAATCGAAACTCGCAGGGATATAGTGAGAAGTGCAAATACAGGAATATCTGCAATCATCGACAAATATGGAAATGTCGTGGAGTCCACAGATTGGTGGGAGCCTGCATATCTCAACGGTAAGGTG
>CAVKAQ010000171.1:0-3770 GCA_963654225.1 Butyricicoccaceae bacterium | reverse complement strand
CGGGATATTTCACACCCCGCGGAGGCATATCAATCTATCCTTATGCGAATTACGGTCGCCCGGGCACCAAGTTTGAGAAACTTGCAGAACAGCGCTTCGCCTCGCACGAGTAATCGCTGAATAGAAAGCGACCTGCGCGTAGCGACTTACCTCTCAGACTCCGAACCGATGTAATTTACAAATTTGTCGAAAGTCAGCGGTAGTAGGTCAGCCGTGACAGGATGCGTTCTGTTGAGTTTCTTCAGCTTGAGATTCTTCAGGATATAGCATTTCGTGAAACTGTCATCGGCCGAATTTGAGCCGGTCTCGATGATGGCACCGCTGCCGTTCAGAGTGCATCTGTCGCGCTCTCCTCCGCAGAACAAGTGGACCAGGTTGCCGGTCTTTCTGTCGAAAGTGTAGATGTCGTAGAGCAGATAGTCTCCGTTGTTGAACTGGTCACCGATGAGCAGTTCCTCGACTCCATCCCCGTCTATGTCATATTGTACGAATCCTCCGTCTGGGGATTCGTATTTGTATATGGGGCTGAGGTCGTTGTCTTCCGGTGAGCAGCTTTCCCAATGCGTCTGGTATCCGTTGACTATGAATGATATAAGGTCGCTGTAGCCTATGCCGAAGTATTCCATATAGTCCTCATTGCTGTTCTTCTTGGATTTGACGAGATATGCGATGCCAAGAGCAACGCATACGAGCACAACTGCCGAGGCTATGACTGTAAGAATGTTAGAGCGTTTCATAAGTTCCTGATTTAACTGGAAATCCGGTTGAACCAATGGTAACAAAATGAGATTCAAGCGTTTTCCAAACTTTCCGCTAAAATAATCGTTTTCCCGATTTCTGGCAATAAGAACTGTCCCGGAATATTCTGAATATTAGAATTATTGCATCTAGTCTCATAAGCGACTGATGTTCGGAGCGAATTTTTTCTGAGCGCAGAACACAGTTGCTTATGAGATGTCCAATTATTACGTTGCTGGAAGATTCCTTTTCCTGTTTTCCGCGCTTTTGCGGGTCAATGTATGTAGTAACTGAAAAGTGTACCAGATTCTATTTTAAAAGTGTACCACTTGGAAGAAGTCCAAGGCGGTTCAAAGATAGCAAGAGTCTGTTGATTTCATAGAGTATTATTGAACATTTTTCGAGTTTCTTTGACGCGATAGGAAGCGCCGGACATATTCACGAGGAAAGCCTTGTAGCATAGCCGGTCAACGAGGGCGGAGCATAGCGCTTTGTCCTTTATTATTTCATCCCATCTGGTGAAGGGCAGGTTAGTAGTCGTGATGATTGCTTTCTTTCCCGCTCTGAGAGACAGGTGGTTAAAAATTTGCTCACCGCCTTCCTTGTCAAAGCTGACATAGCCGAACTCGTCACAGATTACGAGGTCGTAAGCAAGAAAGCGGTATTGGAGTTTATGCAGAGTTCTTGCTGACTGCGCCTCGCGTATCTGTACAAGCAGTTGCGGGATGGTTACAAAGAACACGCTATATCCTTCCATGCACGCCTTAATACCCAGTCCGATAGCCGTATGCGTCTTGCCTGTCCCTGGATTGCCGTACATTACGATATTGCGCCCCTCGCGTATAAAGTTAAGAGTTTCAAGTTCTGGCAATACGGTTCTGCATTCTGCCGGAAGTTCAGTGCGCTCCAATTCCTGCAGATATTTCATTTCGGGAAAGCCGGCCTGTCGCAAGCGTTGAGCCTTGCGGTTTTCAGCGCGACGATGAACCTCCGCTTCCATCAGTCTGCTTAGGAACTGACGGTATGTCCATTGCTCGGCATAGGCCTGTTTCTCAATGTCTTCTATATATTCCTTTATGGACGGCATATTCAGTGCCTTGAGATATTCCATAAGAGTCTTGTTTTCTTCAATATATTCAGTCATAGCGTATTGTGTTATTATTGCCCCATCATTGATGAGAGTTGATTCAGTATATCATCGGAACCGATTGAGATTTCAAGATACTCGTCGGAGGATTCCGCGTCCGGAGATATGGTTTCCTTGGACCTGGATGCCTGCAGCACCACTTTCAGCTGGTCTAAGGAGAGGCGCTTCGCGCCTCTCCGCCGTATCATTTCAGCCGCATCCAGGATGTCGTCGTAGCTGTATCCGTTCTCGGACGCGAACTTCAAGAGCAGGAGAAAGTCCTTTCCGCATTCCCTGAAGTGAACACGGTACAGGTTCTGCATTTTCTGTGGCATTTGTTTGAGCGCAGTTGAGCCGGGAAGGGCTCCCGGCTTGCGAAGCAATGTGCTGATATAGTGATTGATATCGATTTTCCAGTCATTCTTCAAATAACTGCGCTCGTGTTCCGCCACCTTCCTGTGGGAGTCGTCATAAATGACCAGCTTTTCGCTGTACACTTTCACCAGAACGCCCTTTCCGGCAAGGCTGTCAGGAACGGAGTAGTGGGCGTATTTGTACACGATTGTGGAAAGTTTGTCGACGCTGCACTCTATCAGTTCGAAGCATCCCATTTCACCGGGATAAGGCATCAGCGCGTCCAGGTCTTCCTGCAGTTTGAAGATTATGTCCTTCGTGGACAGACTTCCTGGCTCGTGATTCATCTGTCCGCATATCTTCGTCAGCCATCCTTGCGCTTCCTCTATGGAATCAAAGCTTGTACGTGGCTTGAATGCACGACTGCGGACCACCTCTACACTGCGTTCCACGTGTCCTTTCTCCCAGCCTGCCCTCGCATTGCAGAATCGGAAAGCAAATCGGTAGAAGTTAGTCAGACGTTGCATCACGAGGGTCGGCTTCTTCCCGTCTTCCGTGAAGGCCACAGCCACGCGCATATTGTCATAGACCATCACTTCGGGCACTCCGCCCACTTCCTTGAAGAAGTTCCTATGGGCTTCCATCAACGCCAATGTGTCCTGATGTCTGAACAGGTATGCGTATCGGCCGTTGCTGTGCGCAAGCGTAAACACGGCCATCGTGAATTTGGTCTGCTTGCCCCGGATGTCAAGTTTAACTTCTCCCCAGTCGAACTCGCATTCTATCCCCGGTTCATATTCCTGATGGACGAATACGTCCTTTGACGGGCGAGGCTTGCAGCTGGCTGATTTTACTGCAGATATGTATTTGCAGACACTTGAATAACTGACAATCAGGTCTTTCTCGAGGAGTTGACGGTGTATCTCCTTGGCGTTCAGGCACTGCTTCCGCATTCCCTTTGAACGCCTCCGCTCGTTCTCTGCAAGCCATCCGTCGATTTCTTTGATGATTTCGCCCTTGAGCACGCGGGCCGGACGATGCTTCCCATGATACGACGGCTCTGTTACAAGCACTTCCGTAAGGGTTTCCTCAGGATTCTCCGATTTAAGTGACGACTCATACTCTCGGATTACTTTTGTTACTGTGGACCTGTGACGATTCAGGACCTTGGCGATGTCGCGAATACTTTTGCCTTCGCGACGATACATGAAAATGATTTCTTGTTTGTCTACCATTTTGATCATTTATTTTGCTCTCATTATCCTTGAAAAACAAAGTTAACTTCATCTCAAAATGGTACATTTTTTAATTATTTTCCTGGTACATTTTTCAATTATTATTTACACATAAAACAGGCGGAAGATTACCTGAGGCAGGACATCAAGACGGCTGAAAGCATCGTCAATGCGGAGGGCCTGAATCTGCGCCAGTGCCAGTTCGATGCGCTGGTTTCGTTCGTGGTCAATGTCGGCGGAGGGAATTTCCGCAAATCCACTCTTCTGAAGAAAGTCAAGGCTGATCCGGACGACAACACCATTATGGACGAGTTCCT
>CAVKAQ010000170.1:0-3808 GCA_963654225.1 Butyricicoccaceae bacterium | reverse complement strand
AGGGTAAGGCATATCCTCCGGCAAATCAGGCGCACCCCACCAATGACTCAGGCCGACGAGGGACTTGGAGCAGGGGAAAGTCTCAATGTGTATCATCTTTGTGTAAATAATAATCCGGCAATGCCGCCTCAATTCTCCGCAGGCGCCACAGGCAATTCCAGATAGGACTTTGCTGAATACACGCTAATCCGTATCGGATGATAGTCTTGAGATTCAGCCTTGTACGGGTTCGGCAAGAATTTCTGAGGCTTCATCGCAATCAGCGGAAACCAGCTACCCTGCACCTGCACCATCAGGGAATGTCCGGGCTCTATGTAATGGTCAATATCGCACATTGTGAAATTCACCTCAACCTTACGCCCCGGTTCAGTAGCCTTTGGGCTGGAGAAACCGTCCCGAAACCGCAGGGGCATAACATCACCCCTCACAAGCATCTGATAGCCGTCAGGCCTGACATCTATCAGTTTAACCACGATGTCGGCATCGAGTTCAGCAGCGCGCTTCCCTTTATTCCCTGACCTGCCTTGCGTTCCACGTTTTGCAGATTTTGTGCGGTCTTCTGTATTTGCATAATCGGACTTATCTTCATCAATCTTGTATTTCTCCATCTTGGTCCCCAACTTCTTATCTCCATATGACATATCTCCATCCGTCTTACCGTCAAAGCATTCGTCCAAAGTCAATTCAAGATGGACTTTGACAGGGCCGGCAAGATGCAAGGCGTCAGTTGCTGTCCGGCAACTATATGTCAACACATCACTTCGCTCCGAGGCAAATCTCTGGTCGGCAACCATATAAGACCTGTCTCTACTGTCGGATTTCACATCCATATACGGCACTGGGGATTCAGGGTTCGACACGAAAGACCTTGTAAATTTTTCCGGTCTGACGCCCTTTGATTCAAGCTTGAGTGAATCTTCCCCCGAAAGATAGGCCCTTCTATACTTCATTCCAGCAGGCGGCCATACCTCATAAGACTCCCATAACGAATCCGATTCTGCGTTCTCCATTACAGACCGTGATGTCTCTCTCGAAGCAAGCACATTGACACGCGCAGGCTTCATTCCTAAAGTTTTTGCCGGGTCACATACCTGAGAACCGGAAGCCGGCCGCCACACGGCTGAATCATCATAACCTCCAACGCCGTCTCTATCAAGAAAATACGAAAAGAACGGATACTCAACTTTATCCTGATAATATACTCCTGAGGAGTTCCCGAACCAGGCTTCGGCCAAATGATTTGCAGTGCGGTTGTTCCATCCTCCGTGATACCACGGGCCTACAGCAAGATACAATTCGCACTCAGGAGAATTCTTCTTCAACATATTATATGTCTTGAATGCGCCATAGCAATCCTCAGCATCATAGAAGCCGCCGGTCACAAGCACTGGTATTGATATGTTCTTTAGATGATTGCTTGGATTACGCGCCTGCCAAAACGAATCATAATCCGGATGCGACATCATATCATTCCAAAAAGAGAGGCTGTCACCGAAAAATGCGGACAATTCCGAGAACGGCTTTCCGTTAAAGTATTCATATATGTCTTCATTCGACGAAAACAGACTTGACATTCCTTTCAGAGACGGCTTTTTTCTGGTGCGGAAGAAACCAGACCCGAATCTGTACATATCAGCAATGCAGAATGCGCCGTTATGATGTGCATCGTCCCCCATATACCAGTCTGTAGCAGGAGCTTGCGGGGATGCCGCCTTGATCGCCGGGTGACGTGACAATATGGCCATCGTCGTATAGAATCCCGGATACGAAACTCCTTTTACTCCGACGTTGCCGTTGTTCTTTGTATTGCCCAAGACCCACTCGATCACATCATATATGTCAGTCGCATCGTCAGTCTGCACTTTTCCGTTTACTGAAACAGTATCAACAGCCCCATCAGCCCCTGAAATATAAGGTCGCACATTCACATATTCGCCTTCGCTGAGGTACTTTCCCCGGGCATTTAGATAGACAATTATGTAGCCGTCTGCTACATAATTGGCCATATCACCTTTCAAACCGGACAAGTATCCGTTATGCGTTCTCTCCGTAAACGTTTCTCCGACTTTCAGGCCGTATGGCTTAAGAGAATAAGGAGTCATCGTCAGCATCACCGGGCTGTAACTTCGTCCTATACTGTCCATAAATTCCCGCACAGGTTCAAAAACTGACGCATAGATGTGCGCACCGTCACGAACCTGGACAAGGACTTCCCTTTTGGTATAATTCTGCTTCAACCATTCATCCGACACTGCGTTTCCGCTCTGCGCATAGCCATAAGAACTTGACAACAAGAGCGAGACAATGACTAAAAATTTATAGCCCCCGAGCAATGCTGCCCAAGAGGCCTTGTGAATATGGTTTCCAACGCCCGCGTTTGCAGTCTCAGACGCAACTTGCGGCTTGAATATTAAAAAGAGATTATCGAAGAATGTCATTTTCAGTCTTTAGGGGTGATTGAGGATTGTTATATTTCCTGAAACATCTTCATAAACGGCTCGCCACAGAACAGGACATCTTCCCCCATCTGAAATCCGACACTGCCGTATAACTTGTGAAGCCACGGCTTATTTTTATCGACAAGAAGTGTAACCCGTGTAAATCCAAGAGCCTGAGCCTCTTCCAAAGCATTTCTCAGAAGTATCTTTCCTATACTTCTGCCTCTGAATTCAGGTCGCACGGCCAATGAATCCAGGTAATACTCCTCTGCCTGCGTTTCTTCTCCAAGAACGATCTTCTCGCATCCAAGAGCCTGCTCCATAATCGGGAACGTATTGCCCGCCAGTTCAGCATAGGTTCCACCGTCGTAAGACACAAGCGCGCCTGCGGATTTATCTCCGCATACAGCGATACAGGTGTTTTTCCAGCTATAAAGTGTATTTTCTTTCCTGCAGGATTTTTCAATGGCGTCAAGAACACCCGCAACTGGGCCGAAAGGAGTCATCTCCTTATCCAATTCATTGTTATTAAAGATATTATACCCCATACCCGAGAGCACGACTTCCGCAATGAATCTCGCGTCAGAAGGTCTTGCTTTACGCAGTTCTACTCGGGGGGTTACATATATAGCATCCATTTTTCTTAAAAAATATTGTGGTCAGTTTGTAAATTTACGAAATAGTGCCTATATTTGCAAACGCAATGGGGATATAGCTCAGTTGGCTAGAGCATCTGCTTTGCAAGCAGAGGGTCGTCGGTTCGACTCCGTCTATCTCCACAAAACATCCCGTTTAGAGAAATTCTAAGCGGGATTTTTCTTGTTCAGCGCCAGTTAACTTGCGGGTGCACTGCCTCTCCAACAACATTGCAGCGGATGAATATCAATCTTTTCTAAGCATAGCCAGGGTCAACTCATCCTTCTCCCCGTTGTAATACTTGGCTAACGCCTCGGCAAAAATATCATCAGGACACACCAAATCAAATAGCGTCATAGAGGATTTGAGTTTCAAGGCGTCTATACCAGGCATTATCTTGTTAATATCCGTCTCGGGCAATGAAAGCAGCGCCTGAGTTATCTCGCGAAGGTGCTTTCCGAGAGTCTTGTGAGCGTAATACGCCGCGGCCTCCTCCAAACTCTCTATGCCGAAATAGTCGGCGAATGCACTATGCCCCAGGCCCTTCATTTGAGGAAAGATAAACCATATCCAATGGCTGCGCTTCTCCCCGGACTTTATCTCGGACAAGGCTATCTTGTAATCCGTTTTGTGATACTTTACAATAGTTCGTTAATTTTATAAAAGTTACGCCACGGCGCGAACGCCGTAGAATAAAAGTTCTTTGAAATCAGTGTTATTTAATCGCATGTTCG
>CAVKAQ010000169.1:0-3827 GCA_963654225.1 Butyricicoccaceae bacterium | reverse complement strand
TTAGTATAACAAGATCATCAGATTTTGCACAGAAAAGGAACTTTTTCTTCTTTTTATATGCAAATTTTTATATGTTTGCAGCCGAAAAATGTTTGTTTTATGCTAAGGCAAAATCCAATCATACAGTTTTCGGGGGTTCCGGTTTCTGGTTCGACGATTGCCGGCTGCTATCCACAGCTTTCCTCACCTCAGAAAAAGGTTCAAGCCTTGGAGAGCGGAGGAGAACTAATACGGCTCAAGCGCGATATGTTTGTTGTTAATCCGGAGCTTTCTGGTGCTGTTCCGGACGTTCGTCTTTACGCAAACCATATTTACGGTCCTTCCTATGTGTCCTTGCAATGGGCGCTAAGAGAATATGGAATGATTCCTGAACAAGTTTTTCTTGTAACATCGGTAACAACCAAACGCTCTCGCTCCTTTGATACTCCTATGGGTAAATTCAACTATATGCAAGTTCCTGCAGATTATTTTCCTGTCGGTGTTGAGAGCCGTGAAGATAATGGTATCCACTTTCTTATGGCAGGACCGGAAAAAGCCTTGTGTGATACTATTTTATACGACAGATTTGTCCCTGGACAGTCGGTTAAGGCACTAGGTGTCTACTTGGAAGAAGATTTGCGTCTTGATATGGATATCCTACCCCAACTGGACACGGAAATAATAGAACAATGCGCCCGATTAGGGAGAAAGTCTCAGACGTTCAGAAACCTTTTAAAGATAATTAAGTAATGACCACTTATGAATCAATGCTTTCGGCATACCGACAAGCGGATGGAAGTTATATGCCAAATGCGGAGCAGGAAGTTTGTCAGAAGATAGTGCTTGCAGGGCTGCATCGTGGCGGATTCTTCGATTATGCAGCTTTCTATGGCGGGACCTGTCTTCGTCTATTCCATAATCTGCCCCGTTTTTCGGAGGATATGGACTTTTCGCTAACTCAAAAGCGTAGTGATATTCATCTTGAGAATTTCTTTGACGACATCCGTGAAGAGTTTCTTCTTGCGGGATTCGACATTACCATTACAAAAAAAGATAAAAAGATGTTCGGCAGGGTAGAGTCTGCATTTCTCAAGGAAAACACAGAGGCGTATGATATAAAATTCCAGACCAAAAAGACCGTCAAAGTTAAAATAGAGCTGGATACGAATCCTCCTTTGCTCTTTAATACCGAACAGAAGCTACTTCTTCAGCCATATTCCCTGATGGTGCGCTGTTTTACACTTCCAGATCTTTTTGCAGGAAAGATGCACGCTCTTTTGTATCGCGCTTGGCAGCGACGCGTAAAAGGACGTGATTGGTTTGACTTTGAGTGGTACATCCGGAATGACATTCCACTGGATTTCCGCCATCTTCAGGAGCGAATCAAAGAATTCAGTGGAAGTGATGTTTCCTTGGAGGAATTCCGTGCTCGTTTGAGGAAAAAAATACAGAGCGTAGGTATAGAAAGTGTTAAGCAGGACGTACTTCCTTTTATCAGCACAAATCAAATGTCCTCATTAGATATCTGGTCCACCGACTATTTTTTGCAACTATCCGATAGAATACGCTGGGTGTAAATTCTTGGTTTACAAATAATCTTGGTTCAATGCGCAAAAAAGAGGGCTAGAAAAACATTCTAGTCCTCTTTCTTGCGCATAGGCGCATTATTTCAAAGTCTTATTCTACAGAACTTTCAAGCCGCCTTCTGCAGGCGCTTTTGTTTCTGGAGCATTACGCACCTCGTCAGGAATTGCCGTGCGCTTGTATATGCTTACTACAGCAATGTCTGTACTGCTGGTAAGAGTCAGCACATCGCCGCTCAGGTCAAAATCATAGTCTGCACCCCACGGACTGCCGTCGCTGTATTTTCCTTTGAGCACATCGCCTGCACTGTCGAATGTGCCTGATCTACGCTCATAAGTCGAAGTCCGGTATTTCTCGTAGAGATTGAAACTTCCGTCCGAAAGCAGTTCCAGGTAAATCGTGAATGCGTCAGGAGTTGAGCCGTTCCACGAAACAAGTTTCCATTCTCCGGCAAGACCGGCTTTAACTTCAGGATTGTCCTTGCCGCAGCTTACTGCGCCTGCAAGAAGCACAATCGAGAGAATTATATTCAATATACGTTTCATATAATCAATTTTTCAAGTTCGTGTTATACTAAAGCCATCCGCCGTTCGATGCGCAACTTTCCCTTACCACAATGGCGAACTTCTTGGAGAATTTCATTCCGCCCATTGACGTATCTGTTGATTCTTTGTTGCCTCCCGCGATAGCGGAAACGGTAACGTATGCCGAACCAGGCTTGCTGCATTTAACCATCAGCTGTCCGTTGTACATCCTCAGCATCTCGACGCCAAGTTTTGTCTTGTCGGAAGATGAGATTTCAACATCCTTGTAGTAAGAAAGATCCTGTGCAGAACCGCCGAAAATTTTGTTCAATGTAATGGTCTCAAGAGAACCTGCAGGAATGACCACGCAAGGAGTGCCTTCCACCTGCATCAGAAGCTGATAGGCGTCAATCAGGCCCGTTCCCATCTTGCCGTTGGCATAATTCTCAAGAACAAGCTTGGTACCTGTCTCTTTCGTACCCTCGAATCGCGACTGGATGTCGTTTACAGATGAAAGCAACATCGCGATATACTCATCTCTGGTGAAAGTCTTGCCGAGTTTAAGCGCATAGGAAAGTCCGAGCGCGGCAACTCCTGAAACGTGAGGGCAAGCCATTGAAGTACCCTGGAAGAATGCGTAGTCTGCACCCTTTGTGTCAGGCAGCTCTGAACATACTGTAGAGAGGATTCCCGCATAAGAGCCTCCGGAGAAGCCTACAGTCTCACCGCCCGGAGCGGCGATATTGCAACCTGGACCGTAATTGGTGTAGTATGCAGGAAGACCGTCAGGACCGATGGCTGTAACCGAAATATTCTTCGAATAACCTCCCGGATAAGATGAAAATGAAGCTCCGTCATTTCCGGAAGCGTAGATGGCGATTCCGCCCTCAAGAGCATCGCAGTTCTTCTTTGAATAGAAATAATCCAGAGCATCCACCAGCAGCGGAGAATAGTTGCGGAAAGCCTTGTCGGATGTCAATGCTGAGCTTGTCGAAGAAAGACCATAAGAGCACTGGAGTATGCAGGCGCCGTTGTCCGCTGCATATTTCACTGCACGGCTCGTTGCCAAGTCCGCTGTAGAATATCCACCCGAGAATATCTGGCAGGACATCAGTTTTACGCCGTCGCCGTTACCGGTACCGCCGGCTACTCCGGCAACACCTATTCCGTTGTTGTTGACTGCTGCAATCGTACCGGCAACGTGTGTTCCGTGACCGGAATCACCATCGTTTGAGCCGTCAAGGCCGAGATTGACCTTATCCCACGAAATTGCACCGTTGTCCACGAAATTGTAGCCGTGAATGTCGTCTACATAGCCATTTCCGTCATCATCGACGCCATCCTCAGTTTCATTAGGGTTTGTCCATATATTGGCCGCAAGGTCCGGATGAGTATATTTTATACCCTCGTCAAGAATCGCGACAATCACTCTGGAATCACCTCCTGTAAGTTTCCAGGCATCAGCCACATCGATATCCATACCTGCTACAGCGTCAGTTGCGATAGCCTGGTCCGCATTGTTGATGAATCCCCATTGCCAGAAAAGGTTAGGATCGTTGAAATCGCAGGAAACGAACTTTCTTTCAGACAAAGCCTCAGTGAACGGCACAATTTTGTTGTCCGAATCAGCCTTGTACATTTTGTTTGAGAACTGTATATCTGAAATCTCAGATACGGTGCTCAGCAATTCCTTTGCTTTCACAAGGTCCTGAGACTTGTCCACATACACAGCATACCATC
>CAVKAQ010000168.1:0-3835 GCA_963654225.1 Butyricicoccaceae bacterium | reverse complement strand
TCGAGACAGCTCCCAGGAGCACGGGGAAAGGATTCCCCGAACCCCTTCGGTCGCTACGCTCCGAATAGCTCTCGTATTATTCTGTCCTTGTAATTTTGGCACCAAGAGCATTCAGCCGCCCATCAATATCCTCATAACCACGGTCAATCTGGCCGACATTGCTGATGACGCTCGTCCCTTTTGCTGACATTGCTGCCAGCAGAAGGGCGATACCGGCTCGTATATCCGGCGACAGGAGCTTGCCGGCACGCAGCCTGAACCTGTGGTCGTGCCCGATGACAACGGCGCGGTGCGGGTCACACAGAATTATCTGCGCCCCCATCTCGATAAGCTTATCGACAAAGAACAGCCTGCTCTCGAACATCTTCTGATGAATCAGCACGCTGCCCTTGCACTGAGTCGCCACAACCAGCATAACGCTCAGAAGGTCAGGCGTAAGCCCCGGCCACGGCGCATCGGATATGGTCATAATCGACCCGTCCATAAAAGAATCTATCGTATATGACTCCTGCTCAGGAATGAAAATGTCGTCACCCCTCTGCTCAAGATGGACGCCAAGCCTTCGGAAACTCTCCGGAATGATTCCCAGATTCTTCCACGAAACATTCTTGATGGAGATGGAACTGCGGTTCAATGCCGCCATACCGATGAAACTGCCCACCTCAATCATATCCGGCAGAATCGTGTGCGAAGTGCTGTGCAGAGACTCCACTCCGTTCACTGTCAAGAGGTTTGAGCCTATGCCTTCAATCTTCGCCCCCATTGACACCAGCATCTTGCACAACTGCTGCAGATAAGGTTCGCACGCAGCGTTGTAGATGACTGTCTTACCCTCCGCCAGAACGGACGCCATCAGAATATTGGCGGTTCCCGTTATGGAAGCCTCATCCAGAAGCATATAGCATCCCTTCAGACGTTTGCCGCCGGGGGTGTTCAGCAAGAATGCCTTTTTGTCTTCATCGTATCGGTGCGATGCCCCCAGATTGATCATTCCCTGAATATGGGTGTCCACCCTTCGCCTTCCGATGCGGTCTCCACCCGGCTTCGGAAACCAGGCGTGTCCGAACCGCGTAAGCAACGGGCCGACAACCATTACGGAACCCCTCAGCGAGGCACACTTCTTTACGAAATCGTCGCTTTCAATATATTCAGTATCAATGTTGTCAGCCTTGAAACTGTATTTCCCCTTCTCAAGGCGCTTCACTTTCACGCCCATTCCTTCCAGAAGCAGAATGAGATTCTTTACGTCCAGAATTTCCGGAATGTTGTCTATGACCACTTCTTCAGATGTGAGAAGTACTGCGCTTATGACCTCAAGCGCCTCGTTCTTTGCGCCTTGAGGAGTGATTGAGCCGCTCAGTTTGTGCCCGCCTTCAACTATGAATGTGCTGTTGTCCATTGTGATTATATGATTTCTGCTTCCGGCTGAAGCGTGATGCCGAATTTCTCCTGTACGGAGTTTATGATATTGTCTTTCAATGCGATGATTTCCTGCGGGGTCGCTTTTCCGGTCGCATTTATGATTACAAGCGGCTGCTTGCCGTAAACGCCCGCGTTCCCGCAAACCTTGCCTTTCCATCCGCATTGGTCTATCAGCCAGGCTGCAGGGATTTTGATTCCGTTGCCCATAACATAATGTGGAATGTCCGGATAATCGCTGGCAATGCGCTGAAACTCAGACTCCTCGATTACGGGATTCTTGAAAAAACTTCCCGCGCTTCCGACTTCCGACACTTCCGGCAGTTTCTCTTTCCTGATTCCGATGATGGCACTGCGGACAAGCATCGGCGTCGGCTCAGTCAGCCCTGCATCGGCAGTGGCTTTCTCGACCGCTTCACGGACGTGTCCATAGTCCAGTTTCGGAGAAAATGTCCGTGTCAGACGGAATACGACATTGGTAACTATATATCTGTCACGTATTTCCTTTGATTTGAAAATGGAATCCCTATAACCGTACCCGCATTCCTCCGCATCGAAATGCGCAAATTCCTCCTCCTTCGTGTCGTAGCAATAGACCTGAATAATTGACTCCGAGACCTCTGAACCGTATGCTCCGATGTTCTGAACTGCCGCGGCCCCGGTTTCGCCGGGTATGTAAGACAAATTCTCCACGCCCCAGAGGCCGTTCTCTGCCGCCCACTTGCAGAAATCGTCGAAGACCACACCGCTTCCGACAGAGACAATGACTTCATTGTCAGAATGATACAAATGGTCCTCCTTCGGCAATGTGTAGATGAATTTGACCGAGGAGTGCAGAATTGTTCCCTTGAAATCTCCGCTGAAAAGGAGATTGCTACCGCCTCCGATATGTTTGACCGGCTTCGGCAGACTCTCGAAATCGATGTTTATCAGATCCGCTATGGCGTCATATTCAATGAATCGGCTGCATTTTACATTCATCCTGAATGTGTTGAGCGTTGACAGATTTTGAGATTTCTTATCAGTAATCATTGATGCAATATTGGAAGTGATAGATAATACAAACTTACGCAAAAAAAGTGTAAATTTGAGCAACACTGAAATTACATTATAATGAACCATAGAATGAAAAATCTGAATTCTACATCATTGAAAGCGTTTGCTCTTGCGCTGGCGTCAATGTTTATCGCAAGCTGCGGAAGCTCATCGGCTCCCAAATTGATAAATCCGGAGAATTTTGCGGATACCGTTGACGGCAAACCTGTTGCCCTATACACGCTGAAAGGCGGTAACGTGGTGATGCAGGTTACTAATTACGGCGGCAGGGTAGTGTCCATATTTACCCCGGACAAGGATGGTAAATATGAGGATATTGTTGTAGGCCGCAATAACTTGAAGGACTATGTGACGCCTCCGGGCGAAAGGTTCTTGGGCGCTTGCGTCGGTCCTGTTGCGAACAGAATAGGCAATGCCTCCTTCTCCGTGGACGGTCAGACTTATACAGTTCCGGCCAATGACCACGGAGTCAATACGTTGCACGGCGGATTCAAAGGCTTGGATAATGTCGTATGGGACGTAGTCAATGTGACGGATTCAACGATAACGTTGCATTATCTTCACGCTGACGGTCAGGAGGGATTTCCTGGAAATAAGGACATTACGATGACTTATTCGCTTGACAGCCAGAATGAATTCAGGATTGACTACAAAGCTACGACTGACAAGCCGACCCCTGTCAATATTTCCAATCATCCGTTCTTCTGTCTTCGCGGAGAGGGCAACGGAAGCATTGAGGATTACATAATGCACATAAAGGCAAGCCATTATACCCCGATAGATTCGCTTAGTATTCCAAGTGGAGAGATTGCTGACGTGAGCGGTACTCCGTTTGATTTCCGCAAGCCTCACGCTATAGGCGAAATGATTGGCGAGGACAATGAGCAGTTGAAGAATGCGCGCGGATATGACCACAACTGGTGCATAGACCGTGAATCCGAAGACGGCGTGGAGATAATGTGTGCAGTTTATGACCCTGTTTCCGGCCGTCAGGTGGAGGTCTATTCCGACCAGCCCGGGCTTCAGTTCTACAGCGGAAATTTCTTTGACGGAACATCCACGGGCAAATATGGAAGACCGCTCGGATTCCGCAGCTCTCTTGCTCTTGAGACCCAGCATTATCCGGATTCTCCTAACCAGCAGGATTTTCCGTCGATAATCGTGCGCCCGGGCGAGACATACACTCAGGTGTGTATATATCGGTTTTCCGTTGTCGGAAAATAATGCGCGATGAATAAAAAGCGGTCTACTGCGTTGTTCTCCCGACGTGAATGTCATAGATTCGAAGCGCAGCGACCGAAGGGGTTCGGGGAATCCTTTCCCCGTGCTCCTGGGAGCTGTCTCGAAGAGACTGAGGGTA
>CAVKAQ010000167.1:0-3888 GCA_963654225.1 Butyricicoccaceae bacterium | reverse complement strand
ATGAACTATGTCTTCGCTCCTGCAGAAAGAAGCGTCTATGACATCAGCGCGACATTCCAGTTTGACGGTATGGAAGTTTCATTCAGCTCTCCTACGACTCCGCTCCAGCGAAACTACCGCACCAACATCGTCGGCAGCTTCCTTACCAACACCGCAGACTTCAATATCGAGGTTGATCCTAACTTCGGTGGCAATGAAGCCGTAACCGTTTGGGATGGAACTTCAGTTTCTAAAGTCACAGAAGTTGACGGAGTGTATGAAATCAGCGACGCGGCCCAGCTCGCCTGGGTAGCCCAGCAGGTAAACGCCGGCACCAACGTTTTCTCCGGCAAAACCGTGAAACTCGTCAATGACATCAACCTCGGCTACAAAGTCTGGACGCCGATAGGTGGTGCCGTAAAAGCCCCAGGAATCACATTCCACGGCACATTTGACGGCAACGGCAAGACAATCTCTAATCTCTACGCTTCTGACAATACTGTAGAGCACGCATCAGCCGGACTGTTCGGCGGTTTGGTTGGCGCCACCGTTAAAGATTTGACCGTTAAAAATGCAACAATCAGCAGCACTCATTACGCTGGTGTAATTTGTGGTTTTGTTCAGTGTTCTTCCATCAGCAATTGCAAAGTTTCAAATGTTAAAGTAACCTCAACGGCTGAACTGCTAAGCAACGGAAAGTATGATAATGGAGACAAGGTGGGCGGCATAGCTGGATACATAGCTGAACCAGGTGGAGCTATCACTAATTGTACAGTTGAGAATGCAAAGATTCAGGGTTATAGAGACCTCGGCGGCTTTGCTGGCTATGTAAATAAAGGGTGTTCAGCTACAGAGAATAAACTTGAAGGTACTGTTATCATCAAAGTTGACGCATCGCACAACTACAAGAATTACAAAACAGAGTCTGAATACGATGCGAATGCTTACGTCGGAGAAAAGGCTTCCGAAGCAACCGTTTCCGACAACACTGGCGAAGCGACTATCGATTTCAGTGAGGCATTTATCGCCGGCTATAGCGAAAGCGGCACGGCAGTAGCGCTCCCTGCAGGACCTGATATGTCAGGCGACGTTGTCAATGTAACCGCTGCGAATGCGCAGTACACCCTTGACGGAGCATATGGCAGCATCGATGGCAAGACCATCAACTTCACCGAGAACATCTCCGAGACCCTCGTTCTCGGCCGTCCTAACCGCTTTCCCGGCAGCAACACCAAATATATGGTTGC
Source organism: Butyricicoccaceae bacterium (assembly GCA_963654225.1). Classification (GTDB taxonomy): domain Bacteria; phylum Bacteroidota; class Bacteroidia; order Bacteroidales; family UBA932; genus Cryptobacteroides. The sequence continues at coordinate 2,662 of CAVKAQ010000167.1, read as the reverse complement.
AGGCTACACATCTGAAGCAGACGGATATAAAGAGTTCGCAACCGCAGAAGAACTTGCAGCTTACAAATCTCAGACATCGTGGACTCCGGGTTGCTACTACACCCGTGCCGTCAACAACGTAAAATTCACCGCTTCTGAAGGTGTAAAAATTAATGGCGTTGATGCAACATCTGGTCATATTTACGGAACTGCAGCGCGTACTATTTATGATTACGTTCTTGATAATGGTACGTCAAGTACTAGTACTAGCCCTAGTTATTACAATGCCTTTAATTTTTCTGACCTATCCTTCGAGGGAATTACATTTGTAAAGAATGCCCAGTTTTATGATAGCAGTAAAAAGTCATCAATCAATAAACTAACATTCTCGAAATGCAACTTCTTAGCTTTAGGAGAAGAAGACACAAGCACTGCAAGTAGCGGGCAGCGAATAAAATTTCAAAGAGAAGCTGACTCAGAGTATTTATTTGATAATCTTATTGTTGACAACTGCAATTTTGACACTTCGTTTCAAGGAGTATACGTCTCTAACGCTCATAATGTAACAGTTACGAATTCCAAAATCACAACAACCGTTCATAATGCGATTGCAATACAAAGCAACTATAAATCACCTAGTTATGGCGCAGTCGTAATTACAAGCAACACATTCGACAAAATTGGTGACCGTGTTATCAGATTCGGAGATATTGGAGCAGACACTCAGATTACTATTACTGGCAACACTGCGACAAATTCTGGAGACGACAAAGGTGAAGTAATGAAGGCTAGCGACCTGGCAGAAGGAATCACTTATGACATTCACGATAACAACTGGGGGGGCACAGTCGCCAACGATGAGCTCAAAGATAAAGTAACAGAATAAGAACCGATTTCAAACAGCAATCTTATTCAACTGGAAGAAAGACAATAAAGGACACAAGAGTATCCTTCATCGGACCGGCTAAAGTCCGGAACGAAATATTGAAAACAATCTAATAAAACTATAAGTATGAAAGGAATCAAATGTTTAATGGCGACAGCGCTTGCAGTCATTGCGGCAGGCTGTGCGAAGGAGCAAGTATCTCCAAGAATCGAAGACGGACAGGAAGTAACCGTCACCTATAACATCGCAGCCCCTCAGGGCATCGCCACAAAGGCAATCAGCGACGGCCAGAGCGCCAAGAATCTCGCTGTTGCAGTCTATGAAGACAATGACGGCGCCCCAGGCAACTACCTCAGCGCACTCGACAAAACCGCTACATTCACGGACCTCAAGGCAACCGTTGAATTCCACCTCGTAAAAGGCAAGACCTACCACTTCATTTTCTGGGCACAGTCAGAAACTACCGCCTACACCCTTGACAAAGAGAACAAAGTCGTCAAGATCAGCTACGACGGTGTAGCCAACGACGAGAGCCGCGACGCATTCTTCGCAACAAGAGCACTCAAGGTGACCGGCGCACTCTCAGAGACAGTTGAGCTCTACCGTCCGTTCGCTCAGGTGAACTTCGGCACAGCTGACTTCAAGGCCGCAAAAGCCGCAGGCGTTGAGCCTACCAAGAGCGAACTCACAGCGACAGAAGCCGCTACCGAGCTCGACCTCTTCGGACGCGTAGGTAAGGTTTCCAACGGCGGTTCAAGCGGCATCGCCTACACCGAGGCCGCTCTCCCTGAGGAAAAACTTACCGTCAACGGCGTTGAGTACACCTATCTGTCAATGAACTACTTCATCCCGGTAGGAAGTCTTGACGAGCAGCACGTAAGCGACCTCAAGGCTACATTCAAGGGCAAAGCAGATGTTGAAATCAGCGTTCCAAGCGCTCCTGTACGTGCCAACTACCGCACCAACATCTTCGGCAACCTTCTCACCGACCAGGTAATCTTCAACATCGAAATCAAACCTGCCTACGAAGGCGAGGAAAACATCCATCCTATTATTGTCGATGGTGTTGCCTATACCGCCCTCGATAAGGCTGTTGCAGCAGCAAAAACAGGCGAACAGACAATCATTCAGCTAGTGGAAGATATGGCAGGAAATGGTGTTAAAGCCCAGGACGGACAAGATATCATTATTGACCTCGGCGGACACACCTTCGATATAGACGGCGAGACTGTTGGTTCTCAAGGCACCACAACAAATGGAATGCAACTTCTTAAAGGATCAAAGGTTACTATAAAGAATGGTACCATCAAGTCCACAAAGGCTAAGTTACTTATCCAAAACTATTGTGATCTGACACTCGAGAATGTAGTCCTAGATGCATCTGAAAGCAGTGTTTGCACTTACGTACTTTCAAATAATCACGGAAATGTAAAGATACTCGGCTCGACATCCATCAAGGCCCCTGCAGGAAAAGTTGCATTTGATGTTTACTATTGGCCACCTCATTATGCCGATGGAGTAAACGTATATGTGAACACCACTGGTACAATAGATGGTGCAATCGAATATGCAAGTGCATCCGGATACGAAACGGCCAGCGAAACATACACTTCACTCGTAATTGACAACGCAGTTCTTACAAACTCTTCATTGAAGACCAGTCTGAATCCGAATGCGAAAGTAGCAACATCAGTGCTTACTTCCACAGAAGTATCCAACTGGATTCCTGACGGTTATAAAGCCACCGAAATCGGCAACTACTACATCATCACCACCGCCGACGTCACCCCCGTAGCT
>CAVKAQ010000166.1:1040-3896 GCA_963654225.1 Butyricicoccaceae bacterium | reverse complement strand
GTAATATCGTTCCATGTCGGTCATAAACTCCGATGGGTCGTTGGTTCCAGCGGCAACACTCAACCATTCCCAGCCCTGAGCGTCGTCGGGAGCCAAGGCGCCCTTCTCAATGCCTTCGAGAAGGATATCCTGAAACATGCCGGGGCGTAGGATTTTGGCGCTATACCAATTGTTGCAGGCCATCAAAAGGGCTTTCATTGGATAGAGCCCGGGGTTGCCGTCGTCGATAGCTTGATTGATAAGGCTCAGGACTTTTTCCTCGGGTGCGGTTGTGCTGGTGTTGAGTGGATGGCGTGAGTGCTCGTGGATATAAAGTATTCGGTTCATCACCAACTTTATATATTCCCAGAAAGTTAGCCGATGATAGCTGATAGTAATCATGACCTCATCGGAACTGTCAACAGGATTGAAGGTTTTGATTGGTCCCGTAGTCCATTCTTCGCCGAGTTTTAACGTTTTCGCCACGTTGAAAAATGAGATCGTGATGGCCTCTTCTGACATGGATTCAATTAGGATTTTACCTCCGGGCGACGGGGACAGATGCACAACCTGTCCTATCTTCAAATCGGTTAGCAACGACTTGTCGCTTATGAATCTAATTATCTCCTTGTCTCTTGAATCATAAGAAAAGAGACGCGTCATATCTTCGAGCTCAGGGTCGGAACTGTGGCTCTCGACAATTTCCAATACTATAGGCAGCGGTTCCATATCAGTCGAATAATACGTGAGGGTTCATAACGCTGGGCGACCTCCATTTGATGCTGTGCTCGGCAAGAATCCGTTGTTTTTCGCTCCAATAAGCGAAGCAGAAACCCATGCCGCGAGGGGTGCCCTCCAACGCTGCATTACATTCGGCTTCAACCTCTTGTATAGCATTCTCATATTCCTCGGTACGTTCCACCGGGTCGAAAAGGAGATGTCGGTGGTATTTCTTGCAAAACTCCTCCATTGGCAGTTTCGGATTGATGAAGTCCTGCAACTTGACGAGTTCTTGAAGATTGCTATCGTCCTTTGGGTTCAAGCGTTTCATTTCGTTGCGAACAGCTATGCACAAGCGCGGTGAGGCGAGTTCGTCCATCTGGTCCAGCATCATTGAGAGAATTCTGGCTTTCTCGGCAGTAGATTCAAATTCTCCGGGCACCGTATCGGGGAGTTTACACATCATCTCGAACGCAATGCGTCCCAGGCCAATATTGCGCCAGTATTCTCCTGCATTGGCATTTTCGACCATCTGAGTGAACGAACTGCCCAAGTGTTTGATTGTCTTTTCCATATTACCATCCTTTGCGATAGGTGTCGCCATAGGTCTCTTCGCGGGCCGAACGTCCGGTTTCATGACGTTCGAGCTCGGTGTAGTCGACGTAGGTAGTCTCCTCGACGAGGCCGCAGTTGTCGCACTTATAATAGCGACGATAATGATCCAGACGATACTTGATGTCATAGTGAATTAATTCGTAAGTACGGTAGTCCTGTGCCTGGGTGTGGACGTCTTCGCGGTGACTGGTGGAGCTTCCGTCTGTGTATTTGGTAGTCACCTGAGTCCAAGCTTCCCAAGTGGCTGTGCGTTTGCCTAATAGTTTGCCCTGGCGAATGTCTTCACCGGTCTTGGTCTCTGAATATTCAAAATCCTCATGGTCAAACTTGATGGAATACAGATGCTTGCACTTGGGGCAACGGATATGAGGATATTCGCACAGCAGGCTTGCAGCGAGCGTGAAACTATACCAGCCACAGATGAGTATCAGCAAGCTCCAGAATGGGAACATACCCCAAGCCATCATCATGACGCTCCATATATAGACCGAAACCAAGGTCACGGCAAGCATGAGTATTCTTAGCATTTGGTCGGAAAGCACATAGAATACAGGAGGAAATTTCACAAGCCATCCCATCAGAAGCACCGGCAGCGAAGGTGTGAGGAACATCCACATGAAATAGCAAATCGCGATAATGACAATCAGGCCGATGAGCAGAATTTTCATTCCCGTCGATGGGTTTGCATCGGCGAATGTGTCGTAGCGCGAGCCCCGAACCACCAGAGAGGTAATCGGCCAGTTGATTATTGTGGATGCCAAAGGCATGTTTTTGAGCCATGAAGCAGCTCGGCTGGTCGCATCACCGAAACTCACAGCAGTCGCCACAGAATCCAGTCCGAATGTGACATTGGGACGCATCATTTTCCCTGTCGCAGGTTCATAGATTTTCCATGAATACTGAGCCTCCATGCCTTGAGCCGTGATTCTCAGCAAGACAGGAGTGCCAAACTCCTTGTTGACCTCTTCAAGGCTTTTGCCCAATGTCATGGACTCAAATTTACGGTTGGTGCATACACCTGCACGTGCGTCGCGATTGTAATAATACTTGTCCCAACCGTCGAGTGCGGGATAGAAATCATTGGTAGACAGCTTTTTCTCTTCTCCCTTACTGTTGGTATAAACGTACCTGTGTATAAACGCCCCCAGCCATTCGGCCTTGACGCTGACGGTGTCGCCCTTATCCGAGCCGTCTTTAACAATCTGACTAATGTTTGAAAGGTCGGAGGCATCTACCCAGCCAATATCTCCTTTGGGAGTTTCGACCAACCATCCTTGACCAAACGACGAGCGGTCGATGCCAAGCACACGCAGACTGTCGCCCTTGGCAAGGGTGGTGCAGATGGTGTCACGATCGAATCGGTGTCGCAGGATGGCCTTGTTGTCAAGGCAGATTACGGGGCCGTCGGTTTTAAGGTTGCTCCCACCGCCGTCCCATAGTGCCACGGCGATGCCGCATGCGAACAGAATCAGGCTGACAAGGCACCGGCGGGGCGCATTTTCTGTTTCAAGAAGTAGGCTTCGAATTCCCATTGTTGTGAAG
>CAVKAQ010000166.1:0-1030 GCA_963654225.1 Butyricicoccaceae bacterium | reverse complement strand
GTTGTGAAGTGTGTTTGATTTGTCCTTAAATTTAGGAGTTACATCTCACACTCTCTTGATAGTGGGTAAAAACCTATGGTTTTAACTCTAGACTATTCGTAAAAATGTTGTTTACTTTTCGTAAAAATGTTGAATGTGAACGACATGGAGCTATTTCCGGTTGTCCGCTCTGAAGGCGCTTGGCGTGCAGTTTTTATGCTTGGAAAATACTCTGGAGAATACTGACGGACTGCTGAAACCTGACTTTTGCGCAACCTCTTGAATGGGCAAATCTGTCTCTGTCAATAGATGGCAAGCATGTTCGATGCGCAACCCATTTACATATTCATAGAAGTTGGTAGCCGAATCGCGATTGAAGAATTTGCTCACATAGGTGCGATTTGAACCGACAGCCGCGGCAATGTCTGATAACTTAAGATTGGGATTGAGATAGATTTGATTGGAGGTGAACTGTTGTTGAATTTTCTCGGCAAGAATGTCTTCGTCTGCCAACTCCTGGCTCTCTTCCGGTTTCCAATCGGCCAATTCGCTCATCACTGACTGATGACGGTAGAGAAAATATGAAATCACCATCCATAAGCCGAGATTGCATGACATATACAGGCACTCCATGTCAAGATGAATAAACAGACAATCGAATATCCAAAGCCCAAGGATTGCATAGAAAGTATAAAGAATAGTCTTGAGCCAGTTGAGGTTGATATTCTCGGTATAGGAATACAGCTCTTTGAGATGACGGTTATAGCGGGGAATATTTATGGATGCCCAAATCATAATTGATGAGCCGTAAATTGCCGCCCATCCCACTTCGATATAGAAAAATATTCTGATTCCCAGACAGATATCGAGCGTCGGAAGGATGACGAACGGCAGTTCCTGAATGACAATACTACGCCAATTTAAGTGTCCCGGCCTGACAAGTTCTTTTAGCACAAAAGCATACATAGGCACGGCCACCATATCGACCGCCGTCATTGCATCCCATACCTGAGGATCAGAAAATAGGCCCATCTTCACCACTATGAAGTCC
>CAVKAQ010000165.1:0-4025 GCA_963654225.1 Butyricicoccaceae bacterium | reverse complement strand
GAGCTTGCCGAAGCGATGAAATAGAAAGATTTATTTTTTAGATAGAAGAAATGAAAACGCTTGAGGAAGCTAAACAGTCTGTGATTGACGATTTCTCGATGTACGATGAATGGCTCGACAAATACGAGTATCTCATCGACTTGGGAAAGGGTCTGGAAGAGTATCCGGAAGCGGAAAAGACTGATGATAAATTGATTAAGGGATGCCAGTCAAGGGTTTGGCTGGATTGGAGGCTTGAGGGCGGAAAACTGTACTTCAAGGCTGACAGCGATGCGATTATCACCAAAGGGATAATCTCTCTTCTGGTCAGCGTGTATTCCGGCCGCACTCCGAAGGAAATCGCAGCGGACGATTTCAGTTTCATCAATCAGATCGGTCTGAAGGAGAATCTGTCCCCGACCAGAGCGAACGGTCTCGTCTCGATGATTGACACCATCAAGGCGGTGGCTTTGGAGAACAGTCAGCAAAACGATAACGATGTTCTGTAATTGTGGCAAAAGATGGCCGTAAGAGAAAAAGTCGTTTTGGAATTGCTGAAAAATAGAGAGAGGTAATATGAGCATATTCAAGAATAATAAGGAGGAGGAAAAGGCGACCGGTCAGGAGCCGCGGGTGGAGCGGGATAGCGAGGTTCTTTCGGCGGATGATGTCAAGGAGCTTGCGCCGCTTTATGACAATGTGGTTCTGGCTTTGAAGCAGGTTTATGATCCGGAGATTCCGGTCAACATCTACGACCTTGGCCTCATCTATGAACTTGTGATCAACAGGAAGCACGAGGCTTTCATCAAGATGACATTCACCGCTCCGAACTGTCCGATGGCTGATGAGGTGCTTGATGAGGTTCAGAGAAACGTCACGGACGTTCCTGGCATCAAGGCCTGCAATGTGGAACTCGTCTTTGACCCTGCCTGGGACCAGTCGATGCTCTCCGACGAGGCCCGTCTGGAACTCGGTCTGGATGACATTGACTCTTCCGCCGGTCGGGTTGATCCCGGTGTCGGTCCGGACTATTCAAAGGAACCGAATTCCTGACCGGGCATATTCAAATTTGGCAGCTTGGCTTTGGTTTGAATATTTATAAGTAATTTTTGCGGTCGGCATTATTTAGAAACATGTTGAAGGTTTTTTAGTTGGAGCAATGGCTTTTGTAAGCATATATTTTTCCCTCGGCAGCAACCTTGGCGACCGCGTGAAGAACATCGGGGAGGCTCTTCGCCGGATGGATGCGGCCTTCGAGGGGCATTATACGGCACTCTCCCGGCTTATCGAGACAAAGCCGATGGGTTTTTCAGGCGGCAAGTTTCTGAACGCCGTGGTCCTTTACAGAACCTACAGGCCGGAGATGCCGGCGGAGAATGCCGCTGCGGAAGTGCTGCACAAAATCAAATCAATCGAGCGCGCGATGGGCAGGACGGATCCTCCTGAATATGACGGTTCAGGCAACCGCATCTATCATTCACGCATAATCGACATCGACATCCTCTTCTACGGTGCCGAGCATGTGGATATTCCTGAACTGACCATTCCCCACAAAGACATCGAGAACCGCCCCTTCGTGATGATTCCCCTACGCGAGGTCGCCAAACCATCATTGCAGACCGCTTTTCCTGAATATTTTACGTCCGGATAATGCGGTTTCAACCGTCAAAACAGCTCATTTCACTCGGAGAAAACTGCATTTTGTATTATGCTTTTTCCACACCCAACAGTGTCTGCTTGACATCCAGTCCGCCGGCAAAGCCGGTCAATGAGCCGTCTGAACCGATAATGCGATGGCAGGGGATTATTATGCAGATTCCATTTGCCCCGATGGCCTGCGCCACGGCACGGACTCCCTTGACGTTGTCCACCTGTTTCGCTATCTGCATATAGGTTCTCGTTTCTCCGTACGGGATTCTGAGCAGTTCCTGCCACACGCTCTTCTGAAATGGTGTGCCGATGGGGCACAGCGGTATGTCGAAAGACTTTCTCTTGCCCGAGAAATACTCGTCAAGCTGAATCTTCGCGCGCTCAAGTACTGGCGTGGATTCTTCCCGCACATCTGCATTCAATGTATTGACAATCCGCCGTATATTCTTTGCTGAGCAAGGTTTTCCCCTCCAGTCGCAGAGGCATAGCAGCCCGCCTGTCGAACCCAGAATGATTTTCCCGCAGGGCGAGTCGTAATACTGGACGCACACGGTGACGGAACATTTGAGACCGTTGTCCCAATGCATTCTTTTCATAACATGAGCAATTTATCGTACCCGAAGGAAGGAATTCTGAATATGCGAAACTTGAGTTGTATGAAAAAACTATTTCAGTTTCTGTCCCACATAACAGCCGATGGCGGCAAATGCGATGCAGACAAGGACGGTTCCTATGACGTAAAGCGCGGCTGCTCCGTAGCGTCCGTGCTGAATAAGAGTTACACTCTGCATGGAGAAGGTGCTGAATGTCGTGAATCCTCCGCATATTCCGACCGTAGCCATGAGCAGACACGGGCTCTGGTCGTAGCAGCTGACAAGAAGACCCATTGCAAATGAACCCACGACGTTAACAATGAAGGTGGCGAGGTTGGATGACCAGCAGAGGATGTTACAGATTAAGGTCAATCCATAACGGAGCATCGCGCCAAGTGCGCCGCCGGCTCCGACAAGAAGTATATTATACAGCGTAGCTCTCATATTGAACCTGCATGAATATCTCGAATCACCTTACAAAAATAGTAAATTCCGGTATCTTTTGAAGTATGCCTTTTTCCGTGGAAGTCACAGGCGATGATGCTCATAGATGCCATCAAGGAAAGGGAGTCAATCAGTTGTCTCTCATTTTCTGCTATTTTTTACGCCGCAAAATTACCTGCATTCCACAGATTATACAGATAGAATTAACCGAATTACGGAAAAACACAAGTTCTTCAAGGGCAACTTTTGTAAAAAATGTAGTAAATTCCGCTTGCGTGCGTTTATATTGCAGAAACGTTTCTAAAAAGAAAACGACAATGGAACAGGAAAAACGGCAATTTGAAAAATTCGTTGAGGAGAACAAAGACACAATTTACACCGTGTGCTATATGTTTTCCAAGGACAAGGACGAGGTGGCAGAGCTCTTTGAGGAGTCCCTCATCAATCTCTGGAAGGGCTATTCCAGGATAGTTCCGGACAATCTGAAAGGATGGGTCTATCGGGTCTGTCTGAACACCTGCATCTCTCAGGGACGCAAGAACCGCCGCCACGCCCACGAGGAACTCACGATGGACTTTTCTCCATTTGATGATGAGCCGGCCGAGGCCCGCAGCTCACAGATCAGGATCATTCATGAAAGAATCAGTCAACTTCAACTTCTCGACCGAGCCTTGGTGCTGCTCTGGCTGGAAGACATCAGTTACAATGAAATCGGTGAAATCCTCGGCATCTCTCCAAAGGCCGTTTCCGTACGACTTGTCCGCATCAAGGAACAACTTAAAAACAAGTGATTAAAATGGAAGAAATTAAAAACATCGGCGAACTTGAACAAATGCGTGCCGAATTCAGAGGGTTCAAGTCAGAACTCAAGCAGCAGAAGATAATCAATGAAAAGATAATGCGCAGGGCTATGCAGAAAGACTACGCCAAGGAGCGCAGGGAACAATGGAGCGTAGTCGCTTTGTCGGCCGTCGCAACTCCAATAGTACTTGCCATCTTGTACTTTTCGAAGGTTTTCCCGCTCTGGTTTCTACTGATGACAGGTGCGCTTCTTCTCTCCTGTGTCGGTATGATGATATACAGAGCCGTCCGGTTTGTTTCCGACAACATTCTGGATGGGGACATACTTACCGTTGCCGGAAATATGGCTGCCTGCAGGCGTTTTGACAACCGCAGCCTCCTTTTCTTCAGCATCCCGGTCATCGTAGTGTGGGTTACGGCATTTTTCTGCCTTGTCTATGTCAATGGCAGTGAGGCGGCACGGGCTATGACCATCGGCGGAGTCATCGGCGGAGTCGTCGGAGCCATCCTCGGAACGGCTTATCTCATTGATTCGGCAAAGCGCATCAATCGCATTCT
>CAVKAQ010000164.1:0-4050 GCA_963654225.1 Butyricicoccaceae bacterium | reverse complement strand
ATGCCACGCTGAAGCTCCATCAGTCTGGACAGCCTGTTTGTCTTTGTCTTCATCGTAACGGAATCTCTGAAGTTCTCGGCATCGAAAGTACCTTCCTCCTCGGAATATTTAAATGCGCCAAGCCTCTCGAACCTTGCATCCTTGACAAAATTCAGCAATTCATTGAATTCCTTGACGCTTTCGCCCGGATGTCCGACTATCATAGTCGTCCTGAGCACAATTCCAGGCACTCTTTCTCTCATTTTCTTGATCAGAGCCCTTGTCCAGGCGCCGTCAACGTGACGATGCATCATATCCAGAATCTTGTCCGAAACGTGCTGCAACGGAATGTCGAGATAACGGCACACCTTCGGATTCTCCGCCATCTGGGTCAAGACGTCATCAGGAAAGTCCGCAGGATAAGAATAATGCACTCTAATCCATTCAAGCCCTTCTATTTCAGACAATTTCGCAAGCAGCTCACCCAATGCCCGCCTGCGATACAAATCTAGTCCATAGTAGGTCGTATCCTGAGCTATGAGCACGAGCTCTTTGACTCCGCCCTCAACGAGAGACCTCGCTTCCTGAACCAGGTCTTCAATCGGAACAGACCTGTGAGCACCTCGGATATAAGGTATTGCGCAATAAGAACACCTTCTGTCGCATCCTTCTGAAATCTTCAGATATGCGTAAGGAAGTTTCTTCCCGGTAAGAACTCGTACATTTCTGCGATCTTCCTTCATCCGGCAGCCTAAAGCCTTGACTATAGGTTCTATGGACCTGGCACCGAACCATCCGTCAACCTCAGGCACCAGCTCCGGCATTTCCGTGCTGTATCTCTGGGAAAGACAGCCGAATACGAACAGTTTGCCTATCTGCCCGGCCTTCTTGCGTTCTGCCGCCTGCAGAATAGCCTGTACTGATTCCTCTTTGGCATCTCCGATGAATCCGCAGGTATTCAGCAGCAGATAATCAAGATGCCTGTCTTCACCGGCCGGCACTATCTCATAGTCATCCTTAACCTGCGCCAGCAGATGTTCCGTATCGACATCATTTTTGGAGCAGCCAAGCGTGACAACCTGAAGCGTCTTCTTACTCTCTGACATCGGCTTATTCATTGACCTTGTCGTCTGCGGCGGTCTCTTCGGCTTCTGCAGCATTCTCGTCTTCAAAATCCAAAGACGCAAAATTCTTCAACTCGTTGTACCACTCTACGACTTTCTTCATATGAGACACATAGAAACGGTCAGCGTCGTAGTCAGGAACTGCCTTGGCGAACAATGACTTCAATTCGTCAGACGAAGCCTTTGCAGACGGAGCGTCAGCATCACCCAATACAGCATGGAGTTTCAGGAACACGTCTTTCAATTTCAATTCACCCTCAGATGTATATATTGAAATATCAGCGAGAGTTGTGATTCTGCTCTTCATATCGAAACAAGTTCTGCGCTTGTCTGACAATGCCTCCACGATAGCTCCGTTACGAGCCTGAGCGATGTAATTGAACAGGCCGTGCTGTCCTGATACTGAAAGAATTCTAGCCAAATCTGTTTTCATAATCCTTAATGTTTATTTCAATCTTGCATTGCGGCAATCTGACGGAATACCTTGTCCACTTCCGCGGTCAATTCCTCCTGACTGCCGTCATTATTGATAATATAGTCAGCCTTGGAACAGTCCGAATGCTGGCATTTTATTCGTTCCTTAATTTTCTCCGGGTCGCAACCGTCTCTGTGACAGGCTCTCCGGATTCGCGTTTCTTCTGAAGCCGTCACCGCGACCACCGCATTGAACCGGCCGGCAAACAACGGTTTCTCCAACGCTATCGCAGACTCCATACAGACAAACGGTTTCGTGCCCGCATATCCTTTCCAATCCGAGGAGTCCAAAACATCCTCAGACCAACGTTCAAAATCCTCAATCACAGCCGGATGCACAAGCGTCTCAAGCTTTTCGAGCGAGTGTTTGTCGTTGAAAATCAGAGAGGCTATCAGTTTGAAGTCTATCTTCCCTGAAGAATCCCTGAGCGATTGCCCGAATGCTTTTTCCAATCTTTTGCCCAATTCACCGTCATATAATCTCTTCGTCCGGCTGTCGCTGTCATAGACAGGCACCCCCTGTGATTCCAGATATCCTGAGACCTCAGACTTTCCGCTTCCTATACCGCCGGTTATGAGAACTGTAAACGCCATCACCTTTGACTCTCCACACAATCAAAAACCTCCGGAGATATATTGTACCCGAGAACTCCTACCGGTACACCGTCAGCATTCGGAATACACTGACCGTCAAGCGATTTCACAAAATCACCATAATCCACATAGAGTTTCATTCTGTCGGACGGATCGGATGTCACCGGAAAAGCACATCTGAATGTCACTTCGGCTACCGAAGGATACACAATCAGGAATTTGCCTTTAGGAACATTAGTCGCGACTACAGGCACCTTCGACTTGATTTCGACATATCGTGAAACTGGAAGACTGTAACGGACATAAGTATCCGAGAGCCTCACACCGGCAAGTTTATCCAATTTCACGTCGCCACGTGCAGACGAGCTGAGATTCGACAATGAAAACGACTCCGTATATACTCTGTTGATTGCGGACAATGCTTCAGGATCGCCATAAACAGTCACGGAATCAGGCACGACCTTAAGCCCGGAGGCGTTGACATACTGCGGTTTGAAACTCATCGTATAGACAGGCTGCACAGGCACACGCTTGTGATTTTCATACGGAAATCTGAACATCAGCGTGTCAGACACAAAGGACTCCAATTTCGCTCCGTTTCCGAAAATCTGGCTGAAATACTTCCCGAAATCCTCCGAAGTCACATAGAACATTTCTTCTCCGCAACTGTGCATATCCGAAGAATTGAATGTGACATCGACAGGTGATTTCTTGTCGGCACGCATAAGTTTTATGAGACTGAATCCGCTGGCCTTGCACTTGGCAGTGACCACAGTTGAATTCACCGAAGCATAGGAATGACCGTTGATGTCACACAACGCCCTCACAGGAACATCCACGAGCTCCGAGTAGTTCATAGTGAGATTGTGCGTCAGCCATATACCATAAGCAAGCAGGAGAGAGACAATAAAAACTTTTGCATCCCTCCCGCTTATATTCAAAGTCCTGAATATTTTTCCGAACAAGTCAAGCATATCAGAAAGTCCGGAACAAGACGATTACTGCTGCTGAGTCTCAGAGAAATCCTTTACAAGAGAATTCTTGTCAACTCTGAGCTTGGTTTCGCCGTCAACCTTGATAAGGACTGTCCTGTCCTTGATTTCTTCAACCACTCCGTAAATACCTCCGACTGTGACAATCTTGTCACCTTTCTTGAGTTCCTTGCGGAATTTCTCGAGTTCTTTCTGCTGCTTACGCTGCGGGCGAATCATAAAGAACCACATCACCACGAATATGAGAATAAGCATTATCCACATAGACCAGCCTGCACCGGCCTGCTGACCGGCTTGCGCAGCAGGAGCCTGAAGAATTAAAGTAAGGATATTCATTTTCAATAAAAATTATTCTGTTTAACAAATATAACAAAAACAATTGACGCTACAATCATCATACCGCTATCCGACGGCACTATACCAGGCCTGCGCCGGATTTCACGATTTTGCCTTCATCAACCAATTTTCCGAGCAATTTATCCAAGAGTCCGTTGACGAAAGAACTGCTCTTAGGAAGACTGTAGAATTTGGAAATCTCCACGTACTCGTTCATTGTCACCTTGAGAGGAATCTCAGGGAATGCCTCTGCCTCAGCCAGACCGAGCGCAACAAGAGCTATATCGGAAGAGTTGAGACGGTCAGACTCCCAGCCTTTCACGGACGAAGAAATGAGATTGAAATATCCTTCATATCCGGTAAAAGCAGTCTTGAGCAGTTTGGTCACGAAAGCCTTGTCGCTCTGCACGTCAGCGGAAGGATTCTTGCGCTTGAGCATATCGCTCAGATACAAATCCGGCAGACGCCACTGGTTTCCCGCCGCAATATCTTCCATTGTACGGCAACAATATGTGAGAGAATATGCCAAATCGTCTATCCAATATATGGAC
>CAVKAQ010000163.1:0-4155 GCA_963654225.1 Butyricicoccaceae bacterium | reverse complement strand
ACGACCAGCTCCCTCTGAACTCCCCCAGGGCCGGAAGGCAGCAAGGGTAGGAGGTCGTAGCGGTGCGATGTGCTAAGCTTTCCCTTTTTTTGTTGCATCTTTGGACCGCCAAAATTCAGAAAAATGAAAGTCAAGATTGTAAATAAATCTTCAAACCCGTCTCCGTCCTACGCTACATCTCTTTCTGCAGGGATGGATATACGCGCAAACATAGCTGAACCGATTACTTTGGCTCCGCTTCAGCGAGTACTTGTGCCTACAGGACTGTATATGGCATTGCCGGAAGGTTATGAGTGTCAAGTGCGTCCGAGAAGCGGGCTTGCTATGAAGCACGGAGTTACCGTTCTCAATTCTCCAGGAACAATTGACGCGGATTATCGTGGCGAGGTTAAAGTGCTGCTTGTGAATATCTCAGATCAGCCGTTTGTCATCGAACCGTCTGAGCGTATTGCTCAGCTTGTTGTAGCAAAACACGAGCAAGTCGTTTGGGACGAAGTTGAGGTTCTTGATGATACAGAAAGGGGAGTGGGCGGCTTCGGAAGTACCGGTGTTAAATGATTCAGAGCGTTGAAGTTCGAAGATTCTGACTTCCCGAATACCTAGTTCTTTATAAAATGTCTTTGCTCTGGCGGAAACATAGTTGGGGCTCTCTGTGAAAAATTATGGAAATCAGCGAATTATATAAAATTTTTTGCGCCTGCGGTTCTGTTACGACTGACAGCCGCACAATCAGAGGTGGAGAGTTGTTCTTTGCTTTGAAGGGCGAGAATTTTGACGGCAACGAATATGCGGAGAAAGCGCTGCAGTCCGGTGTCGCCTATGCGGTAGTTAATGAGGATGCTCCAATCTGTGAGAAATGCTCTGAATACAAGGATGAGTCCGGCCGAAGCCGAATATTGCCGGTGAAGGATACGTTGGTGGAGCTTCAGTCACTTGCGCGTTATCACAGGGAAAATGTATTGGGGCCGGATAATCACTTGACAGTGATTGGAATAACTGGCACAAACGGAAAAACGACCACAAAAGAGCTGATCCGCACTGTGCTTTCTGCAGAGTTCAATGTGACTGCAACCGAAGGCAATCTGAATAATGACATAGGCGTGCCCCTGTCGCTGTTGAAGATTACTCCGGAAACGCAGCTTGCCATAATCGAAATGGGTGCAAGTCATCCTGACGATATCGAAAAGCTTGTAAAAGTCTGCGAACCTGACTACGGAATCATCACAAATGTCGGCAAGGCCCATCTGCTCGGTTTCGGCAGTTTCGAGGGCGTGAAAAAGGCAAAAGGTAAGCTTTACGATTATGTCAATGAGCACGGTAAGGCTGTTTTTGTGAACGAGGATGACGAGGTGCTTTGCGCTATGTGCGAGGAACGTTCCGGGTTGTCCATTGTGCCTTATGGTCTAGCGACTGATAACGGTGCTGTCTTGGAAACGACAAAGGATAATCCGTATTTGAGAATCAGGCTTTCTGATGGTAATGTCGTGGAATCCAGATTGATAGGATCTTATAACGCGTCGAATGTCCTTGCCTCGATCTGTATAGGAAAATTCTTCGGCGTAACCGAATCGGAAGCGATTTCACAGATTGCTTCGTATGTGCCTTCAAATAGCCGTTCGCAGATGGTCAAGACGGATCGCAACGTGCTTATTGTTGACGCCTATAATGCCAATCCGTCAAGTATGAAGGCTGCATTGACGAATTTTTCCGGTATAAATGCCGAGCCTAAGGCAGTGCTGCTGGGCGATATGCGCGAATTGGGGGAGGGATCTGTAGAGGAGCATAAAGCTATTGTCAAGATGCTGCTTGATTCAGACAACAAACTTATATGTTTAGTTGGCGAGGAGTTCAAGAAGGCATTGGCGGAAACGGGCTCTGATTCCAGATTCCATTGGTATGCAACTTCATCTGAATTGGCTTCCGCGCTTGTGGCAGAGCATTTGTGCGGTTATACTGTACTTGTTAAAGGCTCCCGTGGTATTCAGATGGAAAAGACTATTCCGGCTTTGTAATCGGGGAATATTCTTGTTGAGCTGAGTTGGCTGTCTTTTCTTGTTAAACTTGTCGTTAGCACCTTGACCTAAAACAAGAGGTTTCTGCGCTGCCTGAAGACCTGTTTAATGCATTGGCCTTTAGGCGGCTTCTGCCGTGCTGCGCATTCTGTCAATGAATCTCGAGAATACCCATTTGGCAATGATGGCGATGAGTGCGCCATATACGCTGCCGATGATGGCTCCGACGAAAATGTCTCCAAGGTAATGCTTCCCGACAAAGATACGGCTCAGCGACAATACTGTAGCCCAAAAGAATATGCCTATGATAAATGCGAGGTATCTGCGCCGCTTATCATATCTGAAGAGCAATGACGAGCACATAGCGAACCCGAAA
The DNA here is from genome assembly GCA_963654225.1 of Butyricicoccaceae bacterium. Classification (GTDB taxonomy): domain Bacteria; phylum Bacteroidota; class Bacteroidia; order Bacteroidales; family UBA932; genus Cryptobacteroides. The sequence goes on along the minus strand of CAVKAQ010000163.1, from coordinate 1,767 downwards.
GCATTTGCCGCGTGGGCGGAGAAAAATCCGAAGAAGTTGCCACGGTTTTCGAGAACGTGAAGTCCTCCGAGAATCATCTTCGAGCTGTAGCATGGGCGCAATCTCGCCACTGAATATTTGAGAAGATTGGAAGTCTGATCGCACAGAATCAGAGTCAGCGCCATACATAGAATTGCAATCAGTCCTTTCTTTACCCCGAGTCTTCTTATCAGGAAAAATGCGACCAGAGCATATAGCGGAAACCATACGGCTCTGTCGGACATGAAAATCATGAAATGGTCTGACGCAGGAGTGTGTATATGGTTGAGCATCAGAGTCAATGTCTGATCCCATCCGTGCAATATGTCCCAGAAATGTACCTGCATACTATTCGTTCAAGGCGTCCCAAAGAGCGTCTTTCAACTCTCCCAAACCTTCTCCGGTGACGGAAGAAATGAATACGCAAGGTATGTCCTTCGGTAACGTCCTTTTAATTTTCTTTTCGGTTTTCTCGTCTATTATGTCGCATTTGGTGACGGCAAGAACTCTGTCTTTATCAAGCAGTTCCGGATTGTACATCTTCAACTCGTTCAGAAGAATCCTATATCCTTTGCTGATGCTTTCCTCTTCGGCGGAAACCATAAACAGAAGCACGGAATTTCTTTCGATATGTCTGAGGAATCTCAATCCGATGCCTTTGCCTTCGTGTGCGCCCTCGATTATTCCGGGAATATCGGCCATTACGAATGATTTGTCATCGTGGTATCTGACTATTCCGAGATTCGGTTCGAGTGTCGTGAATGCGTAATTAGCGATTTTAGGCTTGGCGGAAGTGATCGCCGCGAGCAATGTGGATTTTCCGGCGTTAGGAAAGCCTACAAGACCCACGTCAGCAAGGACTTTGAGCTCCAGTATGAACCATCCTTCCTGTCCTTCTTCACCAGGCTGCGCATATCGTGGAGTCTGCTGGGTTGCCGTCTTGAAGTAATTGTTTCCAAGTCCTCCGCGACCGCCCTGGCAAAGAATCTTCTCCTCTCCAGGTTCCATCATATCGAAGAGTACTTCTCCCGTCTCTCCGTTCTTTACGACTGTGCCGACTGGGACATCCAGGATTACATCCTGTCCCTGCTTGCCTTTGCACAATGCGGCTCCGCCATGCTCTCCATTCTCGGCTTTGATGAACTTCTTGTATTTCAAGTGAATGAGCGTCCAGAACTGAGGATTTGCCTTCAGAATGATATGGCCTCCACGCCCTCCATCTCCGCCGTCAGGACCTCCCTTCGGAACGTATTTCGCCCTGTGAAGGTGTACTGAGCCTGCTCCTCCGTGTCCGGAAGCGCAAAATATCTTCACGTAGTCTATAAAGTTACTCTCTGCCATAATTCTTTAGCTTTCAATTAAATAAGTGACATTTTGTCCCCATATTTCGCCCCGGGTAACAAAGGAGCAACAAAATTTTCGCACAATTTGCCACAAAAACGGTACTGTCAGTTTGTAACTGGCTTTTCGTTTATATATACTTGCAAAGATAGTCATTATTTCCGGAATCGTTCCGCGACTTAATTGATTGGCACGGCGTCGGCGTATTCCGTTCAGTCCATATCGGCAACCGCTAATAATTTTATTACTTTGCTATGTGAGATTTTTGTCATAAATGTCAAAAGTTTTAGATGACACTCTTTCCTGCTTTAATATTAAATAATATGTTAGGACATTTTTGCCAGTCTTGCCGTTTTTTAAGTACCTTTGCACTTGTTATTCATTATATTAGGGTAAATGGAGAATGCG
>CAVKAQ010000162.1:0-4165 GCA_963654225.1 Butyricicoccaceae bacterium | reverse complement strand
GTTATGTATACAAGAGTCTCATATCCAGAGTAACCGGTTGGTGGGAAGACTGCTGGTTCGCACTTCCTCCAGGAATAACCTTTTCCAAAGGATTCACGCTGACTGTCAAGGACGGTAACGGGGATGAACTGACCAAGGTTACGACAAAAAAATCGTTTACAACTGTAGCCGGACAGTTGTGGGATCTTGGAGTGCTTGAGGGCAGCGGAATGACTCCGTATGAAATGTGGCAAGCCGGATACAGCGTTAAAATAGGCGGAGTCAAATACAATAAAAACAAGTATGGGGATGCGACTCTGGTGAAAGAAGGCGAATATGCGCGCGGCAGGGGAGTATTCTTCATTGACGAAAGCGCCTATGCTGTGCCTGATCCTGTTGCGGGTGGAACGGCATTGTATATCAGCAATAACCCTCTCACACTCGCGAAACTTATTGTTCCGGAATCTACTGGAACGCTCCATTTCGGTTCTCCGAGATTGTTGGCATTCAACAAAATTGACATTGAAACGCCCGCAAATAACTTGCTTATTGACAGTACTACGACCCAGACAATTGATACTCTGATTATTGACAACTGCAAGGTGACGATGCACAACGGAATCATAAAACGAAATTCTGCACAGCGGTCTCTCAAAGTCTTGAATATCGTTGATTCTGATTTCGTAGTTGACATCGATGACGACAAGCTGGATAACAGCTACATCGTCAACACCGGCAAAGCAATAAGCGGTGATGATTTCACTTTCGATTGCATTACGGTCAGGAACAATGTTTTCTGGAGCAGCAAACCTCGTGAATTCCGAATTGTCAAGTCGGACGGCATCGTAAATCGTTCGGCTATAGCGGCAACTGATATAGCTAAAGCAGTCTCGACAAAGAAACTGTATATCGACAACAATACTTTCTACAACGTTGACAATGGAGATTTCGCTTCTGACTTCCAAAAATTGTACAGACCTTTCTTTATGCTCGGAACTGTAAGTGGAGACCTTTCAATCAAGTCCAATTTAATCTATTCGACGCTGGCTTACGAAACAAAAGAAGAAGGTATTCCTGCATCAACGGCAAGGGTCGCAAACATCCTCAAATGTTATTTCGATACGAGTGCTGATAATATTGTCGGGAAGTTGTCTTCTATGCCTGCTTGGTATGGACTGAACAGTAATGTGTGCCTGATGTGTTTCTGCAGAAATGGAAGCAGAACGCCGTTAAGCACTGAATATGTGACTACAGGTCATAACGAGTTGACTGAAGATCCTTTTGATACTATAGATATGTCCGAAGGCTATTATTCTAAAAAGGATGATTACGCAGATTACGGGGCTGATAGGTAGGAATTATAATCAATAAACACCGATAGATATGAAGAAAATCCTATTGATGGCTTGCGTGTCGATGATTGCTGTCGCCTGCGGTCAGAATAAATCCCAGAAAGTCCTGGTGCTGTATTATTCCCAGAACGGAACGACCAAGGTCGTTGCTGATGAGATAGGCAACCGCTTGAATGCGGATGTCGAAGCGATTGTTCCTATAAACCCATACAACGGCAGTTATCAGGAAACTATCGAGCGAGGCAAAGTCGAGAAGGATTCCAATTTTCTTCCTGATATTCAGCCGCTTAAGGCTAACGTCAAGGACTACGATGTCATTTTCCTCGGTTATCCTATATGGTTCGGCACATATCCGCAGCCTGTCGCAACGCTTCTCAGTACCAATGATTTCAATGGCAAAAAAGTAGTGCCATTCTGTACATTCGGCAGCGGAGGACTTGATTCGAGCATCAAAGACCTCAAGGCTTCATTGCCGAATTCTGAGATTTTCCCCGGATACGGAGTAAGAGCGGCAAGAATTAGCGCGATGCCTGCAGAGCTTGACAGGTTCCTGAAAGAGAACGGATTTGTGAAAGGGGAGTGCGAGAAACTTGCTGACTTCTCAGACGCTCACGCTGTTACCGCTGACGAGTCGGATATCTTCGACTCCGCAGTAGCCGGATACAAAATGATTCACGCAAAGGCTGAAGAAGTAAGTTCCCGCAGCGTTCCAAATGGCGTTGAGTATCTGTTCGTTGCCCGCGAACTCCCAAGAGAGGAAGCTACGGAAGACGTGCCAACACGCACTTTCAAAGTCTATGTCCTTGTTGAAAACGGCAAATCGCCTGTTTTCACCCAGGTCGTAAGGTAGATTTTGCGCAACATCGTTTAATCGATACTCTCTACATTACATAAGATGCGGATGGCCAATGTTTTAGCCATCCGCTGTTTTGTTTCTTAGTAGTCTGAGGCTATAAAACGACTTGTTCGAAGAGAAATAAATTTATCTCACTGCCACATTTTGGCAAGTTATTCTTCTATATTTGCAATATCGTTAAGGCGTAACGCCGAGAACCGCCGAAACGAGATGGCTTATTGGAGACGGCTAAAACAGGTTGAAATATGGCAAAGAATTACTTCAAGCGTTACATTTGGCTGATAGATGTAATCAGCAGACACGGGCACATTTCCCGCAGGGATATCAACGAACTGTGGTACAGAAGCCCGATTAATGAATATCGCGAAAAGGAGATTCCCGAGAGGACATTTCACAACCACATCGACTCCATCCTGGACATTTTCGGGCTGGAGATAAGGTGTGACAGAAGTCTTGGCTATTATCTTGCAAATAGTGAGGATATTGAAGGAGACGGAATGCGGCGCTGGATGCTTTCGTCGCTGTCGTTGAACAACCTCTTGAATGAGAGTACCGGTATGCACGACAAAATCCTTTTCGAGAGCGTGCCGTCGAGCGAGAAGTATCTGAGTGCCATAATGGAAGCGATGCGCGACCGCAAGGTCATTGAGATTGAGTATCAGGGATTCAATAAGACGAGTCCGTCGAGATTCGAGGCGGAGCCGTATTGCCTTAAGCAGTTCAAACAGAGATGGTATATGGTTGCGCAGACAGCTGCCAGCGACAAACCGTGGATATATGGTCTGGACAGGATAGTCTCTCTGGAGCGAACAGAACATAGCTACGATATTCCCGATGATTTTTCCGCAGAATTGTATTTCAAGGATCTCTATGGCGTCTGCACTTCTTGCGGTGACCCGGCTGAGACTGTCAGGATACGTGTCAGAAAGTCTCAGGTAGAATACTTCAAAAGTCTGAAACTTCATCATACGCAAGAACTTGTCAGCGAAGACGAGAATTGGGCGGAGTTCAGTTACCGGCTGGTCCCGACCTACGATTTCAAGCAGGAGTTGCTATCGAAAATGGGAAATGTGGAAGTGTTGTCCCCGCAGTGGCTTCGTGATGATATGGCAGAAATCATCAAAGATATGATGTCCAATTACGAGAAATAGAGATACCACAAAAATTCAGTTCTGATAATGACAGATTTTGCAGCGATAGATTTTGAGACCGCAAACGGATGCCGCAGCAGCGTATGTTCTGTCGGCCTTGTTGTTGTGCGTGGTAGCGTAATAACGGACACGTTCTACAGCCTTATTCATCCCGAGCCGGAGTATTACCAGTGGTTCTGCCAGCAGGTGCACGGACTGAGCGCGGAGGATACGGAGGACGCTCCTGTTTTCCCGAAAGTATGGGAACAGATTGAGCCTCTCATCGATGGACTTCCGCTTGTGGCGCACAACAGTCCGTTTGACGAGGGATGTCTTCGTGCCGTGTTTAAGGTCTATCGGATGGATTATCCTGAATATGAATTCCTTGACACTTGTGCAGCATCACGTCGGACTTTTGGTGGAAGATTGCCGAACCATCAATTGCAGACGGTCGCGGCAGCCTGCGGATATGACTTGACAAATCATCACCACGCCCTAGCTGATGCCGAGGCTTGTGCGGCGATAGCTATGAAGATATTATGAAGACATAATAAGCACATTACTATGAAGATTCTGCATATATCTGACACTCACGGCCTTCATCGCCGCCTGAAGGACCTTCCGGAAGCTGATGTCATTGTTCATTCAGGAGATATTACTATGTCTGGAGATGCTGATGAGGCGGTGGCTTTTATGGAATGGTTCTGCGACCTGCCTTATGCGCATAAGGTATTCATAGCAGGCAATCACGATTTTTGCCTGCACGGCGGCGAGCCGGACGGGCTTGACGGCAACTGCCACTATCTATGTAATGATTGCGTTGAAATAGAAGGACTTACATTCTATGG
>CAVKAQ010000161.1:0-4184 GCA_963654225.1 Butyricicoccaceae bacterium | reverse complement strand
CCGGCGTGATGCAGGAATATGTCATTGAATATCTCCACAAAGGTTCCTGGCACCCAGTCTTCAACGGCTCCACCCCGACCCAGAGCCGCGTGAAGATCCACCGTTTCGACAAGGTTTACGCTGACGCAGTCCGTGTCCGCTTCACCCGCTGGAACGGCCTGCTCTCCCTAGCCGAGTTCGGAGTCTATACCCCCTACGAGAAGTAAGCTGCCACTGAGCCCTCAACCGGTCGCTGAGCCCGCCGAAGTGCCGGGCCTGCCGATGCGATCTCCTGCCAAAGCACCGTGGAGACTAACCACTTGATATTCAACAACAAAAGCAATCGCCTTTAGGCAATTACACCTAAAGGCGATTGCTTTATTCATTATTAATCAATTAGTTATCAATCACAAGAGTTTTTGTCAGAATCCGTACACGATACCAAAAGTCCAACGAGCCTAATTTTAATAATATCCTCATTCTATGGCTTTTATATTGATCTTTTAGTATTTTATCGGCAACTGTTTGTCATAATTCACGACATACTTGAGTGCCTTTCTGTATTTCTTCTCATGTTTAGCTCCGTTTGACGATAGCAGCATTGTCAGTGAATATGTTACATAACCATCTTTCGTAAAAAAGTAGCGCCTCATTTCTGGATATTCATTTTGGAACAAGGACTGCAAACGTGGTTCTTGTTCATCCACCGAAGGATGAATATGGCAGAATGCTGTCTTCCCGTGAGGGACTTTATAAGAGTACACCATATCCGCCCCAAACAGCCGCATAGACTTGGCATGGCCATATTCAACCAACTTATCAGAATAATCCCCAATTCTTGATGTACCCTTAAAGCCTGACTCTCCATCATTTAAAATATATGATAACTCTTTGGCCAAGTCTCTGGTTTTGTTTTTGGCACCACTCAAAATCATTTTCTTGTTATAGGCAGGAACACTCTCCAAAAGAATCATGCAGTTGCCATCTTCGCTAATCAGTCCCGCATAGAAATCCCACATCGGATTGCCATACATAGAGTCCACGGATAACGACCAAACGGTCGCTTCATCAAAAACATCAACCGCATAATTCTTGGGCACGGATATTTTCACTCCATACCTTGACCGCACTGAATCCGAGTACTCTTTTGGTATCAGAAGCCCCCCTTTACAACTTGCATTCACGTCCAAGACGCACAATATCAATATGACGGCCGACGTATAGGCAATATTCAGTCTCATAAGTCTTGGCTTTATCTTACAATTGACCTACGCAATGCATCTACTGACACTTTAGCCATAATAGTGTCAATTGTAGGCAGGTTATAGTAGATATATCCCACCTTACTTAATGGCATAATATACTCTGTTGTATCATTACCGTCTCTAAAAAAGAAGGTCGTGTCATGTTTGCCTACGATATTGGACATATGCCCATATCCATTACCAACAGAAAAAATTCCTATCGTTTTAGAAGCGTCCCAATTTATGTCAGGAGGAATAGATACCTTAGGGTCTAAACCCAAAGCATTGGGATAAAAATGATGAACCGTTCTGTTCAATTCTTTAATTGGGACACCTTTGTCTCCAAATTGATTTGTAATCCAGGTCTGAATAACATAATATGAGTAATCTCCCCATTGAGCCAATGATACGGCAACACAATCATAAGTAGGTTCTCCGTCAGATCTTGTAGCATATTCCGGCAAACAGAATACCTTGGTCACATTCGCAGCATGCATGACATCCTGAAGAATTGAAAACATACTTTGAGAGACATTAATGTCCGAAGCTTTGTCAATGTCAGTTTTCATTATTCCTTCTTCCACATAGAATCCCATTCTACATGCCGCTTCCGTGATTACTTTCCAGTCAGCTTCGGTCAAAGATGCGATGTCCGTGAACTCCACATCAAGAAATGTAGAACTCTGATCTTTTAAGTCATACATGGTTTTGTTGCACGACGACACAAATACAGATGCAATCAAAACCAACAAATTAAGAATAAATAATACTTTTTTCATAATACTTGTTTTTTTGGCATTTAAACATTTAAATCAGAAACAATTCTCAATTTATCTCCCTTCAAATCTATGAAAGGGCTTACGGACTTATTCAGAAAGCTGTACCTCAACTGGATGAATGTCGGGACAAGAACTGACTTCACATTCGAAGGAGCGTTGAACCGCTGATACTTTATCCCGATTCCAACCCCGGCGAACAGCCCTGGAAGAATATTGTACCCCGATGACACATTTACATTTTCTCCGGCAAAAGCCTCATTGAAAAGAATTCCAGCCTCAACATTCCCGGCGAATCCCCAGTTGAAACTTGGATTCCGGACCTCCTGCCCGAACGCCGTGACAGACACAATCATCGCCATCACAGTTACACATAAATGCTTCATAAACGTAAAGTTATTAAATGTTTAGTCCGTATAATCAACTATGTGTTTACTCTTTCTCAAGATTTCAGGCATCAATCCTTTTTGTAAGTAAAGAAAGAGTCTGAACTTACATAATTTCCGTCAGTCCAGTCAACGAAACACATATTGTTGATCTTAATCGTTATCTCACCGTTCTCAAAGCTGACCAATTCAGCCTTCTCAAATCTCAACACCTGAGGGTTGGTCTTGTATATTCCATCCTCATAAATTGAGAATGTGTCCGTAAGATCACCGTTCCCATATATGCACATATCCCCGTTTTTTCCTATCGTGTAATAGAAATGGATAGGACAGAGCACACTCTTCGGGGCTTCCATCACAAATTGCCCGGAACTTAACTCTCTAATGTGCTGTGCGGGAACGTATAATGTCAGACATTTGACATCTGATTCGGAATGATCACTTGTTTTAAACACCACCGTTGTCATCTGGTTCAACTCGTATGAGGTCAAACCCAAACCTTCGATAATGTCTTTAGTCTTCTTTCCGCTTCCATCAAAGTCTATAGGATCAGTAAAATAAACAGGATCCGGAGCGTATGTCGCTGAAACAAGCCTGTAAGTGCCGGCATATGTCTCATTGAAGTAACCTGCTCCCGATTGCTCTTTCGAGCAGGATGCCATCAACATCATGACACTGCTGATTATGTAAATAATATTTTTCATATTACTTAGTATTGTGTTATATCGAAAACTCTCCGATATATTGCATTCCATTTTGTAAGGTAAAGGTTATCACATAATAGCCAGAATCTCCGGTAATCGGTAGAACAACAGATCCGACTTTACTATTAACGGTGTAATCATCGTACTCTCCGGATGATAGATTCTGGATGGAGATTTCAACTTCTCCGACATCCTTTATAAAGCGCACCAACACAGAAGCAAGTCCCGCATTATAATTAGCCTCAAAAGGAACAAAAACTCTAGAATGTGGCCGAAGCTTAGAACTCTGTTCAACAGGGATTATCGTTATCGGCTCTTCTGTGTTTGGTTCATAAAGATTACCAGAATAACCCCTTGTTGATGGCAACAACAGAAGCAGACAGACTGCTTTTAATAAAAATTTTAATTGCATATTAGTTTGTTATTTCTACCGCCCAAAGTTCGTAATAATAAGTATTATAGGGATTAAAAATAACCCAACGTTGATTATAGTAGAAATAGGCCGTACAATGCGCCACAAACGATATTAGGTAAAATGAGTTAGACAAAACCTAACCCCAAGCAGTCATAAGTCACTATTATTCAACCGCTTGAACAAAAACGTAATCGAAAACGCCCTAAAGATATTAATTTAATATATTAATAATCAAATAATTAATACTAACGCTAAAAGAAAAGAAGGTATCGTTCCTTGTCCGTTGAATCGCTTTGCCGTATTTTTTCCTTCAATCTGGCTTTTCTCATATAGACCGCCTCTTTGCTTGGTAGGTTAAAAATTTTAAGAATCAAAACGGCATCGAATTGAGCGACAACACAACTAAACAACCTAATGTCAGTCTCACATAAATCCGAATAGTCCTGTCTGAATTTTTTCATCACATTGTTATAGGTTTTGTTTAATTCTGACTCAAACTCCAACTGACCCATGTTGTCATCTGAATTAATTCCAGATACTATTCTACATATTCTTCCATATACCTTTGATTGTAATAATTTTGAATCTTGAGTCCACTTTAAAAAGTCGACAGCCCTTCACCAAGGCTCATTGACCATCCGCCGAAGGGCTTGGCGGATGGGAGAGAAAAAAGTTTGATG
>CAVKAQ010000160.1:0-4202 GCA_963654225.1 Butyricicoccaceae bacterium | reverse complement strand
GAGAGCAAAGGAGAGGGAGGAACAAATCAAAAAGAATTGAGACCTAGTATTATTGCAGGATTACTTCTTCCAATTCCCCCTCTCTCCGAGCAACATCGTATCATTGCCAAACTACAAGAGCTAGAGCCGTTAGTAGAGCGATACGGCAAGAGTGAGGAAGCCTTGGGTAAACTGAATGCTTCCGTGAAAGAGCTGCTGAAGAAATCCATCCTTCAAGAGGCCATTCAGGGCCGTCTCGTGCCGCAGATAGAGAGCGAGGGTACTGCCGCTGACCTCATTGCACAGATAAAGGCGGAGAAGCAACGCCTCGTGAAGGCCGGCAAGCTAAAGAAGTCAGCCTTGACGGATTCTGTCATCTTCCGTGGTGACGATAACAGGTATTATGAGCAGGTGGGAGGAAATGTCGCCTGCATCGAGGACGAAATCCCGTTTGAAATACCGTCATCGTGGTTTTGGGTAAGAATCAAAGATATGGTTCAGATAAACCCAAAGAATGAAGCCGATGATAACACATTGGCTGCCTTTATTCCGATGGAAAAGATAGATGCCACCTATGGGTCAGATTATAGTTACGATACCGTAAAATGGAAATCGATCAAGAAGGGCTTCACACACTTCGCAAATGGAGATGTGGCTTTCGCAAAGATTACCCCTTGCTTCCAAAATCGGAAGTCGGCAATATTAGTGAACTTACCCAATGGAATAGGCGCGGGCACAACTGAATTAAAGGTACTTAGGAGATATAGAAACACTATCGACAGTTGGTTCTTACTCTATTTTTTGGAATCGCCTTACTTCATCGATGAAGCGCGATTCAAAGGGACTGCAAACCAACAGAGAATAATATCAGGCTATCTTGAGGATAAATTATTTCCCCTTGCTCCTATTTCCGAACAGCAGCGCATCGTCCGGAGAATCAACGAATTATTCTCCAAGTTGTAATGATTCCCTGCTCGGGAAATAGTCGAACAGGAACAGAGGGAATGCGCTCAGGATGCTGACGCAGCCCTCCGGCAGGACAAATTTCTGCAATTGCGCGGCGAAGATTTCTTTCTGGGCGATGGTCTCTTTCTCCTCGGGTATCGCCAAACTCCCCGTGCAGAGGTAGTTGGCTTTCGTGACGTTTTGTTCCTGAACCAGCCGCCAGTTCTCCGCTCTGGAAGCGATTTCTCTTTCGGTCGGGGTCCGGCGGGGGTCAAATGTCAGGAAGTCAAGGCTCTTGTAGTCGGAGAATGTGTCGGCTATGCGTTTGAACGATGCCTCCACGCATTGCTGCCGTCTCACCCTGTAAGTGCAGTACTCCGGATCCGGTAGCCGCTTGGTGTAGCGGATTGCCTCCACCATAGGGTAATTGATGTACAGCTTGCCGTTGTCGGTCTCGTTGTCGAACATTTCAAGCATCTCGTCAATTTGCGAGTTCATCTCCTCAAGCGAGATGTTCCTGTTCTGGAAGTCGTAGTCGAAGATAAGGTAGATTTCCGAGAAATCTGAGCTTCTGGTATCTTCCGCAAATGGAGATTCAGGACTGTCGGCATAAGTTTCCCGCAAGACGGAGACTATGTCGCCCGAATCGTCAAGCGCCGTCAGACGCTGATACAGTTCGTAGATATTGTTTCCGAAAGAGCAGACGATGTGCTGGCCGTCCTTGAAGAACAGTCTCTCAATCGCCTTGAAAAGAGCCGGTTCGCGCTTTTCGCCCTCAAAAACAAAGAGTATCATATACGGAAGGTATCGCCTCTGAACAGTTTCTCGATGTTATGCCCGAACCTGAGTTCCTTGTCCGTGCAGTCGCACAGTGCCTTGATCTTGTTGTCGTGAACGATGAAATTGCAGTCCGGACGCAGCAAGTCGTTAGTCATCAGGTATGTGTTGTGGGAGGATGTGAACACCTGACAATCAAGTTTGAACAGGAGCCTGCACACCTCGTAAGACAGCTTGAAATGGTAGAATGCGTCAAACTCGTCTATAAAGACGAATGTCGCATCCTTCATTCTCTTGATCCAGTAGAACAGCAGCTCCAACGCATGTGTTCCTGTGGAGCAGATGGGGTCGAAGAGGATTTTCTTGCCCTCGACTTCGCAGAACAGGTTCTTGTCGCCCGGAGCTGGTGCTGCGAACTTGAACTGCTGGCCACTGACCTCCTTTAGGAAACGCTCGAATTCGCCGACGAGCTTATTTCTGATAATGAACTCGTCCAGAAGGGTGATGTTGTTTTCCAGCCCGATGAACTCCCGGGTCTCCAGACAGCGGAACCACAGCATCCCGTTCACGAAATTGCTCATCCGCAGGAGGTAGTTATCCCCGGCGAGCGGATATGAGGTCACCAGAAAATTGACGATGGAGACATTGTTGGCATTGTCGGCGAGATTCTTCTTGACAGCGTCGCCCATTGGAAACTCGGTCTCGTCAATCTTCAGTTTCCGGTCAGCCCTTCTGAACACCTGCTTGCCGTCAACGGACATCTGTTCGTAGCGGAGCACTCCCATAGCGTCTTTCCCATAGCCATATTCGACCGTCTGACCGTTGAAGATGAAGGTATATTCAAAATCCACGACCAGATTCCTGTCGCCGGCATAGGTGAAATTAAAGTAGTAATCCGGCTTCTTCCATTTCTGGGACAGATGGTTCACGATGTCGAAGATGGCAAGACTGAAATTCGTCTTGCCGGAGCCGTTCGGGCCATATAAGATGCCATTCTTGATGATGCCGTCCTTGATGGCGAAACTGTTGAATGTGTAGTTGCTGTGCCGGGTCAGGTCAATCTCGATCCTGTCCCTGAAGCCACGGAAATTCTTTACGGCGAACTTTGCAAGCATATCTCTGTCTGTTTGTTCCAGACGCAAAGATACACAAAAATCCGGTTATCCGTAAAAAAATTACGGAAAGTTCCGAAGCCGGAATATCTCTTCACAACAGGTATTATGAGCAGGTGGGAGGAAAAGAAGAAGATATAACCGACACTATACCATTTAATTTGCCGAATAATTGGGTTTGGTGTCGCTTGGCAAGTGTTGTCGATATGACAATGGGCAAAACTCCTCCACGTGGGGAGCAACAATACTGGAGCAATGCCCGTTATCACTGGGTTTCCATCTCAGATATGACGGACGGTGGAATGATACTACGGACAAAAGAAAAGGTGTCTGAAAATGCAGCGCAAAAGATTTTCTCTACAATCAGCCCTAAAGGCTCCTTGCTTATGAGTTTCAAGCTAACCGTGGGAAAAACATCTTTACTAGGAATTAATGCGTACCACAATGAAGCGATAATAACCATCCATCCTTTTGCCGATAAGTACTATACGCTGCGAAATTATCTACTCAAAATTTTACCTATAGTCGCAAATGAAGGAGATTCAAAAGATGCGATTAAGGGTAAGACTTTGAATCGCAACAGTCTGTCTAACTTATTGATTCCTCTCCCACCAATGGAGGAACAGCAGCGCATCGTTGCCCAAATAGAAAAACTATTTGAGCAATTGCGATAGCTCCGCCACCTTCTCGACGATTCTGCGCTGCTCCTCGAACGGAGGTATGCCTATTACGAGGTTGTAGAAAATGTCTTTGTTGAGGTGCGGAATTGCTGCGCCTTTTTTCGAGTTGCGCAGCTCATCTTTGTAGAAACGGATAAAGTTCAGGACATAAGGTATATACATCGATGAGGCAATCTGCAGTTGCTTGAATGTGCTTCCCATATATCCGTCTTCCGGCACAGAGAATACCTCTCCGGAGTTTTCGCCGTCAACCAGAATGATATTGTCGCCTTTGCGCACGAATTTCCCGTTGTTCATTATGTTAGGGGAGGATTTTCCTCTGAGATACTTGGCATCCAGACAAGGATATGCTCCAAAGCATTTCTCGCCATCGTCCAAATAGCAAATATCGCCAAATCTTACGGCAACCCAGGTGTCGGGAAAGATGCAATCCTGCTCTAACACAGAGATTTCGTTTTCCACCTGCTCATAATACCTGTTATCGTCACCACGGAAGATGACTGAATCTGTGAGGGCAGACTTCTTTAGCTTGCCGGCCTTCACGAGGCGTTGCTTCTCCGCCTTTATCTGCTCAAGAAGTTCGGCGGCAGTGCCCTCACTCTCTATTTGCGGCACAAGACGGCCTTGTATGGCCTCTTGAAGGATGGATTTCTTCAGGAGCTCTTTCACGGAAGCATTCAGTTTGCCCAAGGCTTCCTCACTCTTGCCG
>CAVKAQ010000159.1:0-4203 GCA_963654225.1 Butyricicoccaceae bacterium | reverse complement strand
GGTTTGAGTCTTATATAAACAGTGTCGGAAGAATCAATGTACTTTTTGATGTTACACTCTTTCTTAGTTGGTTTTGGAAAGGTGAACTTTGGATTAGAGATCTTGTCTTTATTAATAGCAACGATGTATATTCGCTTCCGGTGTTGAGGAATGCCAAATTGGTGTGGCGAAAGAATTTCAGGCTCTGGTACATAATAGTTTCTGCTTTCGAGTTCTTGACGAATAACATTCCATGTATTCCCGTGGTCATGCCCTTTTAAGTTTGAGACATTTTCAAGTAAGATATAGAGAGGACGTTTAGCATCTATTATGTCGCAGATTCTAAAGAATAAATTACCGCGGTCTTTTTCATCAAGGAATCCTTGCCTTTTTCCGGCTTGGCTAAATGGTTGACAAGGAAATCCGGCGCATAGGATATCGTGTTCGGGTATTTCCTTAGCAGGAATCTTGGTGATGTCTCCAGTAATTGTTGTTCCAGGGAAATTTATGGTGTATAGTTTACGCAAGTCATCTTTTAACTCGCTAGCGAAGACGCATTTATGTCCTAGTTTTTTAAGCGCTAAATGAAATCCCCCTAGTCCAGCAAATAGGTCAATAAAACGGGACCGGGTGTGGCTGAAAAATGCTATTCAGCCACGCTCCCGTTTTGACTCTCAACCTCCTGCACCTCCTGAAGGAGGATTAACGGCCTTCGGCCGAGCGTCAGAAGACGCTTTGTCGCGTCGCTCCGACCTCGAGACTTTTTAGATATACTAAAAGTAGATATTGTATGACGAGTGTCTAATTCTTTCCGTCTTCCGTGAAGTGTCTTTCGTGAGCTTATTAATGGGAGGCTGTCAAACGCGGATTGATTCTTAACTCATACTGCCCCATATTGACATAGCATTTGAAAAAGAGGATTCCAATTTCATTGCGGCGGGCGTTCAAGATGTGTAGCCTTTACTAAAAAGTGAATTTGCTTTGAAGAAGAGAGCCTTTCTCAATAATTACGTGAGCGATAGCTGAGAAATAACGCCTCTGGGCCTTTTGAATTTTATCGGAAATAGGGTAAATTTACGAGTTCTTAAAACAACATCTAAAGCAAGTGATAATATGCAAGATAACCGGTTGACATTTATTGACCCTTTTCGGCGGACAGGAAGCGGATTATGAAGCGGTTGAGGGTCTTGCGGTCAACGTGGAGATGGACGGCGATTTTGCGCTTTGAGATGCCGTCGCGAAGCATTGATGCTATTTGATTTTTCTTATGGTAAAGTTTGAGTTTTTCGGGAACATTGACAGAACCTTTCGGACGTCCGAGCCTGATGCCCTCGGCCCTTTTGCGGGCAAGTGCTTCCTTGGTCCTCTGACTGATAAGGTTGCGCTCTATCTCTGCGGAAAGTCCGAACGCGAATGCCAGAACTTTGCTGGGAATGTCATCCCCGAGTCTGTAGTTGTCTTTGATGGTCCATACGCGGCAGCCTTTGGTCATGCAGATGTTGAGGATTTCCATAATCATGAAAAGACTCCTGCCGAGCCGCGAAAGTTCGGAGCAGATGATGAGGTCTCCGCTTTTGGTGCGTTTGAGGAGATTGCCGAGCCGGCGCTTGCTGTAAGACTTTGTGCCGCTGATGGTCTCTTCAATCCATCCGTCAATCTGAATGTTTTGACGATGACTGAATCGGAGAATCTCAAATCTCTGATTCTCAACGGTCTGCTTGTTGCTGCTCACTCGAATATAACCATAATTCATAATCCGTCCTCCTCATTCTCCCGCACATTTTGGCCTGCAACAGCAAGTGCAGAGTTTTTCCAAAATTAGAATATATTTCAGATTGTATCAAATTATCGTTACCGGATATGAGCATCAACGACAAGATTTTCGCAAGCACGGAAAATGACAACGAGACACGTCATTCAAAACTCGTTGATGGATATAAAAGGGCGTTTGTGGATTCTACGTTCGATGCAGAGCCGTCTTATACGCCTCAGTTCATATCCAATTCGAACGGTCATCGTGTTCTTACGGACATTCAGCGTGAAATGCAGGATTGCGACAGTATGTTTATGTCCGTGGCTTTTATCACAAGGGGCGGCATAACTCCGTTGAAAGGAACATTGAAGGAGCTGGAACAGAAGAATATTCCTGGGAAAGTGCTGACAACTGATTATCTGTTGTTCAGTGATCCTGAAGCGTTGGACGTATTGTCGAGGCTTAAGAACTTGGAAATAAGAATGTTCCGCGCCTCTGACGTCGGATTCCATACCAAGGGCTATCTCTTTCGCAAGAATGGCGATATGAGAATTATCGTAGGGAGTTCAAACCTTACGCAAAAGGCTATAACTCAGAACTATGAGTGGAATACAAAAGTCATCTCAACGTCTGATGGGCAATATGCGAAGGATATAGAAGCGGAGTTCAGCAGGGTGTGGGAATCTTCAGTTGACTACAGCGAGTGCAGGGAGCAATATATTCAGGAATTCAAATCGCAGAAGACCGTAAGGAAGAAATTGGACAGCCTTGTTTCCTCATTGGGAATGACCGGTTTCAAAGTCATAGAACCCAATGAGATGCAGCGTGATTTCTCGATGGAGGTTGAGCGTCTCATTAGGGCAGGGCAGCATCGGGCGCTCCTCATATCCGCGACAGGTACAGGAAAGACTTATGCTTCCGCGTTTGCAGTGCGTAACATTTTTGCCAAAGCGATGTTCCTGAAAAAGAAAGTTCTGTTCCTGTCCCATAGGGAAATGATAAACGTGCAGGCGCAGAAAAGCTATTCAAGAGTACTTGGCTCCGGATTCAGAATGTCCCAGTTGTCAGGTTCAAGTCAGGACTGGTCAGAAATTTATTCTGCGGATGTCCTGTTCTCGACAATGAATATGATGGCGAAAGACGACGTTCGCGAGCAACGTTTCAGTAGAGACGCTTTCTCTGTAATCATATTGGATGAATGCCATCGGTCGGGGGCTGAGAGCTATCAGAAGATAATAAACTACTTCAAGCCTGAGTTCCTTTTGGGAATGTCAGCTACGCCGGAGAGAAATGACGGAGTGGATATTTACAAGCAGTTTGACCATAATATCGCCTGCGAAATAAGGCTTCAGACTGCTCTGGAGAATAATTTGCTTTGTCCTTTCCATTATTTTGGCATCAAGGACTTTCTGATCGATGGCGAGAAGTCCGATTCAAGGGAATTTCGCTATCTGACTTCAGAAGCGAGGGCGGATTATGTTATAGAACGTGCTGAGTATTACGGATATAGTGGCGACAGGGTGAAAGGCCTTATTTTCTGCAGCAACAAGAGGGAGGCTGATACGCTGTCATCGATTTTCAATAATACCATAAAGGATAGGTATATTGGCGGCTCGCGCTGCTATCGTACTGTCGCTCTATCGGGAAGCGACTCGGAATCAGCCAGACGTAACGCGATAGACAAACTGGTTGCAGACGCTTCAAAAACAGATGATTACCTCGACTATATATTTACTATAGACATATTCAACGAGGGTGTGGATATCCCCGAGATTAACCAGGTCATAATGTTGCGTCCGACAGAGTCTGCCATCATATTCGTCCAACAGCTTGGTCGTGGCTTGCGTAAGGCTGTCGATAAGGAGTTTGTGGTTGTTCTGGATTTTATCGCGAATTATGAAAGCAACTATCTGATACCTATAGCATTGTCCGGAGATAGAACCGGAAATAAGGACAATATCCGCAGATATATGATGGACAATGAGATAAAGGGCGCTTCAACCATTTATTTCGATGAAGTTTCCAAAGCCAAGATATTCAATGCGATAGACAGGGCGCAGATGAACTCGGGCAAGCTCATATTGGAGGCGTACCGTAATTTCAAGAATAAACTTGGGCGTCGACCGACATTGCTCGATTTTGATAAATACGGAGAAATCGACCCGCTTCGGATCCTGGCGCTGATGGAAAAGACTGATTTCAAGAAGATGTGCCACAGCTCATATTACGGATTTCTTGTGAAATACGATGGTATGCAGGATGAACTCAATGACTATGAGAATCATATCCTTGAATTCGTGTCGCAGAAATTCGCTTCCGGGAAGAGGCTTAATGAGATTCTGATGCTGGAAGTCCTGCTGGGTTATGGAAATGGAACATCAGCAGCAGGTGGTTTTGGCGCAGAGGAATCTGAATGCGGTAACGCAAAAGTTGACAGTTCTGGTGTCGATGTTATAGGCTGTTGGCGACTT
>CAVKAQ010000158.1:0-4255 GCA_963654225.1 Butyricicoccaceae bacterium | reverse complement strand
ACCACTGCGCCTCAAGCGCCGGCAAGACCAGCATCCCGGTGGACAAGTACCACATTCCGGCGATTGTATATTCCCCGGGATTCATCCACCCTCAAAGGATTGAGAAAGTCTGCTCGCAAATCGACCTGATGCCGACGATCTTCTCCCTCCTGCATTTCTCCTACGGCTCGAAGTTCTACGGCCAGGACATTCTCGCTCCTGAATATACTCAAAGGGCGTTTATGGCCACCTATCAGGATCTCGGCTACTACAGCGACGGCATTCTCACCGTCCTCTCCCCCGTTGGCAGAGTCCGGCAGTTCGATGTGATTTCGGCAGGGCCGTGGCTTCACAGTGAAGTTCCAAGAGAAACGCTTTCCGACACCCTTGTGAAGGAAGCCCAGGCCTTCTACCAGACTGTCAACCTCCAGCCCGTGGCCAAGGAATAGACACTATGGGAGATACCAGCTATATGGCATCGAGGGTCTCTCAGGGGGCCATCTGAGCCTATTTGTATAGTGTCCAAGAATGGGCATTCTTTAGTTAATTCAATAATTCTAATTAGAGTTGTTGATAAACAATAAGAGTTGCTCCAGCGAGTCAAACGTTTCATTTTTCCATGACTCAAGACTTGGAATTAAAGGAATATCCACATCTATATAGTGATATTTCTCTTCCATATTGTCGTTTGCCGCGAAAGGGATGTCAATGCTGAAGTATTTTGTGAATGGTAAAGCTTTTGTTATGACATTGCCTGACGTGACCAATGTGTATCCCCCTGGGGATACACCAGCAATCTTTCCGGCATTCATCCGTTTCATGATGGTCGCAAAAACTATACTTGCCGAATATGAACCCTCATCAACAAGAACATACACCTTGCCTCCATATTTATTATGTCGCTTTGTGGCTGGATAATAAACAGGTGCTAGTGTGTCGCTCCTGAACAGTGCATTGTCGGGTGTTTTTTCAAAAACACGGTAGTTTTCTTTGCGCTGTGCTTTACTTAATGTCGAATAGGATTCCTTCAAAAGACGTTTGACGTATTTCCGGCTATCGGGATTGACACGATACACATCAGATGCCTGTATCGGTTCATCGATGAAGTAATATAAAAGGTCGCTGACATTACCCTCATACCCTCCGATATTTCCACGAATGTCAACAATAAGGACTGGATAGTCCTTTTGTATCACATCCTCCATAACTTCGGTGATCCTTTTCCTGAAGCCTGGATCACCTTTAGCAATCGCCATACGCAATATGTTGCTGCCTATCCATGAAGATATCTTGACTACAGCGATGGAATCCTGAATGACATCATAGCTGATGGCGTTTTTTCCAAGCTTTGTGAAATAATAGACAGGGCTGTCCTTTTCCATTATCTCTTTGCCTACCCCATTGTCATACCATTCCTGATAATCCAGACGAGGTTTCCCCTCCAGAACAGTGGTCTTATGTACTCCATCCGTCTCATACTCGACCGTGAAAGGGGCAACAATTTGTTCGCAAAACAGATAATCAATAAATGAATTCCAAAGGTATGGATCGACCATCTCAACGGAATTGCCACGATATTTCGCATATCCCTCCTCCGATGGCTCGATATGCCTCATGTCCAGAGCAAGGTTCTTGGCGTTTTTGCCGCTTATGGAAATTATTTCCGCATTGTCCGGAATTGTGCCTGTCAAATCAGACTTGACGAACACCCTGCCGTCATCCCAGACCCTGACCCAAACAGGGAACAGCAAATCATTCTTTTTGAATATTCGGGTCCTGTTGTAAACTCCACCATTCGGAAATTCAAAATGGGCGTCATTAATCAGTCCGCCAAATCTTCTGAGGAGAAAATAGTATTCTCTCTTGGTGGCACACTTGTCAACCAATTGGTGAATATTCTTAAGTTCTTCGTTCCAGGCAATTTCAGATGTCCCCCTAAATGGGTCAACACTGTTTTGTCTTATAAGATGTGCGACACTGTCGATCTCGTCATGCATAAGGCCTCTTAAACTGTCTGAAACCTGCGCTTGAACGCTATACGTCTGAAACAGAAAGAAAAGAGGGAATGCGACTCTAATTATTAGTGTAATGTTGAATTTCATATCGGATGTCAAGATATTTATTTAACATTTCCTGCTGCTTGAGAGGCGAACACAATGTGATTATATTTTCTTTTTGCAAAGTTCATCAACATTTATCTACTCTCATAAAATTAATTCTACTTTCCATAATAGTATTTTATTTAAAATCAAAATGTTGCGCAAAAGATTATTTACTTTCGCGCAACATTGTACTACTGATCGCAAGATTGGTTAACTATGATTCATCCTCGGAGTCTTCGTATAGCTGAACCAGCCAATTCGCCAGTTTGCCCGAATCATGTTCAAGTTTAAGTTTGGCTCTGATCCTGCTGCTTATGTTATACGTGTTGGATTTGTTGACAACCATGCTCAGCTCGGATGTTCTAAGTCCAAGAACCAAAAGGCAGCAGAATCCGACTTCTGAAGCTGTCAAGCCATATTCCTCCAGTTTTAATACAAAAGCAGGGTGATATATGGCATATAACATTCCGACACTGTCCGTTACGATATTCTTATCAACGGTCAAATCCTCGAGTTTGTCAGCCACCTTTGACAAAGAATCGGGAATGTCTTTGGAAAGGAATGTTCCTAATGCTTTTATCCTTCTGTCAAGTATCTTCAAGGTCTCTTCATCCGCACAAGATATCATCTTTGCCTTACAACTTTCTTTGGTCTTGTTCAAGTAGTCATATTCCTCTTTAAGGTCATTGTACTTCACCATCAGCATCCGCTCTTTTTCCCTTTTACGTAACAAATAGAAAACAATTATGAAGATGAAAGTCACAAAAAGCAACGCACATATACATAACAGCCAATGCTGCTTCTGAATCAACAGTTCATTCTCGAAATTCTCCTTTACGGAATTGACTTCCTGACGCATTTTGATCATGTCCAACGAGTCGCTGATGTCAGAATATCGGACTAAATTGTCATAGGCCTGCTGATAATCTCCTAATGAGTGGCAAGTCTCCGACATGAGATAATAGTATGCGTCATCTGCCGCCAAGTCGTTATATGCTGAATGCTTGTGCAGGGCATTGATGGCACAGGCATAATTGCCTAACCGCATATATGCCTGAGCCACAAACTCCCAATTGACTTCCGAAGGATCCTTTGCGATAGCCAGATATCGATTAAGAGCCACAGAAATGCTGTCTGATGGCTGTTCGGAATTGACTGACAGATATAAACATATCTTGTTGTAGCCTAATAAACTTTGGTAAGATAACGAATCCTGCCCTCTTATTGCTTCCAGACAGCGATTCGCTTCACTGTAATTTTTCTTGACAATATATGCTTTAGCTTGTTCCTGCAATGAGAGAACGTAATTGTTTATCTTTCCTGCTTCTTTTGAATAAGACTCAACCAATTTGAGTTCTGTGAGCAGATTCTTTGAATAGTCATATCTGCTGGTGAGGATCTGTGATTTCGCGATATGCAGCCGTGCCAGATCATCGGCAGGAATCTTATTGGAGCCAATATGCTCGGCGCGGACAAGGCTTTCCATCGCCCTGTCCATCTGACCGGCGTTCTGGTAAATGCGGGCTTGGTAGTAGTATGACCTGAACCCATAGAGAGCGTTGAAGCGATGACGGTAGTAGTTCACGGCAATATTGACCAGAGAGTCATCTGTCCTGTCAATGTAATTCTTGTCAAGAGCCATCGACTTGAGAAGGGCATAGCGTGCGTTCTGCTCTTTGGAATCGAAATTAGCCGAGTCCATTGACTCAAGAATAACCAAAGCTGAATCAGGAGTGGCTGACATGCAGGATTCAACTTTGTCAAGGCATTCGTCTATTGTTCCATTCTGCCCACAAGATGTCAAAACGCTGAGTAATACAAAAATGGTTAGGGTTTTCTTCATTATTTAATGTAGTTAATAACACTCAAAGATAGCAAAAAACACGTTCGCAAATACTATCCGGTTTGAAAGAAAGAAATCACGCCTATTTTTCGTATCTGAAAGATCGCTTCTTCTAACCAACTGGGAGTCTCACACACGAAAGGGCCAAATTAATAATCGCCGGAAGGAGCAGAACACAATGCTCTGCCCCTTCCGATATAATCATTATAACTCAACTTTCGCAAGTAGGCAATTACTTGCTGTAAAATACTGTATCTCACGTTCGAAGGTGATTGCCCACCCTCATCTATTCACGTTACCCCCTCCCTAAATCCCTCCCCTCGGGGGAGGG
>CAVKAQ010000157.1:0-4292 GCA_963654225.1 Butyricicoccaceae bacterium | reverse complement strand
CAAAGATAAACAAAAATAAAGAAATGCGGCAATATTTATAGGAATTATATGAGGCAGTGACACTCCCCTACCAAAGAAAGGACTTAATATACTCTACAAGATAGTCCGATATGAAGTCCTCGGAAAAATCTTCGACAGATTCTACGGAAAAATTGCCCCCTGCCAAATTAGGGGGACAAACGGGGGACAATCGTGAAATGTCAAAAATTACAAAGTGTTTGAAAATAAGCGATTAACCGATTTTATCATATTCTGCATAGGGCTCTTCACTTTGCTCAAGGTATTCCAGATAAAGACGTTCCTTTGTCCACCCTCGTTTCTTTACCCTCTTGGCATACTCAGGAAGCAGTTTCTGTAACTCCTCTTTTCGTGACGATGTGTGCTCTGCTCTTGGCAAAAAGATTAAAAAATGCTCGGTTTTTACCGGCTAAAACAACTCCCTGTCCGAAATCAGGGGTACATTATACCTCGATGATGACTTCATTTTTTGTACAAACTTACTGCAATTATAAATATTTGTGGTACCTTTGTACGGATTCAATTATTGGATATGGAGAACAACGGGCTATTCATTTCTTCTTCCTCGGTGAAAGAACGGGGGCGGACAGAGTACTACAAGATGCTGGAAAAGGCCAGACAAGGCGAGCTTATTCAGGTCCGTCGCGGCGTTTATGCCACGTCAGAGCAGCTGAGTGGCAATATGATTGACATAGGCTCCATAGTTCCCGACGGCATTCTCTGCCTTTGGTCGGCCTGGAACATCCACAGGCTCACCACGTCACTGCCGCAGGCATTCCACATTGCCGTGAAAAGGGACAGAAAAGTGACCGTCCCCACATTCCCCCGGATTAAAGTCCACTATTACACCGAGAAAGTCCTTAACGTCGGCATATCCGATATGTCTGTCGATGGTCTTAATATAAAACTATATGACGTCGAGAGATGCGTGTGCGATGCCGTCAAGTTCAGAAACAAGGTAGGAATGGACGTATGTTCAGAAATCATCAGCAACTATCTTGAGCGTCCTGACAGGAACATATCACGGCTGATGGACTATGCAAAGATTCTCAGGGTGTCAACAATTCTTGGAAAATATCTGGAGGTGAAACTATGAGCAAGGAAATCGTAACGAATTATGGCAAGTCCATCAGAAGCAAGCTTCTGAACATCGCGAAGAGTGAAGACGTGTATTACCAGACGGTTCTGACACGTTATTTTCAGGAGAGGTTGATCTACAGAATGTCGCAGACCCCATACCGTCAGAACTTCTATCTGAAAGGAGGTGCGTTGATGTATGCCCACGAACGCTTTGCTGCAAGGCCCACATTGGACATTGACTTTCTCGGCAACAACATCAGCAACGACGGAGAAAGGATTGAGACAGCTTTCCGCGAAATCTGCTCATTTCCCTGCGAGAAGGACGGTGTGGTATATGACGTTGAGAATATCACATCGAAAAACATCACGGAATTCAAAGACTACCACGGTGTTCGCCTGAGCATTCCCGTTTCTATGGATACGGTTCAACAGGTGCTGACTATGGATATCGGCTTTGGAGATGTAGTGACTCCGTCCCCCGTTGACCTTGACTATCCGTCCCTTCTCGAGCATCTTCCCGGTGCCAACATTCTTGCCTATTCTCTGGAAACGGTCGTGGCTGAGAAGATGCACGCAGTCATCAATCTGGCAGACAGAAGCAGCCGTCTGAAGGACTATTACGACCTGTACCAGATATTGAGCACGCAGGAATTGGATGCCGCCATCTTGCAGGAAGCCATATCACGCACTTTCGAGAACAGGCGCACGCCGTATGACCCGGACACGATGTTCTTCAGAAAGGAATTCGGAACAAATCAGATAATGGAGACCCGATGGCGTGCCTTCATCAAGAAGATCACCAGCAAGTCAAGCCTTCAGTTCAGTGAAGTCGTGGCATATCTCCAGGATAGACTACTCCCGTACTGGCAGAACCTGAATCACTGAAAAGATGGCAGGCTACCACACTTATTCCTTCCCTGACACTCGCAGCATCATTGTCTGCGGAGACATCCACGGAGAATTCAACACCGTGATATATAAGCTGTGCGTTCAGTATCAACTGACCGACACCCTGCTGATAGTAGCCGGCGACTGCGGATTCGGATTCGACAAGCCCGGATACTACGAGAATGTTTTCAAACGAAACTCGGCAAGGCTCAGCAAGGCGAACAACAGGATTGTGATGGTCCGCGGCAATCACGATGACCCGGCATACTTCAACGAAGAAAGGATAAAGCACGAAAGATTCCGCACGGTTCCCGACTACAGCATCATCTATGCCTGTGGGCACAATATTCTCTGCATAGGCGGAGCCGTCAGCATCGACAGGGATTATCGGAAGAAACACGATGCGAAACACACCGCTTCCGGTATGGCATCATACTGGGCGGACGAAATGCCTTTCTATGATGAAACTGCACTCAATGAGATTGGAACGCAATTCAGGATAGACACGGTCATCACCCACACCGCGCCATCCTTCTGCGAGCTGATATCCAAAAGCGGGCTATCGGAATGGGCGGCATTGGATCCCGCAATACCAGCCGACTGCGAGAGCGAAAGAAAGACAATGGATCAGATATATGAGCATCTCAAAGCTGACGGGCATCCGGTCCGCCACTGGTTCTACGGCCATTTTCACCAAAGCTGGAACTCTGAAATCGGTGACATCCTGTTCTCAATGCTGGACATCATGGAGTTCAAGGAGGTATTATGAGGTCTCCGGAAAGATTTTCACAAATTCTGCAAAATTTCTGTTCCCTCAGAAATTACGGGGACAAACGGGGGACAAAAATGAAAAGTCAAAAATCGTTAAATGCTTATTTGCAATAAGTTATTGAATTACTCTATCTCCTGCATCGGAACTGATTCTCAACACCATCGTCAGATATGATAAGCTATCCCAATGTCAAGGTCAATCTGGGTCTGAACGTGCTTCGCAAGCGTCCGGACGGCTATCACGACATAGAGACTCTGTTCGTCCCCTATTTCGGTATGACGGATGTTCTGGAGATTGTCCCCTCTGAATTTTTCACGATTGAGATAAGCTCTTCCAAACCCGGAATCCCGGACTGGAGTCCGATGTCCGACCTCTGTGCCAAAGCGTGGCGGCTGATGAACAGCCGTTTCGGCATCCCTCCGGTGGCGATTTCCCTTGAAAAGCGCAACCCTGTCGGCGGCGGGCTCGGCGGCGGGTCATCCGACGGGGCGTTCACCCTGAAAATGCTGAACGGAATGTTCTCCGTGGGGCTTTCGGAGGCGGAACTCGCGGCTCTTGCCTCAGAACTCGGCAGCGACTGTCCGTTCTTCATCCACAACCGTCCCATGATTGGGGAGGGGAGAGGCGAGATTCTTTCGGATTTCCCGCTGCCGGGGATTGATTTCAGCGGAACGGTGGCATCGGTCGAAGAATTGTCTCCGGTCGCCCGATACAGGCTCGGTGTAATCGCACTCGACTCCAGTCTCAAGATCTCCACGGCGCAGGCCTATCGGAGCATCACTCCTGCGATTCCTCCGGTTTCCCTCCGCGAGGCTCTTTCGCATGACATCACGCAGTGGCGCGCCCTTCTGAAGAACGACTTTGAACCTGTAATCACCGCCGCGCATCCGCTTGTCCGGGAGACGATAGAGTCCTGCTATGCCCGGGGCTGCGTCTATGCAGCCATGTCCGGCAGCGGCCCGTCAGTCTTTTACCTCATCAAGGCATAAGATTCCCATCTTCACGCAGCAACCTAATGGTTGTGAGGATTTTATCAAGGAGCATAACGCAGCAATTCGCTCTCTGGACGGGCACCGGGAGGGGAGACTGTCAGAAAAGGATGAAGTGCAAGGCTTGCGACGAAGATAAAACCGCAGCAACCTGATGGTTGTGAGGATTTTATCAAGGAGCATAACGCAGCAATTCGCCGTTTCTGACAGTCTCCACAAAAAAAGAAAAAAATTAAAAAAAGAGCAAACAGTGGCGAAACGCCCCCAAACGCCGCCAAATTCTTGCCCCCAATCCCACATTTTCATTCCTTTGCGGCACATCCCTGCGCCCGGAGCCATCGCATCCCAAGCGCAGCATAAAAAGAATGAATATGAAAAGAATCGAAAATGCGGGAACGGCACTGAAGGCAATCGCGGCTGCCCTTCTGCTGCTCCCCTCCGCAGACTCCTGCGGACTCCGGGAGATGGGGGAGATTGTCCCGCAGTCGCCCGTGCCGGATTACATCGAAGAGGCTCTGAAATCCCGTATGGTGACGGTGGTGACC
>CAVKAQ010000156.1:0-4330 GCA_963654225.1 Butyricicoccaceae bacterium | reverse complement strand
AATGTATACTGGAGAATAGGCAAACTGCTCGTTGAACGCAAATTGGATAGCCAGCATGGCTGCGGGGTTGTCAAGCGATTGGCCGCTGACTTGAAACAACAATTCCCTGATATGGGTTTTTCGGAGCGCAACTTGTGGTATATGAAGCGGTTTTACCTCCGTTACGTGAACGAAGACCCAAAACTGCAACAGGCTGTTGCAGTTTTACCTTGGGGACACAATTTGCTTTTGATGGAAAAGGGACAGGATTCGCAGCAAGTTGCATTCTATGCACAGGAAGTCATTTCCAAAGGTTGGTCGAGAGATATGCTTCTGCACGCCGTGAAAGGGAACTATTACGCCAATCTGCTCGCAACTCCCCAGTCAAATAACTTTACCCGAACTCTTCCCACACCTATAGCCGAATATGCGAACGAAGTATTCCGCAGCCGTTATAACCTCGGTTTCCTCGGAGTGACGGAGCCCGTGAAAGAAATAGCATTAGAACGTCGGCTTGTGAAAAAGATTACACGTTTTATTCTAGAATTGGGCAAAGGGTTCACATTCATCGGCAACCAGCATATCCTGCCATTCAACGGCAAGGAATACAAAGTGGATATGCTCTTTTTTCACAGAGGTCTGCACCGTATGATAGCAATCGATCTCAAAATTGGCGAGTTCAAGCCCGAATATGTGGGGAAGATGAACTACTACTTGACACTGCTCGACCGCATGGAGAAGGCTCCTGACGAAGATTCTTCAATCGGACTGATTCTCTGCGCCGAAAAAGACCACTTGGATGTGGAAGTAGCCTTGCAGGACATCGGCAAACCCATCGGCGTGGCTGAATACCAGTACCTTCTTCCCAAAGAAGAGATCCTTAAGATTGTCTCAAATGAGATGGAAAAGCGGAAAAAGTAATTGGTTTTAGTCAAGATCTCGAAGCGTTAGTAACTGAAAGAAAAAAAAGATGAGGGCGCCAAGAAAAACTTCTTAGACACCCTCACAAACTAACTCTGAGTATCGGTAGCTGATTACCTCCGGAACTGCATCGGCGATTGCGGAAGCGGAGGAAACATCAGGTTCATATCATCGGCGATAACTTTTCTTGCGGACGCAGGGACAAATTCCCAGCGGCCGATTACAGATTCATCGCCTATCGTCGCCTCGTCGATTGTACCGTGCGACTGAAGATAATCATATAATATATTGCGGATTTCAGGATACTTGCCGACAATGCGGTCATCCATATTGTCCGTATCGATGCCGGCACCTTTGGAGAGAAGGTCTCCACCGCCGCTGGCCCTGTAAGATGTCATTGCTACATTGTATGTAGCGTCCTCAGAGAACGGAGTTCCGTCTGCCAATAACGCTATCGACACGCGTTCACCGTAAGGCTTTGTAACATCAACCTCATAAACGATACCTGCCGCGGAGTCAAAATTGTATGACCTGTTCAAGAAATGCCACCTCGGCTGTCCAGTACGCTGATCATCACCCGAGGCAATCTTGAGCACGTGACTGCCTGGCTTGTAGGTGTTTATCCACGTATCGTAAGAAAATTCCAGATAATTCTTGATCTCCCGCCCGGACATCTTCACCACAAAGAGCTGATTTTCATAAGGGTATATCGTAAACAAATCATTATAGATAAGCTCTCCTGCCTTTACGTCGCGGTTGAATGTAAGAGGAGCGGCAAAAGAAATCTGCGCACCGCCACAAGACAAGGACAAGGTATGGATAAGGTTCATATACGGACACATTCCTTTGTACGAATCCTTAGTGACAAGATCCACTTTCAAGTCCCCTACCTTCCTCAGCGTAAACTCTTTGACTTTCTCATAATCAGAGTGGAATGCGCTTTCCATCGCGGCATCAACCTTAGTCGGGTCAACCTTTATAAGTTCAGCGCTAAGCGACTTTGATACGACTTTGCCGTTCTTCAAAGACACGTTAACACGGCCGTGACCGATGTTGCGCGCGTGGCTGCCGGAATTTATCAGGCATATACTGTCCTGTTCAACGACAAGAGCGGAGTGGTCGTGCGAGCATACAAGGAAATCCACGCCTTTGAGAGTCTTGAGAAGGTCACGGCCCTGACTCTCGTAAATGGAGCCGTCACCGCGTCCGCTTCCGGAATGGATTCCTACGATTACGACCTGCGGATGCTCCTTTGCAATGACCTTGTCCACATCCTCCTGTACTATAGGAATCAATGACTTGAACTCGATGCCTGTCCATAGACTTTCATCCAGCCAGGCTTTCATATTAGGATTGGTATATCCGAGAATCGCGATTTTCACTCCGTTACGTCTGAGAATCTTGACTCCGGGAAAATATGTCTTTCCGTCAGGTCTCAACGCATTCCCACCCATAAACGGAATACCGTAGGATTCCAAGTCCTTAGCGACTCTGTCATACACCTTATGGCCGGTTTCCACGTCGTGATTTCCGACACACACAGCATCATATTTCATATAAGCGGCAAGACGCGGATAAAGATGCGGCGACAGAGTATCTACATAATTGAAAAAGTAAGCGGCATTGTCACCCTGGAGGCAGTCTCCGGCATCAAGAAGTATGACGTTATCCTTACCGAGAGAATCCCGGTACTCATTGACATAACTGCTTATTGCCATCAGTGAATTTTTCAAAGGTCCGCCGACGTAAGTCGAATCAAACCAGGAGCCGTGCACGTCATTAGTCGTCAACAAATCAAACTGGAAATTGCCAGTAGGTCGATTGCAGCAGGATGCAACGGCAATAATGCCTACTAAACCTGCGGCTATTCTTTTATAACTGCTCTTCATAATATTTTGATGTATTTATTATTATTTCAGTCGCTACGCTCCAAACTTGTTAGTCTTCGCTCTACTTCTTTATTTCCCCGTTTAAAGTCCGAAGAAGTATTGGCTTCCGTTTTCAGTGCCACGACCGGACCGATTCCGTCGGCTGCTGCCACTTCGTCTACCTGCGGAACGCAAAGAACGAGGCGAACTAGGGTTCAGCACTTTGTCCAGATTGAATATAAGCGATGCCTTCTGCTGCATTCCGGCATATCTGAATCCGTCAGGAAGATGAGCCACAATTGAAATCCGCAAATCAAGAAAGTCTGCAATATGAGGCTGATAATACAGTTCAAACCTGTCGTAACAGCTGAATTTGCCTGAATCGTCAGGCACAACCCGATAGAATGGAGACCCGGCATACAGGTTATTGCCGTATTTGAATCCGCCGTCATCCACATAATTATAGAATGGATACAGGCTCTTACCGCAATACACTCTGTTCTCTATGCCAACATTCCAATTTCGTACGCCCAACGTAATTTCGGCACCTCCGGAATTATGCTGTCCATTTGTTTGCCGACGATCCTGCTGCAAAGCAAGATAAGAGCTAAGCTCCAGCGACAGGTCCTGCCACCCGGCGTAACTTGCGAATTGGAACTTCACAAACGGCTGAAACAGACCGTCGTCCACCACGCTTCCATACTCCTCAGCATTCGCGTAATGATGATATTTGAACGCCAGCCCGGCAGACAGCCATTTCGTAAAATCGTAGCGACCATATCCGAACATATTGAATTGCTCGCGACGATAGGAGCCATACTTTCCGTCCCAGTCAAACACAATCTCCATATAAGTCTTCGGAGCTACAGCCTTGACCAGCAAGCCCTCCAGATTATTGTCGTAGAATTTGAGCGAATCAGAAAAGAACGCCTGGGAATACTCCCCTTCCGAGAAAGCACGCGGAAACACTCCGGCATAGCCTTTTACCCGCCAGTTATTCAGACGGGCATCGATTCCGTAATACAACGTAATTTCACGGAACAGCCTTGTATTCTCAAGACCACGGTCATATTCACTGCTTGACGACACGGTTGACGGAGACCTTCCGAACTCTTTCATCACATCTATACCCAACATAAGCCGATGGGAAATATTGGAATTCTGATTCACTTTGACGCCTATAGACGGAGTAAGTCTTGCCCCGAAAAGCGTCATCGACTCCGTGAACTGTTCCTTTCCGGCATCGAATTCCCTATTGTCGAACTTGAAGTCGAAATTCGCATCGTATGCCAGCTCGACCTTCTTCTGTTTGGGTTCGCCGGAGAATCCCCACGAGAAGAAATCCTGGGCGTGTCCGCAAACAGTACCACACACACACAGCAGCGAAGATATTGTCAAACCGAGTTTATTCATCATAGAAAATTTTTCAAATTTAAGGATTATTTCCCGGTAATGGTCCTGTGCTGAGACTGCTGATATACTTTCTTGCGCCGCAAAAGTTCCGCACGCGTGCTTTCATCCATCGTAAAATCGCAGAAGCGCTCCCATATATAAGTGACAGC
>CAVKAQ010000155.1:0-4347 GCA_963654225.1 Butyricicoccaceae bacterium | reverse complement strand
CAAAGTTCTTATTTTTTAACTTAAGCACCTGTATTAATTTGCGGGAGTATTATAACATAAAAGCTGTCAGCGGTATCGTAGGAGTCAATGCGGCTTCTCAGTTTCTTGCGAGCTTATCCTCGCAAAAAATACTTTCCGGTCGCGAAATACTCAAAGATTTTAACAAGTATAAGAAAATCATCGATACGTATAAACTGCATTCTCTGGCAGCCATTAACGAAGATATCTACCGTCGCCTGGAAACAGATGCTGTTTCTTATGGAGATGAAAAACAAACGGCAAAGAGTCTGGAATCATATTTCGACTGGCTATCCGAAAATAAGAAAGAAGCCGCGGCTCACTTCGCGAAGCTCTATCTGTCAAACACATATCCGAAAGCGGTCGGATATATGGCACAAAACTGCAAAATTCTCACGATGTCTTTGCTTCTCTACGTCAAAAGTATAAAGTAACATTTCCTATGGATAGTCGCATTGCAACAATACTAGAACACTGGTTTATCTGCGAACCGGCACTTTTCAGCATCTTATGCGCGTTTGAATTGACGGAAAACTTCAAAATGTTTTGTCCTTTCCGTTGTGGACAACACCGAGTTGAATATAACCCCGAATATGTCAAAGGTATGAACGAAAAAACATTAGAAGAGGCGCTTAAGACTGAAGCTATAAGATTGCTTCTGAAGCATCCCTATGAGCGTAAGCCCGAACAATGCTGTAGTCAAGCGATTTCACTTGGAAGTAATGTCTGCATCGGAGACCAATATGTTTATAACTACTTTAAGATTGAAAATCCCGATGAGTTCTCTCTCCCGAGAGGTCAAGTTTTCGAATGGTATGCTTTGCAGATACAGAAGCTATTTGGCACGGGGGAGATTACAGTGGAGTCGGATTACAAATGCCTGTGTGACTTGTGCGAACTTTGGGCAGAAGACGAAATAACCGTCGTAAGAATCGATGAGGTCATCGGAACTATAAAAAGTTGGGGGTCCTTGAGCGGTACGCTTGAAGAAAAGATCAAGTCTTCTTCCGGATCAAAAATAAACTGGCGTAAAGCATTGTCCGGGTTTAGGACGAGTGTGTTGAATAAAGAACGTAAACTGAGCAGAATGCGGCCGAATCGCAGAACCGGCTTCGAGAATATGGGGTATTCACGCTGCCATACAGCCAAACTTCTTATATCGGTAGATGTATCAGGCTCAATAAGTTCCGAAGAATTGTCTCGTTTTTTCGGAGTTGTAAACTCCGCCCTTAGGTATGGATTCACGGATATAGATGTTGTTCAATTTGACAGCGATATTACGCGTATTCTTAATCTTAAAACTGCGATAAGAGATATGTCGGTAAAAGGACGTGGCGGTACATCTTTCGAACCTCCCATCGAGTATGCTGCAAATCATAACTATGACGGTCTTGTTATCTTGACTGACGGCTATGCCGCAAGTCCGGTGATTCCTGAAAAAATTCGTGGCAAGATTCTATGGTGCTGCAAAGATCGTAAGTGTTACGACAGAAATTACATTTGGATGAAAGACAGTGGCAGGGCGTGCCTCGTGGATTTTTTCGGGGAAACTTAGTGGGTGGCCCTCAACTGGTGCCCTTGATGCATATTCAGCGATGGGAAATTTTCTTGAAATCATTCACGAAGTTTGTCTTTTACTCTCAAATCGTCTAACTTTATAAGGCGATTTTGGGGTTCACCTCATTTACAGGGGAACTTTTTCTGTTTTACAGGGAAAGTTTTCCATTTACAGGGTAAGGAGAAGAGGTTGGCGTCAATATTTGTGCAAAAAGTCTTGGTTTTTCCTTACGTTTCAGGTTTAGAACTCTATTACTTATAAAGATTCATAATATGAGTAATTTAATCCTAAACGAGAAAATCAAAATCGCGGCTGAGAACATCCTTAATCCTGGTGCCAAACAAACCTACTCAGTTATTAAAAAATACAAAAATGGCTCATACCTGGTTCGGGCTGAGAGCGCCCATACTATTCCCCAGAAAAGGCGCATAAAGCCCCATAGGGCTACGCCTTCTTTCTCCTATTAAGGAGTTGAACTACACAAAGCCTCCAGAAAATACCAAAAATTGCGGCCGGAATCGACAAAAAATTGTCGTAGTTCCGGCCGCAATTTTCTGATTTGCATCATTGACGGCATAGCCCGTGTTATCTTCCGTCAAATCTGCATTCTTCAAACTTTTTCCATACGACCTTGGCGTACACTGCGGGCTCAACCGGATTAGGTTCGTTATCCGGTTTAAATCCGAACCTATTGAAAGCCTTGTACTTAAGAAGATCCCTTACCGCCGTGCAGTGGTCAGTCAAAGCCGCAAGACATCTTGGAATCAGGACAAGATTGGCAACGGAGGTATGATATCTTTCATCATAACACGAATCCTCCCAAATGTGGCAAGCTTCAAATCCCTCAAAGTCATTAGGTTCTACAGAAACTCCGTATTTTCTTTTTAATCCTTCGCAGACGGCTCTTCTGATGGCATTGTTGGCGTAATTATTTTTATCGAGACGAATATCGGGATTCTGGGGATTAACCTTCAGGTTTAGGGCTTTTTCTTTAGAACGGGCCCTTCGGATAGTGCAGTTTTCCCAAGAATAGTAAGCATTTCCTTTCCCGATATTGTACCCTGAGCCCAAATCCCCGGCCCTTACCATTTCCGCCTCAATTTTATCACAAAAGATGGCTGTGGCTGCAATTAACTTGCAGGCCAATTCATCAAAATTCGGGACTTGCGCCAGACAATCATCAGCTTTGATAAGAATAGTCGCACGCCCGCTTTTCCTGAGATATTCGGCATACTCTCTGAGCGCACTGCGACAAGCATGATTGGCAACTGAATTTGCGTCCATAGCCAACGAATTATTGTTATCATATAACCCGTCATATAAAGACTTGATAACGCCGAGATCAGTTACCGAGAAAACATCACTGATCCCCGCGGCGTTTGTCGCATAGTCGATGAACTTTTTTGACTGAAGGCTATAGAAATAATTCCTGTTGGTAGCCGGACTTTTAGACAAAAATGATTTGAATTCTTCTGCAATTGACATAGGTACTATTTTTTAAATTAATACTATTCATAGTAGTCAACTGAAGCTAAATCGTAAGGAAAAATTTGTTATTTTCGGATTAAGGTTGGCTGGGTTTGAGACTGTCACTGAAATACGGCAGAATCTTCTGAAATTCCGGCAACAGCTCTTCCTCTCCGTACAGCACATAACCGTAACCCCGGTCTTTTATGAAAAAGTGTTTACCCGTTAAGAGAAGAATATCTGACAAGCTTTTTCTTATGTCGTTTACAGGGTCATCTTGATTCGTGCCCAGATGCCAACCGCATCGAATATCAGTAATTGTGCCATCAGGGAGAGCCAAGCATTTATCACCATAGCTAGCCCTGAAAAGACCTTGAAAAACCGTTTTTCGTACGTCATTTAGACCGGCTTCGGCTGAAATTTTTTCTGGATCTCGACGTTTCGGCATCTTAAAGGCTCCACACCCGACATTTTCCTTGTTGTATGGTTCCGGGATTTCTATTATCTTCAGACATCGATTGCAGAAGGTGGCCAAAGCATAAACTACATAATCGAGGGATGCCGAGGCGAAGAATGGCACAAGGACTTTCTGTGAATCCAGCCCGGTATATATCTTGTCTTCAGGCAGTCTTCTTGAAATACGTTCTTCTTCTTTTTTCTTATCGTTTTCTCTTTTGGCTCGACTCTCAATGTCAAGTGCGCTTACCTTTGGCTTAGTAAATTTAGTATTCAAGATTGTCATCACATAATCATAGCAATTCTGAGCTTTTCCCGCATAATTTACAACTGAACCGCGGATCAATAAGGAGACCTCATTTCTATAATCTTGCACTGCTTTCCGCTGTACATCAATCCAATTGGAGATTTTTCTGTAATCGGCCATCATTTTCGCCGGAACATCTTTTCTTGACAAAGCGATATCCAACATTTCCGCCCCGAATCCATAGTGACTCAGACTAATGCTGGACTGCTTTGATTTAACATCTTCGTATGCCGTTTCCAATAGACTTCCAGGCTCATTCCCCAAATTTGTGTTATAGAAAAAGTCAAGCATTCCGAATTCGGCGAACGCTTCCTCAAGTTCGGTGACAGAGAGGTATCCGGAATTATTCTTGGAATCATAGTAAGCGTGCATTGCCTCGTGTACATACACAAAGCCGAAAACATAATCCGGCAACACCTGCCGTTCAGCAGCATAGTCATCGATATTTTCCTTGAACAGATATATTACCGGAGACTTGTATTTAGGCAATACTTCGTTAAAAATTTAACAATTATGTAATTTTCAAATACTTACAACAACA
>CAVKAQ010000154.1:0-4376 GCA_963654225.1 Butyricicoccaceae bacterium | reverse complement strand
TATATAAAACATATTCAAGTTCCTTTCTGCAAAGTAAATGAGTTTGACTATGAAGGAATTGCGCAGGATATTAATTTGTTTAAACCGGATATGATTTGGGTGTCTCTTGGAAATCCAAAACAAGAAATCTTTTGTAATCGCATACAACTTCTTCTAAAGAAAGGAGTATTGTTTGGTATTGGAGCCGCCTTGAATTTTTGGGTAGGTGATTTGGTTATGCCAAAATTCCATATAGGCTCATTGAGGTTTATATGGTTAACTCGCCTTTTTCAAGACCCTGCCCGACAGATAAAAATGAATTGGGCAATTCTGAAAGAGGTTCCTAGTATGTATTATAATGAAAAGCGAAAATGTTGGCGCGGCAATGAATAACTGGATTTGATTATTGGAATTCGTTATATGTATAGATATTTTTTCAAGAGATTTCTTGACTTCTTTTTGTCCATAATCGCGATGATTGTGCTGTTGCCGCTTTATTTGATAATCTCGATATATGTGGCTTTGACAATGGGATTCCCGCTTCTATTCGGACAGGAGCGCATTGGCAAGGACGAAAAACCGTTCACGCTGTACAAGTTCCGTTCGATGACCAATAAGAAAGATGAATCGGGGAATCTGCTGCCTGAGAGCGAGCGATTGACTAAAGCTGGCATTTTGCTCCGCAACTCTTCTCTTGATGAGTTGCCTGAGCTTTGGTCAATCTTTATCGGGAAGATGTCATTTGTAGGCCCTCGTCCTATGCCGACATATTATGGGCCATGCTTCTTGGCGAATGAACGGAAGCGTCATACAGTGCGAGGAGGGTTGATTCCACCGGATTCTTTGAGCGGCAAAGCTGTAACTACATACGAGGAACAGTTTAAATATGAATGTGACTATGCCGACAATGTGTCACTTTGGCTGGATATCAAAGTAATATTCTACACTTTCAAGATATTGGTTATGAGGGTCTCTGAAGACTATGGGACTTGTGAGCGTCCTCATTTGAACGTCTATCGTAAGGATATGATTAGCGGCTCAGATAAAATTGATGGATAATATGTTTCGGACTATAACAGACCTGATACAAAAGACAGGTACTCCGTTTTACCTGTTTGACGAAACTGGATTTGTCGAGAATTATAGACATCTGGAGACTACCTTCAGATCTGTCTATCCCAACTACCAGATTTCGTACTCATACAAGACAAATTACACCCCGTATCTTTGCCACCTTGTGAAGAACCTTGGCGGGTATGCAGAGATCGTTTCTGATATGGAGTACAC
Organism: Butyricicoccaceae bacterium; assembly: GCA_963654225.1. GTDB lineage: Bacteria > Bacteroidota > Bacteroidia > Bacteroidales > UBA932 > Cryptobacteroides. The sequence continues at coordinate 3,110 of CAVKAQ010000154.1, read as the reverse complement.
TCTCGCCAAGAGGCTTGGCTATGATAATCGTCATATCGTTTACAACGGTCCGACGAAGGGAGTTGAAGCATATGAGCATCTTGACAATCAGGGAATTCTTAATATTGATTCCTTAGATGAGGCTCGGCGTGTGGTTGAATACTGTCGTGCGCATTCTGAAAGGCAGTTCTCTGTCGGACTAAGGATTAATCTGGATCTTGGGGCAAATTTCATAAGCCGTTTCGGCCTTGAGGACGATAGCCTAGATTTATTGGAAACTGTCCGTATTATAAAGGCGACTCCCAATTTGCGTCTTGTAGGTCTTCATTGCCACATCAGCAGATGTCGCAGTTTAGAGGCATGGGCGCAGCGCGCGCAAATTATGCTGGCAATGGCTGAGAAGTACATTGATGGCGTGCCGGAATACATCAGTCTAGGTAGCGGTATGTTTGCGGATATGGCCGATTATCTGAAGAATCAGTTCGGAGGAACATCCGTCCCTACATATATGGATTATTGTAAAGCGGCCATTGCGCCGTTTGCAGAACATTACAAAGGAACAGTTAAGAAGCCGGTTCTTTTTACGGAACCGGGAACGACGGTTGTCGCCAGATATCTGAGTTTTGTAAGCAAGATCTTAAGCATTAAGCAAATCCGCGGGCGTTGGATTGCCAATATGGATGGAGATTATCATAATCTGGGAGAAATATGTACTCTGAAAAAGTTGCCTACTCACATAATCCCTTGTGGTAAAGAGCAGAGACACTTTGATAGCATTGACATAATGGGATTCACTTGTCTAGAACAGGATGTAATGGTCTCGGGATGGACAGGTTCATTGGCAGATGGCGATGTGGCCGTATTTGATAATTGTGGAGGATATTCCATTGTTTCTAAACCTCAATTTATAAAGCCTCAATGTCCCATGTATGTCAAGAGAACGGATGGAACCGTGCTGCAGATTATGAGAGCAGAGACTTTTGATGATGTGTTCGGCAAGTTTAGTTTTGAGTTTTAATGCGTAATAATATGAAGAGTATTACAGTACTCAGTTCCGCTTGCGGAGCTTTCTTTATGCCCGGCTTTTTTCGTTGTTTGAAAGAGAACCACGAGAGAGAAATACGCATAGTGGGATGCGATATCAGTGAGGATGTTCTTACAAACAGCCTTTTTGTTGACAAATATTATCAAGTTCCAAGATATACTGACAGTTGTTATGTCGACACTCTGCTCGATATCTGTGCAAAAGAGAATGTCGATGTCTTTTTCCCTCATATTTCGATGGAACTTCCATACATACTGGAACGAATGTATGATTTCGAGAGTATTGGAGTTAAGGTTGCTGTCTTGGACAAGGATACATTGGCGACAGCTAACTGCAAGTATCACCTCTATGAATTTATGAAGTCCAAGAATCTGACTACCCCTAAGTATTTTCTGGTGGATTCGTCAGATACACTTCGAAGACGAATTTCTGAACTTGATTTCCCGGAACGCCCTGTGTGTGTGAAGATGACGGAAAACAGTGGGAGTCGTGGTGTGCGAATTGTTCGAGCTAACTTATCCTCTAGCGAGATTTTTATGCACGAGAAGCCGTCATCAATGAGCGTCACTCTTGATGAAATGTGCAAAATTCTGGATGGCTGCACCCCAATGCCTACTATAATGGCAATGGAGTATTTGCCTGGGGTGGAATATACTGTGGATTTGCTTGCCGATCACGGAAAAACTCTTTACATCGCAGGTCGCCGGAATACGACTAGTTCAATGAGCATTGCCCAGACTTCTGTGATTGAGAAAAAGGATAGTGCCTACGCTCTTTGTGAAGATATTGTCAGGGAACTGAAACTGGATGGGAACATCGGCTTTGACTTTATGCTTGATGAAAATGATAGCCCGTGGCTCACGGATTTGAATCCGAGAGTTACGGCCACTATCATACTATATGCTGGTGCAGGATTGAATCTCCCGTACCTCAGGGTAAAGCAACTGCTGGGTGAACATCTCCCTGCGGTGGAGGTGAAGTATGGTACTCGTCTAGTACGCAAGTATTGGGATGTCCTGTATAATGAAGATGGATTAATACAATTATGATTACGGCAATCGTCCAGTTTAATAGCAATGAAAAAGGTATTAATAACTGGTGCCAATAGTTATGTGGGCACTAATGTTGAACACTGGCTCCTTAGAAAGCAGCAGGAGTTTGAGGTCGATACGGTTGATACAATGAATGAGGTATGGAAACAGGCCGATTTCTCCAAATATGATGTAGTGTTTCACGTGGCGGGTATTGCCCACGTTGACCCTAAACCAAGTATGGCATCTCTGTATTATAAAGTGAACAGCGATTTAGCCATTGAGATTGCTCTATGGGCAAAAGAACATGGTGTGAAACAGTTTATTTTCATGAGCAGTGAAATTGTATATCATGTGAGCCGTTCGCTAAAGTCCCACGTGATAACATCCCAAACCTTGCCTAATCCAAATGACTTCTACGGTGATTCGAAACTTCAAGCAGAGAATGGCTTGAACAAGTTGGCTTGCGATACATTTAAGGTAGCCATTCTTCGTCCACCGATGATTTACGGGCCTAAATGTAAGGGAAATTTCCTCCGTTTGGGATGGCTGGCCACAAAGACTCCGATTTTCCCATGCTGGCATAATAAGCGAAGTATGCTATATATATATAATCTTTGTGAATTTGTTCGACAGGTGATACTTTACGAAAGGAGCGGTATCTTTTTCCCTCAAAATCGAGAATTCTCGGATACGGTGGAGATTGTGCTTTATTTTGCCAAGAAATACAATCATAGGATTTGGATTAGCAAGGTTTTCAATCCAGCGGTAATCATAGGCTCATGGTTCCTCCCTCAATTGCCGAAAATGTTTGCCGATGCCTACTACGATCCATCTATGAGTGTCTATGATTTTGATTATCAAGTTTTCTCGTTAGAAGAGTCATTGCAAGACTTGGAAGTGACGGAAGATAATCGACATAAGTAATTAGTCTTTACGAATTAGAACGCACACAACTTGATTATGAATTACTTTGAAGTAGACAAATGACATTTTTCAATCTTTTTTACGGACTCATACAGATTTCATGATTTCAATTGGCTTGTGTCAGAAGG
>CAVKAQ010000153.1:0-4407 GCA_963654225.1 Butyricicoccaceae bacterium | reverse complement strand
ACAGCTCCCAGGAGCACTGGGGACCGTATTCCCCAGACCTCTTGAGTCGCTACGCTCCGAAAACTCGACTCAATACCATATTACCTCTTGTTTTTAAAAAAGTCCGAGACGAGTTTGCCGCATTCTTCGGCCATAACCCCAGCCTCGACCTCGGTTTTTGGATGCAGAAGAGACGGCGAATACTTCGAGTAACCGCGTTTCGGGTCAATCGCCCCATACACAATGCGCCCCACCTGAGCCCAAGCGGAAGCCGCAGCACACATCGGGCACGGCTCGACAGTCACGTATAAAGTACAGTCATTGAGATACTTCCCGCCCATTGCCTCTGTAGCGGCAGTTATCGCAATCATCTCCGCGTGCGCCGTCGGATCGTGCAACCTCTCCGTCATATTGTGTCCTTTGGAAATGACACGGCCACCGAACACCACGACCGCACCGATCGGAATCTCGTCTTCCGCTTCCGCCTCACGTGCTTCACGCAGCGCCTCGGACATAAACCTCAAGTCAACTGATCCGTCCATAACACCTCAGTCTCCGTTTCCGACAATGCCTATAATCTTTAGTTTCTGTTTCTGGCGATACCTATATAATATAGGAGTGTAGCAAGCGAGCTGAGCGCAGCGATTACATAGGTGTATGCCGCCCATTTGAGAGCATCAATAGCCATCGGCCTTGTCTCATAATTGGTTACGCCCGCAGACTCAAGCCAGTTGACCGCACGTGCGCTTGCATTGATTTCCACCGGCAATGTCACGAAACTGAAGACTGTAGTCAGCGCAAAAAGTGCGATTCCTATCCAGAGAAGAGCCGGGAACACATTGACCATCAGGATTCCCAGAAGGAGAATCCACTGCACTGTGTTGCTCGCGAACGACACGACAGGCACGAGTGCGGAGCGAAGTTTCAGCGGTGCATACCCGACTGAATGCTGCACCACGTGCCCACATTCGTGAGCCGCCACAGCCGCAGCCGCCACCGAGCGGCCTTCATAGACAGCCTGGCTCAGGTTCACGGTTTTGGTAGCCGGATTGTAATGGTCTGTCAGCATACCGGGGATGCACTCCACTTTGACATCATATATACCGTTGTCATTCATCATCTTACGCGCAATTTCCGCCCCGGACATCCCGTTGCCGATTGGCACTTTGGAGTACTTGTTGAATCTGCTCTGGAGCATATTCTGCACCAACAGGCTTACAATCATCAGCAAGCCGAATATAACCCAATATCCCATAATACTTAATTTTTATCTTGTTAATATTCAATAATTATATCCACGGGTGTAACATATTTTTCATCTTCCCCGGCGGCAATATCAAACAAATAGCAGACCAACCAACAATTGTCAGCAATCAGACGAATATAGAGAATTTTATTCGGACACTCGGAATAATTCTGTATTTTTGTAGAATCGGGTCAGATTTTCAGAATCTGAAAAGAGAAAGATGCAGAAAGAAAACGACTTTTCAAGGCTCGAGCTCAAACTGAGCGCCTGCCGTGATAACTATAGATATTTCAGGAGTTTGCTGGAGCCCTCCACCAAACTTCTTGTCCTTGTCAAGGCGAACGCATACGGCCACGGAGCCGTCGAATTTGCTTCCATAATGCAGAAAGAAGGTGCTGATTACCTTGCAGTTGCGTACCCTATAGAAGGAATGGAACTCCGAAAATCCGGCATCAGCCTGCCGATACTCGTCCTCACTGCCGGTACCGACTACTACAACGAGATGATAGACAGCCGCTTGGAGCCGAGCATACCAAACCTTTACTCCCTGCGCACCCTCTGCGGAATCCTCGAGCAAAGAGGCATAACAGACTTCCCCGTCCACATCAAATTGGACACGGGAATGCACCGGCTCGGATTTATGACAAGCGAGCTGCAGGAACTGACAGACTTCCTCAAAGACTGCAAATTTGTCAGAGTCAAGTCGATATTCTCACACCTGGCAGCAGCCGAAGACCCTGACTCGGATGACTTCACGCTCGGACAGATCAAGATGTTTGAAGCCAACGCGGAGCGCATCATCAGCGAGATAGGCTACAGGCCGATGCTGCACGTCCTCAATTCGGCCGGAATCGAGAGATTCACACAGTACCAGCACGATATGGTAAGGCTCGGCATCGGAATCTACGGCATCAGCGCAATCCCAGGCAAGAGACTGTCTCCGGTAGCATCGCTCAAATGCAAAATCCTGCAAATCAAGCATCTGAATCCAGGCGACGGCACCATCGGCTACGGAAGGCACGGGCACATCGCCCCGGAAGGAACGACCATAGCGACCATACCGGTAGGCTACGCCGACGGCATTGACCGGCATCTGGGATGCGGACACGCCTCATTTTCCCTCAACGGGCACAGAGTCCCGACCATAGGAAATATATGTATGGATATGTGTATGCTGGACATCACGGGAGTGGAAGCGAAGGTCGGCGACACAGTGACGATATTCGGAGAAGACCCAACCATCACCGAACTTGCAGATATACTCGGCACAATCCCTTATGAGATAATCACGAGCGTACCGAGGCGAATAGACAGGGAGATAGTGAAATAGCCCCGAAGCACGCAAGTGACACAGGCGACGGGAACTGCCCGAAACTCACGAGCGACACAGACAACGGAAATTGGATAAACCTCAAATAATAAACGCACAGAGACTATGCTGATTGTACTTGAAGGACTGGACGGTTCAGGAAAATCCACACAGGTAAAAAGACTCAAGGCATACCTTGAGAGCAAGCACAAGGAATTGACTTACATACATTTCCCGAGGTACGAATCTCCTGTTTACGGGGAACTTATCGGCAAATTTCTGAGAGGCGGATTCGGAGACATAAACGAGGTGCATCCGCAGCTGGTGGCATTGCTCTATGCGGAAGACCGCCACAGGGCCGCGCCTGAGATGTGGAACACCCTGAACGAAGGCGGCATCGTGCTGCTTGACAGATATGTATATTCGAACATAGCCTACCAGTGTGCGAAAATCGAGGACGACAAAGAGCGTGAGGAGCTCCGCAAATGGATTTTCGACACCGAATACGGTGATTTCAACCTGCCGAAGCCAGACCTGAACATATTTCTGGACGTGCCGATCGGATTTGTGGAGAAAAAGCTGGTGGCAGGCCGCAGCGGAGACGACAGAGAGTACCTGGAGGGACACAACGACATACACGAGGCGGACATCAGGTTTCAGGAAAAAGTCCGCGACGTATATCGGCGGCAATGCGAACTGGACCCGGACTTCATAAGAATTGACTGCAGCGCGGCAGACGGTTCGATGCTCCCGGCAGACGAAATATCCGCGGCCGTCATCGCCACCGTCGAAGGTAAACGATAGGCCCGCGAGACTCACGACCAGACCGCGAACGGACAAAAAGAAGTACGGACTCAGACAAGTAAAAACAGAAAACAAGAAAATAAACAGATTCTACTGCAATGAATTATATAGGAAATAAGGCAAGACGCTTCTGCGCTGTGATTCTCGGATTCGTATTTTTCGCAGCGGGAATACTGAAACTGATGGACCCCGTGGGCACAACGCTGATTATCAGGGAATACCTCAACTTTCTGCATATCGGCTTCCTCTCCGGCATTGCCGGCTTCATTGCGGAGGCATTCGCATCCCTGGAAACATTGCTCGGAATCTGTCTCGTCACAGGAGTATTCAGAATCGTCACCGCCTGGGCGTCATCCATTCTGCTGTGGGGATTCACGCTGCTGGCATTGCTACTATGGATTCTCAATCCGAATATGGACTGCGGCTGCTTCGGAGAAGCAATCCATCTGACTCATTTCCAGACATTTGCAAAAAACATAATTCTCTGCCTCATCGCATTCGCAGGATTCATCCCGTTCAAAGACCTCGGCAAGCCCAAGAACAGCAAATACGTAACATTCGCACTGACAGTGGCAGCAGTAATCGCCTTCGCCGCATATTCGCTAATGTTCATCCCGATGCTCGAACTCACGCCATTCAATCTGTCATCCAGACTCGAGGCCGCCGAAGGACTCCCCGACGCCGATGAAGACGAATACATCTCAACATTCATATACGAGAAGAACGGCAAATCCGGGGTATTCACTCTGAACAACATTCCGGATTCCACTTGGACATTCGTGGAAGCTAGGACCATCAAGAAAGAGGTCAATATCAACGAGTCAGAATTCCCGCGCCTCTCTTTCCGCGATGCCGATGGCGAATACCGCGACACATTGGCAGCCAAAGGATTGGTGATGGTCGTATCCGTGCCCGAGCCGAAGAAAATGAGCGTGTCAAAATGGGAAAAGACCGCCGACCTTCTCACCAAGTCCACAGATGCAGGATTCACCGCATTGCTTCTCGCTGGCTCATCTCCAGACCAGTTCGTGGACATTCTGAGCAGCTCCGGACTAGGCCAAGCCCAGAC
>CAVKAQ010000152.1:0-4408 GCA_963654225.1 Butyricicoccaceae bacterium | reverse complement strand
GCATAACTGCGTCAACCAGTGAGGAAACCACTCCATCGGCGCGCTGCACATAAGTCGTGTTATATGAGCGTATTTTTCTTATCAATGCTATATATCCCGATGCCGTATTGAATGTGGATTGCATGAACGGAGAAGGATTGAGCATATCTTCCGCCCTGTCAAACAGGCTGTTACCAAACGAAATGGTGTCCTTCATAAAGCCCATTCCAGTGGAAGTTATTACTCCGCATATATCCTCTGACGGAATGCCGTCTATGCTTTTGAGAGCGCAGCTTACGGACATTTTGAGCAATCGCCCCATCCTGCGGCGAAGATTCGCGTCTGTGATAATAGGCTTGTAGTCAGGCTCCTGCACTTTACGCGGGGCAAAATCTTCAGATATTTCAGCACACGGATCAGCCTTGAAGCCAGGATTCTCGGCAGCGACCTGCCCGACCGGACAGTCCATTGTAGATGACAGCGCCTCCGGACAAAGGTAATTTGCGTTGCTTATATAGCAGGGAGTATTTGGAATCACTGTCATAGTTATTTCGAGAATATAAGTGAAACACAATTGCCGCTGAATCCGAATGCAGATGACATTATGTTGCGGGGAGCTATTTTAGCGACACCATCGTATGGCACGAGACCTGTTTCCGCTATAGGCTCTGAGAATCCGCAGGAGCGCATAAATGTTACCTCCTGAATGTCAATGGCTTTACAGACAAGCGCCGCCTCTATTCCTTCGGAGGCTCCCAATGTGTGGCCGAAATAGCCTTTCAGCGAACTGAACGGAGTGACTTTTCCTTCAAAAATGCGCAACATCGCATTGCTCTCCGCCTGGTCATTCACTTGCGTGCCTGTACCGTGCGTATTTATGAAATCTATGTCGGAAGGCTTCAAGCCTGCACATTCCAAAGCGGCAGTCATCGCCATTCCAGGCCCTATTCCTTCCGGCGTACTTGCAGTCTGATGATATGCTTCATTTGCATTGCCCCATCCGGCGACAGAGCAGTAAGAAGCTGTCTTATCCGATGTAAGTATCAGATAACCTGCACCTTCGCCCAAGTTAAGCCCGACTCTGGATTCGTCAAACGGCCGGCATACCTGAGGGTCCAGAATGCGCAATGAATTGAAACCGTTCATTGTAAATTTGCACAACGAGTCTGTACCGCCGACAATCGCTATGTCACACTGTCCGGACTTCAACATCCTGGCGCCCAGCATTATGGCATTGCCGGCCGCAGAACAGGCCGTACTGATGGTAGATACGACATCGAATACGATTCCCTTTTCCCGCAACCTATCTGCAACAGCGGAGGTGGCCGCACCGGGGTCGTGCATTTTCAGCATTTCAACATTTCCAGTGGACAAATCCTGCCTGTGCGCGGCCCAGAACACTTCACTGAGGTCCATTCCGCCTACGGAAGTTCCCGATATGAATGCTACACGGACTCCGCTTCTGAAAATGTCTGACAGCTCCAGATGGCTTCGATGCTGATAATCGTCAATCGCCTCCCCGATGGCGGCAAGTGCCAGCAATGCGGTACGGCTTATGATTTCCCCTTCATCAATGTTCAAGGAAAGCTTCAATTCATTGTCGGACAGAGACACCTCCCCAGCGGGAGATGGTATTGCAGTCTCGAACCGTCTTACCGGTGCAATGAAAGATTGGCCGCTGGACAGCGCACGGACATTCTCAGCGACATTGTTTCCTGCCGCCGATATCGCCCCGATACCATTTACATAGACCTTTCTCATCGAACTATCTGAACCTGAAAACAGTCTTGCCTAACATTATTTTTTGTGGGAAGTGATGTAGTCTGCCATCGTCTTTATCGAATGGAAAACGGACTTTCCTTCTGCAGGATTTTTCAACTTTATACCGTATTCCTTATCAAGAAGCAGTATAACCTCAAGGGCGTCTATCGAATCAAGCCCAAGTCCTTCGTCTCCGAACAAAGGTGCCTCAGGATCAATATCTTCGGGCGCAACTTCCTCAAGATTCAACGCTTCTATCAACTGCGATTTCAGTTTTTCTATAAGTTCTTCCATATTTTTAAATATCTATAGTCGGCACTAAAACTTCAAATTTAGCGAAATATTCTCCTTTTAGAAAATCAAAATGGCCGATTGCGCAATACTTCAAATTCTGCGATTTGACAGCGAGCCCGGCATATTTTCGCAGGTCTGACATAGTGCTGTCGTCTGACCAGAACCACGTATTCTCGCCTTTTATGTGATGTCGTATAGAGATTTCTCCGGCCACGACATTCGGAAGCGTATATACGAACACGGCCGGACTGGCAGATGAATCGCCCTCAGCGTCAATAATTTCCTGATGCCTGATGTCGGTGTCAAGGCAGCCGTAATTTCCGGACAATATGAGCCCGCATTCTTCCTCGCCGTATTCCAAACCGTCAAATGCCCAAGCGGAGGCGACATAGCCGAGTTTGCAGAAATCATCCATCTTGTAGAATTTCAGATTGGACTCCCCTCTCGACTTGAAGGCCTCTCGGATAAACGTTTGGAAATCAGAAGTTTCAGATGCAAATACCGTGTTTCCGTCAACGGATATTTTTCCGCCGGATATTTCCACTGTACGGTGGGTGACAAGATGGATTTCCGCATCATTGTGTGTTGAATGCCCTATAGGCACCCTATCACCGTATTCAATTATAGTCCTGTCCGAAGCATCAGAAGAAACATCAGAGGATTCCTCCGAAGAGCCGCAACGAACACCTGCGGTAATTTCGTTTTCCATCCTTGCAGCAGAAAGCACAACGGCCGCATTGGTCCCTCCAAACCCGGAAGCCGTCTTGAGTCCGTATATCCTCCCGTTCTCCGGTATGATTCTGTTATTTGCGGAAACGTTCACCGGCATCGGCACGCCCAAAGTCTCAAATCCTATGGTACCGACAAACACGCCGCGTTTCATTTCTTCCGCCAGAATGATTGTTTCGATGACACCGGAAGCGCCCATCGTGTGTCCGAAATATGGCTTAAGGCTCTGCGCAGGCACATCTTGAAGACCGGCAAGAGCGACCGCCTTCGATTCCATCTCATCGTTGTATGCGGTTGCAGTGCCGTGCATCTGAAGCACGTTAATCTGGGTTGCTGCAGTTTGAGCTTCTACCATCGCCTTGCGCATCGCGAAGAAGAGGCCGTCACCCGTTCTTGACGGGCCTGATATATGATTTGCATCGTCCGTCATAGCTCCACCGTCGATGCTCACAAGGACACTACGGCTTATAGCAGCACTAACAGGCTCGGCTGCCAGCAGCATCGCACCGCAGGCTTCGCCGAGATTGAGTCCGCATCTGGACGCGTCATAAGGCCGGCACAACTCCTGGCTCAAAGATTTGAATGATGCGAAACCACTGGTAATGAAGCGATTCTGAACATCTACGCCTACGACTATCATCTGACGATAATGTCCGGCAAGTATCATCCTTCTCGCAACGGCTATGGCAGAAACCCCGGAAATGCAGGCGTTGGAAATCACGAATGTATCCTTTCCAGCAATACCGAAACGGGAGGCTATGTGCTCGCCCATTGCGCCGAACATCACGGATTCATCAGACTTAACGCTCTCTGCATCAGGATAATATCTATTCTCAATCAATGAGATATTGCCTTTTGCAGATGCGATTACAAGGCCCGTAGGCACAGTTGAATCCCATTTCAGGGCATCGATGCAGGCAATCGCCAATAATTCCGCACGAGAATGGGCATCGGCACCGAACTGGCGTTCAAAATCACCGTAGATTTCCTCCGGAATCAATCCTGCAGTCACAGAAGACTGTGTAACTCTGGCAGAAGAAGATTCCTTTACTCCTGATATGCCGTTCACAAGCGCGTCGAAATTCCTGTCCACGCCTTGCCCAAGCGATGTAATCATCGCCGTATCAGCAATATATACTTTACCTAACATCATTTTTCAAAGAAACGGATAACATAAACGGAAGCGGCTCAAGATTGTCTGACGTCATTCCTCAGATTCCAGAAATCGTAATAATTGTACCACTGCTCGGGGTGACATTTCAACTCCTTCTCCAATGAACTGATGAACTGAGAAAGGATAAAGCCTTCCGCTCCCTTTTTCTGCGTCGGCATCCCAGCCTCGGAAAATGAGAAGCGATAGGTTCTATTACGTTCTCTTACAGCAAAATAAAATAGGACAGGCACTTTCATTCTTGCGGCTATATGGAAGGTGCCGTAAGGGAACCGCACGGGATGTCCCATAAATTCCGCATTGATGACATTTTCGCTTCTAAGGTAGCGGTCGCAAAGGAAACAGACCAGTTCGCCTTTATCCAGAGCGTCCGTTATCATAAATATATGAGAAAGATTGTCCTTGTTGACCGGGATTATCTTGAATGAGGCGTTTATGTCTTTGTTTTTCTCCAGGACTTCCTTTATGTCGGTA
>CAVKAQ010000151.1:0-4437 GCA_963654225.1 Butyricicoccaceae bacterium | reverse complement strand
GGCCGATGGGGCTGAACTCCTTCTTTCTGCCACGTTTTCCTTTCTGTTCTTCCGGTGCTTCGAAGTTTATAATCAGGAATCTCTCGAGCTTCTTCTTCCATTGCTCAAGCAGAGCATTGGTGTGAACAAGAATGAGAGTATTCACTTTCCTTTGGGCAATCAGTGCAACCGCCGTGACGGTCTTGCCGAATGCCGTGGTTGCGTGAAGGACTCCATTGTCGTGGGACAGCAGTGCCTTGACCGCAACTTCCTGTTCCGGTCGGAGCTGGCCATTGAAAGCGACATCAATCGGCCTGCCCGGATTTGTCTTGTCTATGGTTGACCATGAGGTGAAATTGCTCTGGAACAATTTTATCAACGGCTCTTCGCATCCTCTTGGAACCGATATGTATTCATCCGTCATGTCTGCCCTGCATATGACGGACGGCGTTTTGTACAATGGTTTGCGGGCATTCAGAAGTTCGTAGTACTTCGGATTATGGAAGGCTGCAAGTCTCTTTATGTGGCTGACGGCTTTTGCTGACAATCTGCCCAGAGGGAGATATATTCGGTTCACCTTGACAACCTCAATCTCTCCGGTGAAGTCTTCGAACGAGATTCCCTTGGTTTTCGGTGTTTCCCACGGTTTATCCTCGGACGATTTCGACAGTTCAAGTTCGCATACGTGAGCACTGATTTGCTTATCGATGTCTTCAGGGTTAAGCTTCTGAATCGATGACAGAAAATGCCACTGGTCATCGTAAGCGATGAAATTGTCATCGACAAAGACACTGTTGCCATTTCGTCTGGCCATCCCCTGCAATGGAAGAGCAATGAGGTTGCCATAACCGCCTCTCGGGAGGAAATCCTGATTGGGGAGGAAGCGGTCGTATGAATTCAACTCCATCCTTCCGTTACGGTTCATCGCCTCGCGGAGAATGGCGAATCCCAATTTTCTTGCCTTTATTGCAGGTGTAAGTTCAGCGAAGAATATCCAGACGTGGGCACCTTTGCCGGAGCGTGAGCGCTCGATGCAAGGTTGTATTCCCCATTCGCGGCAGACTGTCACATAGGATAGAACATCCTCCTTGTACCCATGCTTGCAGGTCTTGTCATCAAAGTCTGCACAGAGGAAATTGACGGTGTTGTCATCAAGTATTGGATATATACCGATAACGTCCTCACCTCCTGCGTTCTTGTTGAGATGACTGGCAATCACTTCGCCTGTCAGTGGTCTGTTCTGACGAGCCTGGCACTTCGAGCAATTGGCTGCACCGTATGGGAATTTGGTGCACCAGCCACGTTCATTCGTGAAATCACATACCGGTTTGTACCCGGCACGCCCACCGTCCTTGCTTACCCATCGTTTGGCATACACGTCCTCGCGTCCACGGAAAAGGCTGCGGAATAGAGAGAGTCTTTGCGCAATGATGGCCTCTCTGTCCAATGGTTGAGGTTTCGGTTCATGTTCTTTTGGCCTTGGCGGCAATTCCGCTTCCGGATGGAGCATTGACCGAAGAACCGCATTCTCCTCTTTCAGGGCTTTTATGATGCCGAGGAGCCTGGCGTTTTCCGCCGCGAGTTTTTCGTAAGGAATCATAGCTACTTTAGTTTATCTACAAGAATATCAATAGTCGTGCAAGGATTATGCGAGGAGTAATATTTGTCTTGATAGCAAAGACGCAATTGCTGCGCCTGCAATTTGGCCGAGTCTTTTTGGCAAAGTAAAGCAAAATACCAGCAAAACTCAAATAATTTGAGATAAGCAGACCCTCCATATCTCTGTGGTATTTTCGTTTCCATTTTATGGAATTTTGGAATCACGCTCCGAAATTACATAAAAAAACCACAACTCCAGAGTACTTCGATCTCGTCCGTTAGAAATCGGCGGAATATTGCAATTTAACACAGTCATAATGGCGGAGTATTGCAGTTTGATCAGGTTGATTTTGGGAGAGTATTGCAATTGGGCAATAATTATACTACCTTGAGGCGGATTAGACCCCAAGAACAGGATGTCTTCTATTACAGGAATGATAAAGGCCTTGAAACAGATTTTGTCGTATGCAAGGGGAACAAGGCTCTGGCTCTTTATCAGGTCTGCTATGATATGTCTTCATTGAAGACCAGAAATCGTGAGATTAACGGCTTGCTTGACGGTTCTAAGGCAACCCGCTGCGACAACTTGTTTATTATCACAGATTTTCAACACGAGACCATCACCAAGGAAGGGAAAACCATCCAGGTGATTCCTGCCTACGACTGGATGCTTCAGGAGCAAGGAATCTACTTTGCGTTCGGAAAAATGTGAAAAACTCAACCAAAAAACAGCCGAAAATGTGAAAATTTAGCTATTTTTGTACCGAAAAATGTGAAACAACAAATGGGACTGCTTGAGAGAAAAATAGATAGCTTCCTTAAGTCATGGAAGGAAAATCCGGAAAGGAAGCCCCTTATTGTTAAAGGGGCTAGACAGATTGGGAAAACCCAGTCCATACGCGCCTTCGGATTGGGCAATTATGAGTCCGTAATCGAGATTAACTTCGTACTGCAGAAGAAATTCCGTGCCATCTTCAATGACGGCTACGATGTCGGCACAATTGTCAGGAACATATCCCTTCTCGAACCTTCCTGGAAGTTCATTCCCTGCAAGACACTGATTTTCTTCGATGAACTTCAAAAATGCCCCGACTGCGCCACATCGCTCAAGTCATTCTGTCTGGACAGGAGATATGACGTCATCTGCTCCGGGTCGCTTATGGGCATATACTACGAGGAAATCGAATCCAACGCCGTTGGCTTCAAGGATGACTACGATATGCACTCAATGGATTTTGAAGAATTCCTTTGGGCAAAGGGGTATTCAAGGGAGCAAGTGGGCAGTTTGTACTCGAATATGATTGCTCTCAAGCCGTTCACCAATCTGGAGATCGACACGATGTTCGGCGTCTTCCGGGATTATATGACGATCGGTGGAATGCCGGAAGTTGTCAAAATGTACATAGGCAGCGGAAATTTCAGCGGGACTTTGGGGCTTCAGCGGCAGCTCCTCAGGGACTATTCGGAAGACATCACGAAATACGCAAAAGAGACGGACAAGGCGAAGATTCTGGCTGTATATAGCCACATTTCCACATTTCTGGCGAAGGACAACAAGAAGTTCCAGATCACGAAAGTGGCACGAAACGCGCGGAACCGGGACTACATCGGAAGCGTGGAATGGCTGAAGGAAGCCGGTGTCATCAATGTGGCATATTGCCTGAGCAATGCGGAACTTCCGCTGAAAGGGAACTATGACGCGTCCAACTACAAGCTCTACTACCACGACACCGGCCTCCTGATTGCATCATTGGACGAGGAAGCGCAGGAAGACCTTCGGGCAAACCGGAATTTCGGAACATACAAGGGCGCAATTTACGAAAATGTCGTGGGTGAGATGTTGATCAAATCAGGATATGGACAGTTGTATTTCTACAAGCACGACAATCCGTCTGTGGAGATGGACTTTTTTGTCAGGGACAGCGATTCGCTTGTTCCGGTAGAAGTGAAGGCAAACGACGGGGCGACAGCTTCGCTCAACAAGCTGATCGACTGGAAAGCCTATCCCGATGTCCATTACGGAATCAAGTTGTGTTACAGGAACATCGGATGGAACGGGAAGTTCTACACATTCCCCTACTTTCTGACCCCTTTCCTGAAACGATTCCTGAGAGACAATAAAGTAGTGAACGGCTGACCTTAACTAGAAAAGGTTTGACACATTCATTGGACCTGTTTACAAGGAGTCTGAATAAACACGGTCCACCGGGCAGCAGGGCCATCGCTCAGAACTTCAAATTCCTGTAATTTGTCAGTTTGACATCAGCGGCGGAATTCTCGAGATTCCCAAGAAATACTGCGCTGCCTCAAGAAGCAGACTCTCCATATCTCTTGTGATATATTTTGTTTCCATCCCATGTAATTTTGGAGTCACACTCCAAAATTACATAAAATATCCACAGCTCCAAAATATACTTCTCCATTGTGCGATTGTAAATTCCCATCGAAAAGTGACCACGTGCTTTCAATTCGTCGATTGCCAATGCCTTCTTCCGCTCCAGTGAAGTAGAGGCGTTGGGCCGGGGCATAGGAAAGATGGTGACCAGTACCCGAGGCAAGGGGACTTACTGCACCATCAAATGACTCACAATCGTTGAGACAAGGTGTTGCTATGAATATGCCACCAGAGAGGAGGCGTTTCTGAATGTTACATCTAACTATGGATACACTCGTGGCGAAAAAATTTTCTTCTGAGGTGTGGACAGCCGTAACGAAAAACTGACAGAGTGCGCATTTCGCGTATTCTGTCAGTTTTGTCGTTATTGACGATTGATTTTCCAAGTACCACCGAAGTTAGGCCCGACTCTTTCAATGATACCTTTTTCCTGTAGCCCAGCCATATGCTTGTGGGTGTTTTTT
>CAVKAQ010000150.1:0-4585 GCA_963654225.1 Butyricicoccaceae bacterium | reverse complement strand
CTGTATAGACTGCCAGGCGTTATGGTATTGAGATTCTTCAGCACTTTCTCGCGTATCTTGAACTTTTCAGGATACGTTATGTCAACGCCGTCAAAATAGAATTTCCTGAACGGAGTCGCTTTCTTGGCACTCTCGTTACGGGTATATTCGTTTATGCGATATTCGAGAATCGCATAACCCGGTACGGACAAGGTGTCGGCTTGGAAGAAATAATAGTTCTTGGTGAATCCATAATATCCGGCGTTGCGCATAAATGAAGATGAACGCTGGCTTTCATCTTCAAGTGTGCTCTCGGACAGCGGCATTCCTGCTTTTATCAAGACTTTTGAAGTGTCTGAATAAAAAGTTTCCGAAAATTCGTCATTGCCTGGAAGTGCATAATGTATCTTTTTGACAGGAAACTGTTTACCTAAGGTTACGTTATATTTGACTTTAACGAGTTTTCTCTTGACGTTCACGTTTGCATCTACTTTGGAACCATAGTATCCCAAGTACTCCAGGTGTCGGGATATGTTCTCCACGGATGCGTCGACTTTATCCGCTTCGTAAACCACCGGAGCTTTTCCGAGTTTTCGGAACAGTTTCGGGAAGAAAGTATTCTTGTTACCTCCCCAGTTGTACACGTTCAGGAACGGATTCCAGCCGAAAATAAGATTGGAATTGGGTTTTTGCTTGAGATAAGGTTCGAGTTGACCGGTATTGAACTTCTTGTCATTGAGGACTTCAATGTCGTTGCTGGCAAGTCTGTATTCGCCGTCTGCGAGAACCTTTGTGGTACTGCAGGACTGTATGGAAAACAAAAACACCGGCACTGCAAGACACAATGCCGCTTTGATTGTTTTGAGTATGTTCAGTTCAAGTCTCAATTTCCCTGAAAATTCCGGTACAAATTTAACTTTTTCGCGTCAGACTATTATGCAGTACAGGATAATTTGTGATGATATTTTATGTAAATTTGTCGCCGGATGGCCTGAGAATCTTTATGATTCGCGATATGTACTTGTAGATATGTGTCGGCATCCTGAAAATTATACTTTTTGAAAGCCGTAAGAAATGACTGTTTCTGCTAATGAAATAAAAAGAGTTCGTTCTCTTAGCGAAAAGAAATACAGGGATAAACTCGGACTTTTTTGTGTCGAGGGGGAAAAGCTTGTAAATGAGGCTTTGCGGTCCGATTTCCGAATTGAAACTGTATATCGAATCGAAGAGACAGGTGATGCGGCAATGTCAAGAATGACCTCTCTGTCTTCTCCTTCGCCTGTAATGGCGGTTGTGCATAAGCCGGTAAATATCAATATATCCGATGAGGCGTCTTTAAGCAATTGTATAGGTGATTCTGGGCTGTTTCTTGTGCTCGATACTATCCGTGACCCCGGAAATCTAGGGACAATCATAAGAATCGCCGACTGGTTCGGAATCAAGGCGATATTCGCGGCTCCTGATACAGTTGACGTGTTTAATCCTAAGGTTGTTCAAGCCACTATGGGGGCTATTTTCAGAGTGAAATTCCATTACGTCGATATTCCGTCGGTCTGCAGGGCGGCACTGAAACTTGGCGGCAATGTTTACGGGACATTCCTTGACGGCAATGATATTTATGCCTCTAATCTTCAAGTGGGCGTTGATGCTCCGGCTGTAGTCGTAATCGGGAATGAATCCAACGGCATATCGCCAAAGGTTGCTGGCCTTGTTTCTGATAGGCTGTACATTCCTCCATATCCTAAGGATGAGCCTGGTTCAGAATCACTTAATGCTGCTATAGCGACTGCAATTACGGTCGCGGAATTCCGAAGACGCGTTTAAGAGAAAGGTCTAGTTTGTTGTTCCCGTGGTTATATCTCCAGAGAGCAGTGGCGATAGCAATAGAGGGTGTCACCTTATATTGGGAACTGAGACTCAAATATCAAAAAGTGGCAGATGCCCGGAGTAAATTTTTCCTGTGATTTTGAGCTGAGGGCGCTGTTGCTTTTTGAGAATGCCTTATTCAAATTTTCCTCGTAGCAACAAGGTAATTGTCTGACTTGCCGTTGTTGAAGTCCAGTCTGATACCGAAGATATGAATGTCACCGCCGGACTTGCATTTCAGTTTTGCTTTAAGATCCTCAGACTTGACGGAGATGTTTTTCGCTGTGACTTCAGCACTTGGGAATTTCTTGGAGAACTCCTTGACTGATTGTTTATTGAATTTTGCTATTTCAAGTATTTTATAGCACTTGCCGAAGGATTTTAGGCTGTCAATCCCGCTGTCTGAAATTTCATTCTCACGCTTGAAGTAGAGGTGTGTGGACAATCCTGCTTTGTGGAGATTGAATCTGGAGCAGAGCGTATTGAATATCCCGGATTTTGAAATCGCCTTGCCTGGTTCGAACAGCATTCCGGCACTGCTGAAATCTTCTTCATCGTTTAACAGGATTGGTTCTGAATGTGATTCAACATCGGACAATTGACGGATTGTATGCCCGTTCTCATTGATTATCAATTCGTAGCTTGGCGATGTAACGGACAGATTCGTTGCTCTATCGTTTGCTGAAGTATCGGATGCACTGCCGATTTCGTTGCAGTTCGCATTATCCGGAACGGCCCATAAGAGCAGTTCCTTGCACTCCCCTCCTGTTGATACGACGTGCACTTCTTTCGTCTTTCCTCCGAACGAATGTAAACGATTGACTAACATTGTAATGTCAGCCATTGGGGACAATTTGAGCAGCAGATTTCCGGAAATGCTGAATATCTCCGGCAGTAAAGTGAGAACATCTGGGCTACAGTCTTCCAGAAGGAATACCTTGCTTCCAGTGTCAGAACGTCGCGCAGGATCCAGAAATATCATGTCCGGATTGAACGTTCGCAGCACTTGCCAGAAAGGAGAATCCTTTGATACACAATAATTTGTTACAACGATATTAGTCGCTCCCAGCAGCGGAAAATTATGTGTCGCCGCACTGGATTTTCGCGAGTCCATTTCGTTGTATAACACCTGTCCGGCTATTTTTGAGAATGCAAGACTGTCAACACCCAGACCTCCGGTCAGGTCTGCTATTCGATATCGTTTGTTCTCGGGTTTTTCTGTTTTCTCGTCCAGCTGCAGAATCCGGTTCGCAACATCTGCTTTATATGATGCTGTATATGAAGAACTTGCCTGCTCAGAACTGATTCTGTCTGGATATATGAGTCCCGGAATATTGTACCATTCCGGGAGTTTTGCACGGATTTTTCGGCGACACTCGATTGCAGTAACCGCTGTCTCGATGTCAATATCGGGCCATTTGTTTTTATTCAGAATCAGCCTTGCGGTGTCATCTGAAGAATGCTCAACTATAAACTCGGACAACGTCATATCTGCTTAAACTTTACTGTCTTGCAGCTATTACTTCAACTTCTACCATAGCTCCTTTAGGCAGAGCTTTCACTGCTACTGCAGACCTTGCCGGAAACGGTTCGGAAAAGAATTGGGAATAAACTTCATTCATTTCGCCGAAATCTGCCATATCAGCAAGATACACAGTTGTTTTCACTACATTTTTCAATGTCAGCCCGGCCTCCTCGAGAATAGCCTTAACATTAGTCAGAGACTGTCTTGTCTGTTCCTTGATGCCGCCCTCAGGGAATTTTCCGGTCGCTGTGTCTATCGGGAGCTGTCCGGAGGCGTATATGAATCCGTTTGCTTCTATTGCCTGGCTGTATGGGCCGATTGCGGCAGGTGCATTGTTTGTGCTGATCTGTTTCATAATTCGTGTAGTTTATGTATGTACGTGATTTCAAGGGAATCTAGCCAATATAGTTGTTCCTCAGCTACTGCGAAGTGGCTCCAAAGAGCACGGGAGACTTTCATGCTGACCCGAATCCAGCGCGAATTTAGCAATCATTGAAAAATTTCGGGACAATCTTTTCCTGTTTTTTCGATTTAAATGACGTTTTTTTTCTGACAAGAATGAAATTCCGCATAAAAAAACGTTACGAAATAGAAAGCTGTCATTATATTATTTTCAAAAAAAGAGAAAGGTTTGTACTTTTGTATGTTTTGGAGTGGAGAACTTTTGTGTGGTTGTCCGCTGATTTATTTAGAATAAATTAATTCATGAATATTATGGCAAAAGACTTTAGAGAAGTTGCCCAAAGTTGGCTTGACGGAGATTTTGATCCGGAGACAAAGGGTAAAATCATTGAATTGAGAAATTCTGACCCTGCTGGTTTTGAGGATGCGTTTTACCGCAATCTTGAGTTTTTGCACAGGTGGCCTTCGCGGAATTATGGGCGTAGGTACCAACAGAATGAACAAATATACTGTAGGTATGGCTACGCAGGGCCTTGCCAATTATATCAAGGCGCACGCAGCTGAGTGTTGCGATGCTTTCGGCAATCCTATTGATACTGACGACATCCGTTTCTGCATTTCCTATGACAGCAGAAACAACAGCAAACTGTTCGCGAGAATTACTGCAGACGTTATGTCCGCCAACGGAATACACGTTTTTCTGTTTGACAATATCCGTCCTACACCTGAGTTGAGCTACTCCATCAGAGACAAGAAAGCGATTGCAGGTGTGATGGTTACAGCATCCCATAATCCGAAAGAATATAACGGCTA
>CAVKAQ010000149.1:0-4586 GCA_963654225.1 Butyricicoccaceae bacterium | reverse complement strand
GAACAATCTTGACGCGGCTCTCGGCTCGCTGGATACGCCAACTTTCCTGCGTGTAATACTTTCCCGCTACGGGCTTTCCGCAGAAATTGTACCTTACGAGGCATTGCTGCTCTTAAAGATATCCGACAGTCAGGTCCTGAACGATTCCAACAACCTGGAGGCCAATACCAACTTCTTGTGCATCGATCTTTCGCGGGATGTCAAGAAGAGAATCTTTAAGTTTATCTCCCGTTTTGACGAGCAGGATCATCTGATCTCTTACGAGGGCTACTACAAGTTTATTTATGATTATTTGAGTTCCGAATCAAAGTCAGTCAAGCCTATAAGGCTGGATTCTGCCTTCCAGTTCTATGTCGGCGATGAAAATTCAAAACAAATTGTGTTCGAGTCCTCACCGCAGGCCAGGGCTTTTTATCTGCTCCTGCTATTCTACGGTCCTTATGGAATCAAGCAAGACCTTTTCAGAGAGGCTATTGAACTACTTAAGGAAACGGATTCTGTCTATGGAGGAGCTTGCGACTATCAGGCGTTCAAGGCTCAATTCATCAAGAGGGGAGGTGAGGTAACCAGGCTCATAGCCAACACAATGGAAATATACCGCTCCATATCGACCAAAAACGACGAAAGTCCTGAATTCATCAGATATGTGGCAAGTATATTCAAGCATCGCAGTTCCCTCAAGAATTATATCAATAAAGGTTTTGAGACTTGCGATAGACTCGCGAACCGTGAGCGCTTCGAAGTTTCTTATGACGGAGAGAGCAAATCATACTCCGTGTCTGCTCGCTTGTCTGACTTCCTGATTGGCATCGGCGCGGATACTCTCTCTCTGAAAGAATCCCCTCTCTGGAAGAGCTTGAAATAATCCAATCATTTGGATTATGGGGTTATATGGTGATAATATGACCTAATTTTGTCCTATTGAGATTGATGCATTATGGGACAAATAAAGAATAATTATGCTAAGGATTGTCTGGCAACGGATTCGCGTGTTGTGCTTGAGGGAGTAGGGAAGAATGTAATTCCTGAACCGGAAAGAGAATCTTTGTTTGAGCTGTTTCTTGAGAAGTTCAAGGATCCGATAATAACAA
This sequence comes from Butyricicoccaceae bacterium, assembly GCA_963654225.1. Classification (GTDB taxonomy): domain Bacteria; phylum Bacteroidota; class Bacteroidia; order Bacteroidales; family UBA932; genus Cryptobacteroides. The sequence goes on along the minus strand of CAVKAQ010000149.1, from coordinate 3,495 downwards.
TTCTGATTGTCGTTTTATTTCTGTCCCTTGCAATCTCGGCCTATGAGATTATTTTCCTGGGAAGAAGCGCTTCTTGCCTGATAGAATCTGTTGGTATCGCCCTTGCCATTCTACTCTCCACTGGCATTGCATTCATCTTTGAGGTGCGGGCGGAGCGGGAGTTCAAGATACTCAATAAAGTCAAGGATGAGCGCAAGGTCAAGGTTTTTAGATGGAAGAGCGAAATTTGCAAAAGCGGCAGGCCTGCGGTGTTTGAAATAAAAAGGGCGGACGTGGTTGTCGGCGATATCGTCTACCTCGAGAATGGAGATGAGATTCCGGCTGACGGTTATCTGGTGAAAGCCACTTCTTTGAGAGTTGATGAATCGGCGTTTACGGGCGAACTCTTTACGACCAAGTCGGTCGAGCCGGAGACAGAAGCACACGAGGAGGCATACCCCAAGAATTTCTTGATAAGGGGAACTACCGTTATCGAGGGGAATGCCGTGTATAATGTCTCGGCAATTGGCTCTGATACCGAAGAAGGCAAGGGGGCTAAGATTCTGCAGGAAGAGCAAACCGTAGAAACACCTCTCAATAAACAGCTTGGTGACCTGGCGAAATGGATAACAAGGGCGAGTTATATTTTTGCTCTCCTCATCGTTATCGGGCGCACGGTCTTGTATTTTGCGACCGGACACGGCGGGGAGGATTTCAATGCCATCGAGTTCATCGAGATGTCCCTCAGTTCGATTATGCTTGCAGTGACGCTCATTGTAGTCGCTGTCCCTGAAGGACTTCCGATGAGCGTGACGATAAGTCTGGCGCTGAGTATGCGCAAGATGCTCAAGGAGAAGAATCTTGTCCGCAAACTCCACGCCTGTGAGACATTGGGGGCGGCGACGGTTATCTGCACTGATAAGACCGGTACACTTACCCAGAACAAGATGAAGGTCGTCAGACACAACTTCTATGATGTGGATATTGACTTCGTCACAAAATGCATAGCTGTCAATTCTACGGCTGAAGTTACTGAAGCCGATGAAAACGGCGACTGCAAGATTGTCGGGAATCCAACCGAGGGTGCGATTCTTCGCTGGCTAGTTTCCGAGGAAAGCAAAGACTATCATCAGTATCGTGATTCTATTGTAATTTTAAGTCAAAGGCCATTTACGACTGAAAGCAAATCAATGGAGACCACTGCACGCAACGCAGAAACAGGCAGAGTTGTCAGGTACATAAAGGGCGCCCCAGAAGTTGTGCTGGCGATGGCGACTGTCGTATCCGGTGGACGAAACAAACAGGAAGTTCTGGAAGAGCTTTCGGAATACCAGAATCTCGGGATGAGAACCTTGGCCTTTGCATATCAAGTGATCGAAGAGGGGCTGGATAATCCTGTTATTTATGTCGGTCATGTGGGGATTGCTGATCCTGTCAGGGAAGATGTCAAGGATGCCATTTCAATTTGCAGGAATCAAGCTGGCATTCGGGTAATTATGGTGACCGGTGATGTTTCTTTGACTGCAAACGAGAAAGGCCGGGAGGTGGGAATCGTGAGCGAGGGAGAACCGGCATTGACCGTTACCGGAGCTGAGTTTGCTGAAATGACTGATGAGAAACTCAAGAGTGATATATTGCCATCCCTTGCGATTCTTTCCAGAGCGCGTCCCGAAGATAAGGCTCGTCTTGTAACTCTACTTCAGGAAATGGGGCAGGTGGTGGCTGTTACCGGTGATGGCACGAATGATGCTCCGGCGCTGAAAAAAGCACAGGTCGGTCTCTCTATGGGGGATGGCACATCAAGAGCAAAAGAGGCCAGCGACATAACGATTATCGACAACTCGTTCTCTAGCATCAATACCGGAATTCTCTGGGGGCGTTCGCTTTATCAGAATATCAGAAGGTTTATCCTGTTCCAGATGACCATCAATGTGTGCGCTTGCTTTATCGTTCTATTCGGTGCCTTTGTGGGACTTGAGTCGCCTTTGACAGTTACACAGATGCTCTGGGTTAACCTGATAATGGATACATTTGCGGCGATGGCTCTGTCTTCGCTTCCGCCTGACAGGAGGGTTATGAACGACAAGCCTCGTAATCAGAAGAAGAATATCATTGACAAACGGATGGGAAGCCAAATTGCTATAGTCGGTTTAGTTTTCTTTGTATTTCTTGCCATATTCTGGCAAATCCTCCACCATTTGGATATTGAGAGCGTACGCCAAATCTTCACTGCTGAGTCTTTCCGTCTCTTGAGACAGGATTTTAGGGCAGGCCCTTACGACAGCGATGTAATGACATCCTACGAGCGTGGCGTATTCTTTTCGACATTTGTGCTGGCACAGTTCTGGAATCTGTTCAACGCACGGTATTTTCGTACTGACCGAAGTCTGCTTGGAGATATCATAGACCTTATCATCAAGGGTAAGAAACATATAAGGTTTTTTTGCAGAGGATTCTTCGTGGTCGCGGGCATCATTCTTCTTGGACAAGTGTTTATTGTGAATGGTTGCAGCGTGTTTTTTGAAGTGGCCCCGCTTTCCGCTCAGGATTGGTGTATAATTCTGGCAGCCACATCTGTGATTCTTATTATTCCGGACATATTCAGGTTTGTGCGTAATCTCATTGTATCGAAACACTGATGCTAACTATTTTTCAGATATGGATAATAATTCAAGATCAACAAGGTTTTTGATTGACAAGATTGACAGTAAGCTCGGAAGTGTAGAAAAAGAGCTTAAGTTCGACAAGGCGGCTATTGGCTTAAGCGTTGTGCTTTTAGTGGCATTCGCGGTAGTTCTTGCATTGTTTTCAAATGGTCATCCGGTTCTCTCCATCATGAGTATTCTGATGATTATCTTCTCAACTTCTTTGGCCATTTATATGACGAAGGAGTATTTTGATGACCGGAAGAAGTTGTAGGTATGAGGCGGTATTTTATATTATACCTGTCCCTCTGCCTTCTGGTGGGTTGCGACTCCAATCATCAGAGGGAGTTCAATAACATCAGCAGGGATGACATCAGAGGGTATGAGGAATTCATCCGGAATTACCCATCGAGTGCGTTGGTGCAGGATGCGAGGGATAGAATTGAAGTTGCCAAGGAGAATCAGCGGATTCAGAAAGAGATGGAGCGTCAGCGCCAGCTCGAGAATACCTATGGCAATGTCAGCCTTCAGAATGGTGCGCAGCCATATTCACGCTGGTATGGCAACAACTTGTTTTTTGATGACTATACGCCACATTCCGAGATTCGGGTTTCCGCTCCAAGTGGTTCGGATGTCGTGGTAATTGTACGGTACAACAACCAGAATGGCAATGTCGCCGGACATGTTTACATCAAGGCAGGTCGTGCATCAACTATATATCTTCGGAATGGGTACAACTACCAGACATTTTTCTATTTCGGGAATGGCTGGTATTCCGGCAAGGAGATGCTGCACGGCATTCAGGGCGGCTTCGTGAAGAATGAGTCGTATTCGAAGGACGGCAGTGCAACGTATATGGACAATGATATCC
>CAVKAQ010000148.1:0-4596 GCA_963654225.1 Butyricicoccaceae bacterium | reverse complement strand
AGCAGGAGACCCGCTCCCTTCGAGGCATCAGTGATTCGTTCAGGAAGATTGTCATTGTCAAAGACAGAATCAAACCTCGCCGGGACGAATCCGGCATCCTCACCCTCGGACTCTTCGATTTTCTGCTGCATCCGGAAAGTCTGGACTTGTAGAGGCAGGGCATTGGCGAGTGTTGGCGGAGGATTTCGTGTGTTTTTTCTTTATGGATGGCTTCAACCCGGCGCAAATTTTGACGGTTGCAGAGGCCGACAAGATTGCCGGCTTAAAAGCGAAGGATATAGTCTTCACCTTCCTTGAATGCGTTGCATTTGTCAAGGTAAGCCTTTGTCATATTGAAATCATCACCCGTCAGATTGGCGCTGAATTCGCGTACTCTGGAAATAGCACGGATAAACACTGACGGGTCTCCCCGTCGTGTCAGTCGCCTCAGAGAGTTGAGATAGTCATCTCGGAATACTGTGGGAATGATGATTTTGGACTGATCCGCACAGACCATCTCGGCGTTCATCATAATACGTGATATGCGTCCGTTGCCATCGTTGAACGGGTGAACTTCGCTCACCATAAAAAGCAAGAACAGAGCTCTAGAGAATGGAGATTCCAGGGCACGATAATATTCATATCCCTTTGTCAAGGTGCCTCGCACAAGTGCGTAATCCACGAAATGGGTATCTCCGGCGTGATTGTTCTTCACCTTGAACATCCCTGGTTCACGATCAGGTCGAGCAGCCATCATAACCCGGTGTCTTTCCTGCAGTATTTCAATCAATTCTTCCGCGGAGTGCGGGGTGCGCCGCATTTCCCGCCGGCTGGACACAATCTGGAATGTTCCCAACACATCGTGGGAATCGGCATTTCTTGCGGGCATAGGCTGTCCCGTATCGATGATTGTCCGGGCTTCCCCTATTTCGAATTCCGTACCCTCGATGAAATTGGAGAAATAGCTTTCAAAGAAAGCGAAGTTTCTGAATTCAGAGTTTGTCTGATTAGGTTCCTCAATGACCGGAAATATCTCATTGTGCAAGGCCTTGAACAGGATTTCGAACAGTTTTACCCTGTCTCCGTCGTAAGGTAGTCCCGCCGCGCGGGCTATGGCGCTGTCTGATTTGAGGACATCAGATGGCTTGGTGGATAGCAATGCACCGACTATTCCGTTCAAGATCTCAAACTCTTCAGTCATTCCTAACAGTGCAGAGGTCGTTCTCGCCTTGTCTCGGAACTCATTGATTCCGGCTTCACCGTTTACCTGAAGCATCTTCTCAAGACTTTTCTCGATGGTCTCGCGGGGCAGACACTTCGACACGCTGCCGTTTCTTGCGCGACCTTTCTGAAGGTTTTCAAGAATGCGCCTCTCATTGCTTGCCACGAACAGATTTCCGATGAATGGCCTGTCGTGTCCAGTGCCCGCGGGGCCTTCAAGCAGATGAACCTTGACACCCGGCAAAGAAACGACCTTTGAGTATGTATATGTCAGAAAGATGTCTCCGTTTTCTGTCGGTCTCAACTCGAATGCCGACCTGTGGCTTATCACTGCCTTGGGGTACAGTTCGCCAAGGATGTGGAACAGATTCCTTTTAACTATCACTTCCGGTTCTTCCTCCAGATTGGTAGTATATATTTTGGGTGCTATTTTTCTAAGTCTGCCGCTCTTTATCAAGGCAGTCTTCTTGGCGGTCTCCTTCTTGTCGGAAGTCGCCATAATTATCTCGTTAATATCGGTCATGCTCCTTGACATTTTTTCCAATAACACTATAGTCGCTTACAAAAGTAAGCAATTTTGTCGGATAAGCGATGCTTTTAAGGGTAATTTTGTCGATTAATGAGGGTTTATTCCCCGACCTTCCAGTCCTCCAGACGGCGGTTCTTGGCGGAGAATGTCGCCCCAATCTTGAAGACCTTGCGGCCGTCGGCCTTGAACGGCCAGTCGTAGCCCTTTTCGTCTATCTGGTCCAGGGCATCCTGCGGGTCGCGGTCACGCTTGAGTTCGATGATGTAGACGTATTTGTCGGTCTGAATTAGCACGTCGATGCGGCCGTTGCTCGTGTGGCGTTCCACCTGCACCTGCTGCCCCATCAGCTTCAGCATCACATACATCGTGTTCTGGAAGTAGAGTTCGGCTTCGCCCTGCACCTGGTAGTCCATATCGGCGAAGAAGGCCGTGAAACGGCGCATGAGCTGCTCTACATCGCCGCTTCGGATATCATCTACGAACTTGTAAACCGAGAATACATCCGGATTTTTCTCGATGGGGGTGAAGACTTCGCTCAATGACTCCATGAAGCCGTCTTCGACCTCATTGTTGGGATAGCCCAATGTGTAGAGGTCGCTCCTGCGGTCGTACCCCTTTATGGTCAGGTATCCGCTCTGATAGAGCAACGTGATTGCATTGGGGCGGCTGTAGCCGACGCCTGTCAGCACGGAGGAAGTGGCCTTGATGCCGTCCACATTGCCGAGGTTGTACCTTCCGGTTTCGAGGAAGCGGATGAGGAAGGACGGGGTGCCCGTGGCAAACCAGTATTTGCGGAACTTGAGAGAGTCAAAGGTGTTCAGCACGCTGAAGGGATTATACATCCCGGCAGTGTCTTCGCAAAAGTGGTAGCCGTCATACATTCTTGCCAATTCGGTATAACACTCCTCTTCCGTCATACCGTTCGCTTCGGCAAGTTCCGATACACTCTCCCCGAAATACTTCCTGAGGTCTTCCTCTGAAATGCCGCAAATATCCGTATATCGGGCATCCATAGAAATGTCTTTGAGATTGTTCAGGCCGCTGAATACGCTGAGCTTGCCAATCTTGGTGACACCTGTGAGGAAGCCGAACTTTATGCAGGCGTCCTTGGCTTTCATCACGCTGTAGAAGCCCTGAAGCTGTCTGCGGAAAGAGTCTGTCAGCGCTTCATCGCCAAGGTTGTCGACAATGGGCTTGTCGTATTCGTCAATCAGGATGACAACCGGCTTCCCCGTCTTTGCGAAAGCAGCATCAATAACGTCCTTGAATCTCGTATCGATTGCAGCGCTAGTAGGCCGGACATTGTATTGTTCTTCCAATTTATCCAACTGATTTCCCAGAGCATCTGTAACAGAGTGCGGTGCGGAGAAATCTTTTCCGGTCAAGTCAAACCGGAGCACAGGATACTGAATCCAGTCATTCTCCAGAGTGTCAACGGCCAGCCCTTCGAAGAGCTCTTTCTTTCCGCTGAAATAGGCTTCCAAAGTGGATACAAGCAGACTTTTTCCGAACCGGCGTGGGCGACTCAGGAAGCAGTAGTTGCCACTACCGTGTGTCATTTTGAACACAAGTTCAGTCTTGTCCACATAGACATAACCGTCCCTGCGGATTTTCTCGAAGTCTTGTATGCCAATCGGGTAGAGCATCGTTGTGTCCTTTTTTCAAAGTACAAATTTAATTTTTTTTCTGACATTTCCATAGGATGCCTCGATTTCTTTTGATTGAACACCGATTCAGTTTTTTCCTCTCGTTTACACGGCTAATCAGGATTCTCTCAAAGCGATTGCGGGTTTTCCGGGAATATCCGCAACGACAATGCGGATTAGTAAACTTTGTAATCCGCATCCATTACCCTAAACAGAACCTCCGTCCTGTCAAAAACACTTTCCCGTTTGTCCGATCCCACCATTATTGCCATATCCCTAATATTATCCCGAATAATCATCGAATCGGAAGCATGATAAATATTCCCCACGCGTGGGGAGATTCCTTGCGGGTCTTGTCCTATATTTGCGCTGAAATGGAAATCATGTGACAGATAGTATAATACCATAATTTTTTTAAAAAAAAGCATCCGCCATTTACGGAAAGTTGCTATATTTGTCTGAACTCGTAATGAGTGGAAAGACATAGACCGGATAGGTTCTTCGGATTCCTTTGACGACAAAACCGCCAATTTTGTCTGTGCAGTACAGCTGCGCAGAAGCAGAGAAGGATATTGAAGCCCAACCGCGCCGTAATGGCGGGTTGCTTTTCATTATCACATCTGCGTGGCGCTTGGCGGTGCCTGTTGTCGGTGATTTTGAACGGTGACCCGTTTTTCGCAGACTCCTCTCCGACCACAAAGATTTACGCCATAGCGGGTTTTGCTTGCGAGCCCAAAGAATGCACAATAACTACTACAAATAACTGATTATCATGAGTAAGGTATTTCGAGTTACACCTAAACGCCCAAAACGTTCCAACGGTACAGTCCTCACGCCGGACATGGCAGTGACGGTGACGACGAGGATGCATGCCGACACTCCGTTCTACAATGGAGCCCAAGAATTGCAGGAGGCGTATATGCGCATCTACGGCTTTGACTACAAGAAAGCCCTTTGTAACGCCAATGATTTTGAATTCAGAAAATTAGATTGATGGCGAAAGTTTCCGCGCGCTGCCGCATTATGGCATTGAGAGACGTTACTTTTGCCGTGTAAAACACAAAGCTTATGATGAGAGGTACAACCAAATTCCGCTGCCCCAAGTGCGGCCACATCTTCGAAGCCCCCGACATCGAAGACAACGCCACCGTCCGCTCGATGCCGATGCCCTGCCCCAAGTGCGGGACGAAGAGCAGTCCGGCGGGTTTATTTGATTTGTTC
>CAVKAQ010000147.1:0-4620 GCA_963654225.1 Butyricicoccaceae bacterium | reverse complement strand
GTCAAGTTTAACGACTTCCTCTGGGTTATTTACGCGACCCCAAGAGAGGTCAGTGATGTGGATAAGACCGTCAACACCGCCGAGGTCAACGAATACGCCGTAGTTGGTGATGTTCTTGACAGTTCCTTCGAGAACCTGACCTTTCTCAAGTTTGCCGATGATCTCGCTCTTCTGCTTCTCGAGTTCAGCCTCAAGGAGAGCCTTGTGAGAAACGACGACATTGCGGAATTCCTGATTGATCTTGACAATCTTGAAGTCCATTGTCTGGTCAACGAATGCATCGTAATCCTTGATAGGACGGATGTCGATCTGTGAACCAGGAAGGAATGCCTCGATGCCGAATACGTCAACGATCATACCGCCCTTAGTGCGGGTCTTGACATAACCCTTAACGATTTCATCCTTGTCGAATGCCTCATTAACCATATCCCAAGAACGAAGCTGACGTGCTTTCTTGTGTGAAAGAACGAGCTGACCTTTCTTATCTTCAGGAGACTCTACATAAACTTCTACCTTGTCACCGACCTTGAGATCCGGGTTGTAACGGAATTCAGGAGCAGCGATGACACCGTCGCTCTTGTAACCGATGTTGACTACAACTTCTCTCTTGTTGATGGATGTGACAGTACCTTCTACAACTTCGTTCTCGTTTACCTTTGAGAGTGTGTTCTCATAGGCCTTCTCGATAGTTGCCTTGTCTGTGTCACCATAGGCTGCTTCCTTCTCGAAAGCATCCCAATCGAAGTCTTCCGGTGCTACTGAAGCATTCAGCGGAGCTTTCTTGGTTTCTTCTTTTACAGGAGCCTCTACTTCAGGAGTCTCAACTGTAACTTTGTTTTCTTCCATAAAATACGAATAAAAACTAGGGGTTTAACATTATTTATTGTGCCGTTGCAGACGCGACAAAACGCCACCTGCCCACAAGGCGGCGCAAAGATAAACAAAATAATCTGAAATACAAGCGGAGTAAGACTGAAACGGCAAGCGTCAATCAGAAAAAAAGTCTATGTTCTATAGCATCTTCCGCCTCTTGAACAGGAAGAGAATGACTGCCAGGGAAAGCAACATGAATCCCAGAATCAGCATCCAGGACCACGGCTTCTCGGACAACGGCAACGCCACGTTCATTCCGTAGAAACTTGCCACAAGCGTAGGAGGCATAAGGAGGAGCGATATAAGCGTAAATATCTTCATTATGTTGTTCTGCTCCAAGTTGATAAGACCGACTACGGTATCCTGCAGATATTCAAGCCTTTCAAAACTGAAATTCGAATGGTTTATAAGCGAGGATATATCCTGCAGAAGCACATTGAATCTCGGTTCAAGCTCAGAAGGATATTTGTCACTCTTCATCATATTGGAGATGAGACGCTGCTTATCGACAATGTTCTCGCGAACAATCATCGTATTATCCTGCAACTGATTGATATCCAAGAGGAAATCCTCGTTGATATCTTCCTGCTGATTGACTCTCTTACTGTATTGGGCAATCTCCTTGGACAGGAGCTCTATCATATCGGCATCAAGGTCAACTCGTTGATCCATAATGCTTACAAATACCCAATATCCATTCGGAAACAATCTCGGAAGAGCCTGCATCTTGCGCTGCAGTTCGGTAAAGCTTCGCAGAGGAACGTCTCGCAATGTCGTCAGAACATTTCCAACTATAGTAAAGGAAACGGCCTCCATAGCATATTCTTCCGGGCCAGGGATAAGGAAGTTGGTGTTGGCGAAGATTGCTGTCGCCGTCTCGGAGAAACGTGAAGAACTCTCGATCTCTTCAGCACGCGCCCTGCTCTGGATTTCAGTGTCAAGAAAACTCTCAGCAGCCCTTTTCTCGTCTCCGGAAGGCGAAAAAAGATCAATCCAAACTACGTCTTCCTGCTTGAGGACAGAAAAGTCAGATATTGTTTGCGACAAAACTATCTGGCCGCCAGATCTGTAGAAAATTGACACCATACCTCATCTGATTTTATCCGGACCGCAGTCAGGAGGTTATACTGTAATGCGTGTGCAATGCGAGCGTGCAAAATTATCATTTTTTCCGAAAAGACGGAAGAAAAAGAATTTATATTTGCAAAAATTTTCAAAACAGCCGAACAGTTTCTTATGGAAAATATAGACAGAAAGAAAGGATTGCTGGCATTGAGCCCGCTGATTGTCTTTCTCTTGATATATCTTGTGTCTTCAATAATCGCAAAGGATTTTTACAAGATTCCTATTGCGTCAGCCTTTCTGATAGCATCCGCCTATGCGCTGATAATCAGCAAAAAGGCTTCGATAGAAGACAAAATAGCCATATTCTCGCAGGGTGCAGGGCACAAAAACGTCCTGCTGATGCTGTGGATATTCATCCTGGCAGGCGCGTTTGCGGAAACGGCAAGGGAAATCGGAGCGATTGACGCCACCGTCTCAGCCACACTGCACATTCTCCCTCCGTCAATGCTTTTTGTAGGTCTGTTTATCGCTTCCTGCTTCATATCCATGGCTATAGGCACAAGCGTCGGGACAATAGTCGCATTGGTTCCAGTCGCAGCAGGAATCGCCTCAGAGTCAGGACTTGATATCGGCTTCGTAACGGCGATAGTCGCGGGAGGAGCATTTTTCGGAGACAATCTTTCGTTCATTTCCGACACGACAATCGCCGCAACAAAGACTCAGGGATGCCTGATGTCCGACAAGTTCAAGGTAAACCTGAGAATTGTAGCACCGGCCGCAGTCGCAGTCGCTCTCATTTATATAGTAATGGGGCATAATGCCGCTTTCACGCAGCCTGAGGACCATATCAACTGGGTAAGACTCATACCTTATGTGCTCGTAATCGGTCTTGCGATGTCAGGAATCAACGTCGTGGAGGTCCTGGCTATCGGCATCGCCACCAACGCTGTAATCGGATTCTCACAGGGGACATTGACTTGGGCAGGATGGCTCGTCAGCATCGGCAAGGGAATCGCCGGTATGGGTGACCTTATCATCGTGACGATGCTTTCTGGAGGTATGCTTGAAATCATCCGGCACAACGGCGGAATCGACTATCTGGTGCAGATACTCACCAAGCGCATTTCCGGGAAACGCGGAGCGGAATTAAGCATTGCCACACTTGTAAGCCTTGCCAACGTTTGCACCGCCAACAACACCATAGCGATTCTGACGACCGGACGCATCGCCAAAGACATAACCGAGCGGTTCAAACTTGACCCGAGAAAGACCGCGAGCATCCTGGACACCTTCTCCTGTATGATTCAGGGCCTGCTCCCCTACGGAGCCCAGATGCTTATGGCGTCAGGCCTGGCCGGCATATCATCCATCGCGATAATCAAATACCTTTTCTACCCCTACACAATGGGCGTCTTAGCCCTTATGGCAATACTCTTCCGCTACCCGAAGCAGTACTCGTAAAAGGAGGCCTAAAATACTCCCAGCACGATGTTGATGCCGAGGAGGATAAGGACGATGCCGCCGGTGATGGCTGCGGGTTTGCCGGCTTTGCTGCCGATGACGGAGCCGCCTTTTATTCCGATTATGACCGAGAGCGCGGTTATGATGAACACAGCGATGATCGGAACCGACATGCCGGAGAGTCCCCTGCCTGCCATCGACATTGAGATGCCGACCGCCAATGCGTCGATACTGTCTGCAACACCTGCCAATATGATATTTCTCAAGCCGTTGAGATTCTGCGATTCCTCTTCCGAGAATGCTTCCTTAATCATTGAACCGCCAACCCATACAAGAAGTCCCATTCCGATATACTTGACGAATTTTATCACATATTTCGCTATAAAATCTCCGAACGCCCATCCCACGAACAGGAAAGAGGTCTGAATGATTGCGAAAATCAAGGCTATCTTAAGCACTTGCAGCCACGATACCTTACGCATAGAAACGCTCGCGCACACAGCGACAGCGAAGCAGTCAGCACATAAAGATGCGGACAGAAGTATGTCCTTGATAATATCTTCCATAATAAGCTAAAGTATATTGTTTCTTTTGATTTGGATTAAATGGCGGCCTAAGCCGGCTGCTTCTTACTTGTGAAATATCTGCCTGTTGACGATGGAACGGCCCAGCGTAAGCTGGTCAGCATATTCGAGGTCATCCCCGAACCCGAGCCCTCGTGCAAGAGTCGAGACTTTCACTCCATATCCGGATATCTGCCGGTAGATATAGAATGCGGTAGTCTCCCCTTCCACATCTCCGCTCAAAGCCAGGATAATCTCCAGTTGCTCAGGATTCTGCATATCAGCGACGACTGACGCCACACGGCTTTTCAGCTCTGCAATTTTAAGATCTGAAGGACCGATGCCGTCTATAGGAGAAATCTTTCCGCACAACACGTGATATAACCCGTGATACTGCCCCGTAGCCTCTATGCTCATCACATCACGCACGTTTTCAACCACGCAGATAATGTTCTGATCCCTACTGCCATCGCTGCATATAGAACAGATGTCATTGTCTGAAATCATCATACATTGCCTGCAGTATTTCACATTCTCACGCAAAAGTCTGATCGAGTCTGTAAAGTGTCTTACATTCTCAACAGGCTGACGAAGCAGATGCAGAGCCAGACGCAAAGCACTTTTCTCCCCTACTCCAGGCAGAGAACTAATCGAATCG
>CAVKAQ010000146.1:0-4701 GCA_963654225.1 Butyricicoccaceae bacterium | reverse complement strand
TGATGACGGAACGCGACAGGATCAACTCCATCAACTACGCAAGGTGGGAGGGAGTCCAGGAAGGCATCCAGGAAGGCATCCAGGAAGGCATGCGGCAGAAACAGGACGAGATTGCCAGGGCTTTCAAGGCAAAAGGATTGACGCGGAGACAATCGCGGCATGCACGGGGCTTTCCTCACAAGAAGTCGAGGCTCTTTAGCACAGACCTGACGGAGGGTTACAGCAATCTACCACTTTTTACCCTGATTGTCAATGCCTTCCAATAACCTTGGATGGCGAAGCCCGACAAGGGGAAATGGGTGTCGCCGGACTTCATCTCCCAGATGGCAAACATCGGTAATGCTCTGCAAAGTTGCCTGAAACAGGAGTCATCATGGACGAGAATGACGTTCAGCTGCCGTACGACAGTCATCACCTTGTAAGTTTGACATCAAGTCTGTCCCTGTTCGGTCGCTCCCAATAGCCGGAATAGCCGGCGCCGTCCGCATGCAAGACCATTGTCTCGACCGGCTTATCATAGAACTTGGTGTCGTAAGCCTTCAGGATCAGACTGCCGTCATCCGTCAGGTCACCATAGACTATCATCCGGTTGTCCGACCCGTTACGGTTATAGTAGTAAGTGCCGACGGCTCTCGGGACAAAGGTGTCGAACGCAAGTTCCATCGTGATCTTATACTTTCCGAGAGTGCCGGAATATGTCCGCGATGCCATCTGTCTGTTGGTGGTTCCGCTATAATATTCATAGACGTAGTCATATTCATTATCCGCCTCGCAATCCCCTTCCTTCACTATTCTGCGGGCGAGACTGATGACCAACGGGGGATACACAATAACCTCTGCGCCATAGCACACATAGTTGTAAGTGCAGGAGGTTTTCTCATAAGACACAACATTATACCCGGAGTACCGTCCAAGCGCACCGATGTCCCCTGAAAGAAGGACGTAATCGCCATAGGTGTAAGGTTCATACCCATAATCAAACGAGACCTCCTCTTTAGTATTGACGCAGTAGAACGTTGCCGCCGTGGAGACAGAGGTTGTCGATGGTGCGGGCGCTTTCGTATTCATGGAGGGTTCTGTCAGAGATTCTGCCTTTGATGAAATACTATTATACGATGTCTCCGTTCTGTTGTTTATTCCTATACCAAACCAGACGGCAACCCCTATGACCGCAAACATCGCTGCAATAATGGCAACAATTATTCCAGCCTTAAAAGTCTCTGGTCTCTCGGAATTGGCTTCTGGAGATGTACCATACTTCGAATCGTTTTCAGGGTAATCAGATCGAAGATTCTGCAAGGGAATCTCTGATGTCGGGCATTCTTGTGACGCGCTCACTGGATCTTGTTCTATACCCTGCTCCTGTCCAACCTTTTCTCCGCAATAAGGGCAGCTGGTTGATGATGTAGGAATCTCTTCTCCGCAAAAGGGACACTTTATCGTATTATTCATTACACATCCTTTATATTAATGAAACAATTCTCTTGGGCTGGTTGCCGCAGGAAGCGAGAGTCACAAGACTTAATAAAATAGACATCGATTGTTATTGATAAGCTGGTCCTTAAAAATAATTAATCAAAACCAAGCAGATTATCCAGAGAATCATTGAAGGACTCACATAGTTTTTCCAGATCTTTGAGCGGAGAGGTTGTGACAATGCCGCTGATGTTCGCCATCGCCGAGATAATCAACTCTCTGTCGCCTTTTCTGACAGCATCGTCCAAAATCGCATAATAATTCTGCAATGCACCATTCCTTTCAGAGAATGAGGACGTTATGAATTTTTCTGCGGTTTTGTATTTTGCCACGATTCCGGCAAGCTTCACTTGCGTGAGAGCCTCGACTTCCTTACGATGTTCACGTAGCTTGATACAATCGGAATATAAGCCTCCTATATTTTGAGCCAATGACAAACTAGTATTGACCCGTTCGTTAGCCAAAGCCAGACCCTGCATAAAGTCCGAACGTCCCTCCGCGGGTTGCGAGGATTCCGCCTCTATTGGCTGGTCATCATAGTCATACATCTGGTTATCCTCGTCCTCCACATTGCGGTACATTCCATCTTCGTATTCCGTATTCATATTCATTATTCTTTGATTTTAGCTTTTGCGGTCTTTGAATATTCATTTGCGGCAGCCGCAAGCTGCATAATCTCCATCTTTGTCAGGTTGGTGTCACCATCCTCAAACACTTTCTTCCTAAGCGGTTCGTAAACGGCCATGAAGCCATCATTGCATTTGACAATGCCGCCAATGATTTCTATTGCCCGAAGCATATTTGCCTTGCCTTCGGTGTAACCGTCAGCAATCGCACTAATGTTATCCGTCAATTGCCTCTGGGCTTCCGCATTGTTGTCAAGATTCTGAAAATACTGTAAGGCACTCGCACCAATGGTAGCCAATACCGCAACTCCCGCAGCAACCTTAGGATTCTCATCAACGAATTGTGACAATGCGGCATTGTCCATCACTGTGTCGCTGAGGAATGCGACAGTGTTCACCGCACTTTCAAGCGAACTGCCGTTCAATTCAAAAGAATCGAGGCTGACATCCGTTGTGTTCACAGACGAAAAGTCAATCCCGTCCTGAGCCGTTGTCAACCCACCGCCACGGTTAGAACCTACTATGTAGTTGATCAATTCTGTAGCAAGATAAATGTTGCGGAAAGCGCAGCCGCGGGCATAGTTCAGGGCATATGACACCTTCTTACTTATGTCCATCAACTCGTCGTATTCATACTTGGCGGCATTGAAAAGTTCCGCCATGTCCCTTGTCTGCACTTCTTTCTTGTCTATGCTCTCAAAAATAAGACCTCGTGTATTTCGTCTGGAAACCGCCTCGAATTTATTGATAATAGGGGTCAGATGGTCGTCTTCAAGCATATCCTTGTACTTAGGAAGGCGCATGATCTCGCTGACACCCTGGCTGTACCGTCCCTTGATCTCTTGACGCATAAGCATTTTACCGGTACCCGCATTCAAAAGCTGCTGCCTGAACTCGCCGTAAACATCTTCAGACACTGTAGCGCGCAGTGAGTGGGCATACAAAAAAGTAAGTTTCTCGTCAATGAACGTCCTGTTTGCCCCCATCTGTTCTTTTTTGTCAGGAATGCGATTTACTTCCTCGCTTTTCTCAAGAAGAGCAAGATAGCATTTCTTGACCTTGTTATAATTGTCCAGCGTAATAGCTGACTTTGGATATGGAATCCCAAGGTTCTTGTTCAGTGCAACGCGGAGCGTCTCAAAACGGATATTGAGCTTTGGAGAAAGATATTTCCATAGTTTCGTGGTTTCCTCGTCAAGTTCTTGCATACGCTCCCAGTATTGTTCTCGCGTTTTTACATAGTTATTATAGTTCTCAACTTTCGATTTATAATCGTGTAACAGAAAGCCATAAAGAAAGGCAGCTCCTACGGCGCCAAAAATCAATGAAGCAAAGAATGACATACCGAGAATAAGAAGTATGATAAAAAGCATAATTGCAGTTACTGACGGGATTCCGCAACCAGGTTTTTTGGATTCATCAGGTTCCGAAACCTCTTGCAGTTCATCATCTGCCTTTATCACATCGTTCAATAAACCCCATTTGTCTTCGTAGTCTTTCAACTTGGAGTCTATCTCTTCCTGAAGCGGGTCTGTGCCAGCTGTTATCTGCGATACGAAAGTAAGCAGGTATTTTTCTTCTTGCGTCATCTCAAAAAAAAAGTATTCTTTGTTGTTTTATTGGTCTTACATAGGTCTGGATAATTTCTGCCATCTACTTACCAGTGAGCTAACCATATAAAGGAAGCCAGTGGCAGAGGCTTCGCATCGACCCGCACTTGGGACAGCGGAATTTGGTTGTACCTCTCATCATAAGCTTTGTGTTTTACCTGACAAAAATAACGTCCATAAGTGCCATAACGCGGCAGTCCGGAAATAATCCGCTTGCAACGTTACAAATATATTCAAAGTTTCGGGGATTGTCCGGTTCATATCCGGTCCATTTTGCATATAGGATTCAGCATGGTCATTCTTCGGATGCAAAATGGAGATTCTTGAACCCGAAACCGGCGGTTTATGGTGTCCCGGGAGCGGAACATGAAGATTAGCCCTCACGGAAGCCGGGGTGGCATGTTAAGGTTTCTTAAGTGATTCCCGAAAAACAACTTCCCCTATCATCACTGAACTATTCAGACTCAACCGGCCGGAATTTGTCTTTCCACCGGCTCCAACCGGAGGCGGAGCGGTACTTCTCGAGCGAGGCGGACGGTACATAGATTACTCTGGCATATTCACCCAACATGGAATTGTCGCTCTTCGGAGGTTCAGGAGACAGCACCGTGACCGTTGACAACGACGTACAGCGAAAGTAAGCAGACTCACCTATGTTTCTGACAGATGCCGGAATCGTCATGCGCTTGATGGTGTTGTTCACAAAGGCGTGGTCTCCGATGGAGACCAATTCCTGCGGCAGTTCCTCCACAAGCATCCTTGTACACTCCTCGAATGTTCCTCCCTCGATTTCTTTCAGCAGCGGTGGAAGTTTGGCGACAGTTATGTTGCCGCAATTCACGAATGCCCGGTTTCCGATCCCAACAATGCTTTCCGGCAACGAAGAGACGGCTAATCTCTCGCAGCAGCCAAACGCGGCGTCACCGATCCTGACCAGACCCTCCGGAAGTTTATCCAAAATAAGATTCCCGCAAGATGCGAAAGCGCTG
>CAVKAQ010000145.1:0-4734 GCA_963654225.1 Butyricicoccaceae bacterium | reverse complement strand
TAGTTATAGTGATGTCATAGCAGTAGTTGGTGTTCCTCCAGACTCCAGTGCTGTCGCTGTTTACGCACCACTCTCCACGATTTATTTCTATCGGGTAATACGTCTTTTCGCCGAGAAGTTCTCCCTCAATTACAAGTTTCGTGAAAGGGGTTCCAAGACTCTCCTCCTTGACAGTGTTCTGATAGCAATACAGGTCAAGGTCAAGAGGTACTGCATTTTCTCCGATGTCATCAGTTATGTCGTATGCCAGCATCTGTGAGTCCTGCATCTTTTCGATGTCTTCTGGTTTCAGCCCGCCATAGTTCATAATTTCCTCCGGAACTTCCGGCTCTGCACATCCGACAGGGTATCTGCCGCATACATTTGTCAGATAGACCTTGACATTTTTCAGCTTTTCTCCGTTGTATGGGCGAGAGTGGAAATCGCAGCAGATTGTGCCGATGCTGATTTTTGCAAGCAACGGCTCCAAGGTCATATTGCAGATGTGTTCGTGTCCGGATCTTACGGCGGTCTCCGCATACATTACCGGACAGGCAGGGGAGTCGTCTCTAAGATTGCTGCATATCTGATTCAGGTCATCATAGCTGTTGATTCCGCTGTAATCTTCCAAAGCAAGCGGAGAATTGGCTATTACGGATATGATCTTGTTGCCTTCTCTTGAGGCCGCCTCTATGGTATTCAGTTCGTTGCCTTCGAATCTCTGGAACGAATCCAGTCTTTTGAGTCTGTCGGCATTGAAGAAGAATACATCCAGAGTGCCGGAGAAACTGAAATCTGATTTCAATGCGATTTTATGCAGAACTGATTCCGTGTCGTTTACGTGCGTGCCGTTTATATGGTAATCTGTTTCAGTGCAGGAATAAAAGGTCGGCGAAAATATAAGCAAGGCTAGGGCCAGAACGGCCGAGATATGATAGATTGATAAGTTAAAGGTAAGAATTGGTGCTTGCCGACCTTTATGTTTATTTCCGTTGGTTCTCATTGTGTCGATGTTTTCCGACGACAAAAGTATCTTCCGGAAATGAGAAAAAAACGCAAAGGTGGTAAGCGGAATGCAAATGTTTACGATTCTTAAATGTTAAGAATTGCTCTTAATTTCACCACTGCTGCTGTAATTGCATGATGACAGTTGTCTACTGCGTTGTTTTCATTGACGAATCTTCAAAAAGCGACAGATGTCCGGAGCGAATCTCTCCTGTGTTTTTGAGCGGAGGGCACTGTCGCTTTTGAGATCGATTGAGATTTATGATGGAATACCGGTCATAACAGGCGAAATCTGTTGCCCCCGGAGGTGGCGGGCAGCCTTGCGATGGAGCTGTGTCAAACTAAAAAAAGAAGGCGACCAATAATTACTTATCAGTCGCCTCAATGTGTATTATGGTTATCGATTAACCGCCGAAGTTATCGTAAAGAACGTTCTCTACAGGAACTCCAAGGCTGTCAAGCAATGTGTTTACAGACTTGACCATCATAGGAGGTCCGCACATAAAGTACTTGATATCCTCCGGTGTCTCGTGAGTCTTGAGGTAGGTCTCGTACATTACGTTGTGAACGAAGCCTGCAACATACTTGACTCCTGCTTCATCTGCTGCCGGATCAGGACGGTCAAGAGCGAGATGGAAGTGGAAGTTAGGGAACTCTTTCTCGATTTCTGCATAGTCCTCAAGATAGAAGGCTTCCTTCAAGCTACGTGCACCGTAGAAGAAGTTGACCTGTTTCTTAGTCTTGAGAGTCTTGAACAAGTGCATGATGTGGCTTCTGAGAGGAGCCATACCGGCACCGCCGCCGACGAATATGTATTCCTGCGAGTCTGGGTCATTCTCCGGAAGAAGGAATTCTCCGAACGGTCCTGAAATCATAACCTTGTCGCCAGGATGGCGGGTATAGATGTATGAAGAACCGATACCAGGGTTTACAGGAAGGAGAATGTTGCTTCCCTTAGGCGCTGTTCTGTCAAACGGAGGTGTAGCGATACGTACATTCAGTTTGATGATGTCGCCTTCTGCAGGATAAGAGGCCATTGAGTAGGCTCTCATTGTCGCAACAGGGTTGACGCACTTGAGATCGAAGAACTTGTATCTCTCCCAGTCTGCCTTGTACTCAGGATCAACATCGATATCGCTGAAGTTGAATGTTCCCTCAGGGATGTCAATCTGGATATATTCTCCTGATTTGAAATCAAGATGTACGCCGGCAGGCAGTTTGACCGTGAACTCTTTGATGAAGGTTGCTACGTTGTGGTTGGAGATAACCTCGCACTCGACTTTCTTGACACTGAGAACAGACTCAGGAACTTCGATTTTGATGTTCTCCTTGACCTTGACCTGGCAACCGAGTCTCCAGTTGTCCTTGATCTGTTTCTTGTTGAAGAAACCGGTCTCTGTAGGCAGGATGTTTCCGCCGCCTTCAAGCACTCTTACTTTGCACTGTCCGCAGTTTGCCTTACCGCCGCACGCAGAAGGAAGGAAAATCTTCTGTTCTGCCAATGATGCCATAAGGGAGTTGCCCGGAGTTACGTCCAAAGTAGTCTTGCCGCCATTGATGTCTATCTGTACTGTGCCGCTTGGAGTAAGCTTTGTCTTGACCCAAAGCAGAAGTACAACCAGAATCAGCGTCACAACGGTAATGGTTACCGCTGAGGCTATGATTGTAAGTAAAATTTCATTCATCTTTCAGTCTCCTCAATTAAAGTTCAATACCCATAAATGTCATGAATGCAAGAGCCATAAGACCGACAGTGATGAATGTTATGCCAATGCCTTTGAGAGGCGCAGGAACATTCGAGTATGACATTTTCTCTCTGATCGCGGCAAGTGTGACGATTGCGAGGAACCAGCCGATACCGGAACCGAGCGCATAAACTGTAGCTTCACCGAAGTTGACGAAATCTTTCTGCTGCATAAAAAGTGAACCTCCAAGAATAGCGCAGTTTACGGCTATAAGAGGAAGGAAAATTCCGAGTTCAGAGTACAATGCGGGAGCGAATTTCTCGACAACCATCTCGACCAGCTGTGTTATGGCAGCGATGACCGCGATGAAAGTAATGAAACTGAGAAAGCTCAGGTCAACGCTTGCCAGACTTGGGCTGAGCCAAGCCAATGCGCCCGGATTGAGCACATAAGTGTTCAGCAGGTAGTTGATAGGCAATGTGACCAGGAGCACAAAGATAACAGCCACACCAAGTCCGGAAGCTGTCTTCACGTTTTTCGATACTGCCAGGTATGAACACATACCGAGGAAGTATGCAAAAATCATGTTGTCAACAAAAATTGACTTTACGAATAAGCTTATATATTCCATATTGCTTGCGTGTTAGTTGTTATTTCTCCTGAAGATCTTTCTGGATGCTTCTCTGAATCCAGACGATGCAGCCGAGGAGAATCAATGCCATAGGAGGCAATATCACAAGACCGTTGTTCATATAGCCGGCAGCGTAGAAGCTCTCAGGGATGATTCTGAATCCGAACAGAGTTCCGGAACCGAACAACTCGCGGAAGAATGCCACGATAAGAAGGATCATAGCATATCCAGCTCCGTTTGCGAGACCGTCGAGAAGTGACGGGATAGGTTTGTTGCCCAATCCGAATGCCTCGATACGTCCCATCACGATACAGTTCGTAATGATAAGTCCGACATATACGGAGAGTTGAGTTTCAATGCTGTAGGCGTATGCTTTGAGGAACTGGTCGACAAGAATAACCATAAGCGAAACCACAACGAGCTGTACGATGATACGCACACGGTTCGGAATGGAGTTTCTCATCAACGACACTACAAAGCTTGACAGACCGGTGACAATCATCACTGAAAGACCCATTACGAATGCGCCTTTCAACTGCACTGTCACAGCCAATGATGAACAGATACCGAGGACAAGGACGGTTACAGGATTGCCCTTGAAAATCGGATTCAATATCGTTTCTTTCAATTTAGCGTTCATTATAATCCTCCTCGTTATTTAACTGTTGTTTCAGCTGCGACTGCAAGCGAATCGCAAGATGTTGCAAGTGAATCAGAAGCGACTGGAACAGACTCCTCTGCCTTTGGAGCGGAAGATGTCAGATATGATTTGTATGATACAAACCAGTTGCTCATTGATTCGCCGAGTTTCTTACTTGTTATGGATGCGCCTGTGATAGCGTCAACTGCGTTCACGTCATCAGGATCTGCTCCTCCTTTGACAACTTCGAATGCCGCTGCATCGTTGTAATCGATCTGCTTGCCTTCGAATTCTGCTCTGAAGCTTGGATCATCCTTAATCTTTGCACCAAGACCAGGAGTCTCGCTAGCATGGTCGAAATATGCTCCGACGATAGTCTTAAGATCGCTGTCAAGTGCAACGTATCCCCAGATTGCGCCCCAAAGACCTGCACCGTAGCAAGGAATGACGGTAACTTTCTTGCCGTCTTTCTCGAAAACGAAAACAGGAAGTTCGAGTTTATCGGAATTTCCTTTCTTTGCGTAGCTGTCCTGAGCTTTCAGCTGAGAAGTTGTATAGATTTCAGCTTTGTCTATGTCAAGATTTCCGATTGTCTTGCCTTCGGCGTTGACGATGACGGATTCCTTGATGTTGGACTTGTATGCGGCGATGATTTCATCGTTGCTCATATTCTCAAGTTCGCTTCTCTCATAGAATTTGGCTGCCGTAAGCATCTGGCTTATCGCATCAGCCTTGACATTAGCGTCCTGGATAGGCTTGAGGGCCTCGGAAGCGCATGCAAGAACCGCAGCTAC
>CAVKAQ010000144.1:0-4753 GCA_963654225.1 Butyricicoccaceae bacterium | reverse complement strand
AGAACGACTATCTGACGGCGAAGGACATTGTCGGGAAGTCGGCTTTCGTGGATGCCAACGGCGACATAAGCGTCGGCACGATAATCAACCTCAACAAGGTGACGTTCGGCGGCCTCGAACTGGAGAACGTGAGGGCTTCGGTGGTGTCGAATGACAAGGCGCCGCTGCTGCTCGGCCAGAGCGTGCTGAACCGCCTCGGCAAGGTGGAGATTGACAACGAGAAAAGTGTGCTGAAGATAACAACGAAGGAAAGAAAATAAGAAACACTACACAATGATAAACATTATTGATAGTAACCCATTTCGGCTACTTGGCGTGTATTCAAACGCCAAACAAGCGGACATCGTCAGGAACTTCAGCAAAATGAAGGCTTATCTGACGGTTGGGAAGGATGTAAGATTTCCCGCTGATATAGATTTCCTTCTAGGCCCTTTAGGAAGGACTATGGAATCTGCTCAGAAAGCTCAGTCGGATATCAATTTGCCCAAAGACAAAATCCGATACGCTTTGTTTTGGTTCTGCAAAGGGAATCCTATGGATGAAGTTGCGCTGAACAATCTTGCAAATCAAGATGCCAGCAAAGCAGTTGAGATTCTTGGTAAAAGGACAACTTTTTCGTCACTTATCAATATCGCTGTAATCGACCTTATACAGGGGCGATATGCAGATGCGGTGAACTGTTATTCACAAGTCATTCACAATGAATTAAATCGAACTCAGTTTGTAACGGAAATATGCGGCGATACCTTTCAGGTTTCTGAAGATGAGCTAATGCATTTTGTTATTGATGAGATGCTTAAAGTTGTAAAGCCTATTACTCTTTTTAACGCTCTTTCAGAACAATCAGATAAGTCATATGCATCAGAAATGGCGCTGAGCGAGCCCTTATCAAAGATTAATTCAGAGATTGCTAAAGCAAAGTCGGTCCCCGGATCTGATGCAGTGGCATCTTTGAAGGTGGGACGTGCGTTAATCCGGGACACGAAATCGGCATTATCTACGATTAAAACACTCGCTGGGGTGTCAAGCATTCAATATCAATCAGCTGCTGACAATCTCGCTAAGCAGATTCTCCAGTGCGGTATAAACTACTATAACAACACCAACGATGACAATGATGTTGAAACTGCTCTAGTGTTACAGCAGTATGCACTGAGTATTGCCGTTGGCAAGCTTGTTAAAGACCGTTGCAGACAAAATGTCGATATCTTGCTTCAAAAGAAAGAGCAAGCGGCATATGAGAAGGATTTGGCAGCAATAGCAGTTCAATTGAAGACTTTTCAATCTGCTGCACCCTCAATTTCGACCGTCAAGTCGTTTGTGCAGAAATGCAAACCTCATTTGGAAATTTTGAAACAGAATTTGGGTGCCACGAACGAATTATACCTTAAAGTATCTAGTGCCGTTGCCAACAATGCGCTCGGCATGCTTATAAATGTTGTAAACGCCGCTCAAAGTAGTTCCTCGGTTACCTATGGGATAACATCAGGAGCTCTCGCTAATACTATTGATGCAGCGATTAGCGCAATGTCATTAGTTGGAAGCCTGGATATGACATCGCAAGAGCAATCTCATTTTAACCAGAACAATTCTACACTGAAGAATATTAAGACGCAATTAAGCGCTATCACCCGAACCATTTCCTCGTCTGGACCATCATCGTCTTATTCTCCATCTTCATCGTCATCTTCAAGTTCGGATGACACAAACTGGGGGTGCATAATACCTATCATAATAGTCGTTGTTATCGGGATTATCAGCGCGATAGCAGGTTAAAGTTTTAGTACTCATGAAAACAAATCTTATAGCAATAGCTTTTGCTTTTTTCCTGTCTCTGAATTGTTATGCTCAGGTTGATAGCCTTGAGTATTCCAAAGCCATTGATCGAGTTAATGTTGAAATCGAGCAGTTAAATAATGCATACCGGAATCTTAGTTCTTCAAATGGGGACTTGAAAAAGAAAGTAGCCTATCTGGAATTTCAAATCAAGAAACTTAAAGAAGAATCTGAAGCCTATAAGGACAAAGCGGCATCTTTGGAGGCCGGCATTTCTCTTAATTCGGAAAATATAACTGCGAGCCGTACCGAGTTAAATTATAAAATTGACCAGACTAACACGAATATTGATCAACAGTCAGATAATCTGGATAATAGGACAATCTGGGGTGCGGTTATCGCTCTCATTATCCTTGGTATATCTGCCATACTGACGCTTATATTGCATAAAAAAGGCAGCAGTAAAATTGAAGAACTTAAGACGCAGTCTGCGAAAATCAATGAAGAGATTGTCAATAAATTCACTACAGAGATGTCTGATATGCAAAAGATATCGGCATCAATTGGCGCACTCTCGGCGGCAGGTGCATCAGCTGATAGTGAACGAGACTTGATTAAATCTCTTGCTGACCGAATTACATTTATGGAAATGACTCTTTTCAAAATGGATCATACTGTAAAAGGGCATAAACAATTGACAAAGTCAATCGGTCAAATGAAGGATAATTTAAGGGCAAGCGGATACGAATTAGTCGATATGCTGGGCAAATCTTATAGTGATGGTATGAAGGCGGTTGCCTCATTTGAGGATGATGAGAATCTCCAGAAGGGGACCAGAATTATCACTAAGATTATTAAGCCTCAAATTAACTATAACGGTGTGATGATTCAGAATGCACAAATAACAGTAAGTCAGAATATTTAAGATTAAACCATATGGTACAAGTTAAAATGAAATACGGAATTGACTTAGGAACAACCAACTCCGCTATATGCAAAATGGAAAATGGCGAGCCGTCCATAAAAAAGACAGATACATTAAAGGACACTATGCCTTCCTGTGTTTCGTTTACAAGAAAGAAGGTTACGAAAGTTGGTGATTCAGCGATGAATGACCTTCGCCAAGATAAAGCGCGTTCGACAAAATCAATGGACTCAAGCAATTCCAATGTATTTCTTGAGTTCAAACGGACAATGGGGCTCGATACGAAATACTCAAGTTCCAATATGGGATGCGATTTTACATCAGAAGAACTCTCCGCCGAGGTGTTGAAGGCTTTGAAATCGTTTGTCTCAGACGACAATATCAATGCGTGTGTAATAACAATTCCAGCTAAATTTACTCCGGATCAGATTGCTGCCACAAAAAGAGCCGCACATCTCGCCGGTATTGAACACTGTGAGTTGTTACAGGAGCCTATTGCTGCTTCTATGGCCTATGGCCTATCGACAACCAAGAAGAACGGATATTGGGTAGTTTTCGATTTCGGCGGAGGCACCTTCGATGCCGCTGTCCTCAAAGTTGAGGATGGAATTATGCAGGTAATTGATACCGAGGGTGATAATTATCTCGGCGGCAAGAATCTGGATTATGCTGTGGTGGACGAGATTATCATTCCATATATTCAGCAGAATTTTGTTATTGATGAGATTCTTGCAGATGACTCGAAACGCCAGATTCTTCGAGATGCGATGAAATTCTATGCCGAGCAAGCTAAAAATCAGCTATCTTTCAAGGATAAGTGCGATATTATGTCCCAGTTAGATGAGTTTGGAGATGATGATGAAGGCACACCTATCGAACTTGATATGGTCATCACAAAACAACAACTCGAGCCGGTCGTTGCACCTATCTTCCAGAAGGCTGTAGATATCACTAAGAAACTGATTGAAAGAAATAACCTTGTTGGTAAACTGGACACTCTTATTCTGGTCGGTGGCCCGACATATTCTCCTGTTCTTCGACAATTGCTTAAAGAACAGGTAACGCCTAATGTGGATACCAGTATCGATCCGATGACAGCTGTGGCAAAGGGCGCTGCTCTTTACGCGTCAGGCATAGACAGCCAGGCGACTGAAGAAATCAAATCAGGAACGATTGCTCTTGATGTGCAGTTTAACTCAAGTTCTGTGGAAACCATAGAGTTTGTGACTGTTAAACTTCTGAAGAATGATTGTACCGGAACGATTCCTTCAAAGGTCTATGTGGACTTGGTGAGAGGAGATAAAGCCTGGGCCAGCGGGAAAGTAGAAGTAAATGAAATTGGCGATGTTATTGAGTGTCAATTAAATGAAGGTAAAGCGAATTCGTTTGCAATAGTTGCCTATGACGATAAAGGTTCAGTTATTTCTTGCTTTCCATCGGAAATCAATATTATTCAAGGAACTGTCGTTGGCAGTGCTATTTTACCTCGAAACATCGGAATAGAAGCCCACGATGAAGATAACGACAAAGATGTGTTTGTGCCACTTAAGGGATTAGAGAAGAATAAACAACTTCCAGCTGTTGGCGTTCGCAATGGCCTGAAAACAGCCAAGAAAATTCGTCCTGGAATTGCAGAAGACAGGCTCGTTATACCTATCTATATTGGCGAGAGCAATGCCGAGGGAACCAGTGCGATTTACAATGACCATGTTTTTGATGTGGTGATTACAGGCGACGACGTGCCTGCACTCATCCCGGAAAACAGTGACATTGATATTACAATTAAGGTTGACCGTTCGCAGATAATGACTATTGAGGCCAATTTCCCGGTAATAGGTGAGTCTATCGAGAAGGAGATAGAAGTCGGTACTCGTAGTGAGGCAGATAATGATAAGGAAGTCCGTGAAAGATTTGATGAGGCAAAAAGAAAACAAGCCCAACTTCAGAAAGCTGCGGGCATAACTGACAAGGAGCTTGAGCTGTCAAGCAAAATGATTGCAGATATTGAAAGTCGGTTCGATGGTGAAATCGCCACAGCAGACGGAATTATGC
>CAVKAQ010000143.1:0-4825 GCA_963654225.1 Butyricicoccaceae bacterium | reverse complement strand
TCTCAGCTGAATAAAGTCAGGCTATAGCTGAATTTCTGAGGAAATTTCAAAAAACGCCCAAATTATTGTCAATAAAAAAAATATGTGTAAATTTGTAGTCCCCAAAATTGGGGGAAGTAACATAAATTAAAGATTTTCAATCATTTATGCCAACAATTCAACAATTAGTTCGCAAAGGACGCGAGGTTCTTGCTGTGAAGAGCAAGTCTCGTGCGCTGGATGCTTGTCCTCAGAAGAGAGGTGTTTGCGTACGTGTGTATACTACTACACCTAAGAAACCTAACTCAGCAATGCGTAAGGTTGCCCGTGTACGTCTCACCAATGCAAAAGAGGTCAACGCATACATCCCAGGCGAAGGTCACAACCTCCAGGAGCACTCAATCGTGCTTGTTAGAGGCGGTCGTGTAAAGGACCTCCCTGGTGTACGTTACCACATCCTTAGAGGAGCTTTGGATACAGCTGGTGTAGAAGGCAGGACACAGTCCCGTTCACTCTACGGAGCCAAGAGACCAAAGAAATCTAAGAAGTAATTTTCATTACCAATTTTCACTTTAATTTTTCACAAAAATGAGAAAAACGAAGCCTAGAAAGAGGATTCTACTTCCTGATCCTAAGTTTCACGATGCAAACGTAACCCGTTTCGTGAATAATCTTATGCTGCAGGGGAAGAAGAGTATCGCGTATTCTATTTTTTACGATGCCATTGATATGGTAGGCGAGAAGATGAAAGATTCTGACAAGGCTCCTCTAGATATCTGGAGGAAAGCTCTCGAGAACGTAACCCCGCAGGTTGAGGTAAAGAGCCGCAGGGTCGGTGGAGCTAACTTCCAGGTGCCAACAGAGTTGAGACCGGAGAGAAAGATTTCACTTTCAATGAAGAACTTGATACTCTTTGCACGTAAGCGTTCCGGCCACTCGATGGCAGAAAAACTGTGCGCTGAAATCGTAGCCGCTTACAACAATGAAGGTGGCGCATACAAGAGAAAAGAAGATATGCACAAAATGGCAGAGGCCAACAAGGCATTTGCTCACTTCCGTTTCTAATTCCCGCGTAAAATGGCAAAAAGAGATCTTAGATTTACCAGAAACATCGGTATCATGGCGCACATTGATGCCGGTAAGACTACCACATCTGAACGTATTCTGTTCTACACAGGAAAGACTCACAAGATCGGTGAGGTTCACGATGGCGGCGCTACTATGGACTGGATGGTTCAGGAGCAGGAAAGAGGTATCACCATCACTTCTGCTGCAACCACAGCCTTCTGGCATTATGACGGGAATGTATATCAGTTGAACCTTATCGATACTCCGGGCCACGTGGACTTCACCGTTGAGGTAGAGCGTTCACTCCGTGTGCTTGACGGAACTATCGCTACTTTTGATGCTGTAGGTAAAGTGCAGCCGCAGTCTGAGACCGTTTGGCGTCAGGCTGACAAATTCGGTGTTCCTAAAATCGCTTATGTCAACAAGATGGACCGCGTCGGTGCGGACTTCCTCGGTTGCGTGAAGGATATCAAGGACAAACTCGGCGCTACAGCAGTACCTATCTCTCTCCCTATCGGTGCAGAGGATAAGTTCTTGGGTATCGTTGACCTTATCGACAGAAAAGCTATCGAGTACGAGGCCGACAATACCAAGCTTCAGAACTATCACGAGATTCCTATCCCTGAGGATATGAAGGGTGAGGTTGAGCTTTGGAGAGACAAACTTATCGAGACCGCAGCAGAGTGCGACGACGCTCTTATGGAGAAATACTTCGAAGATCCTGATTCAGTAACAAAGGAAGAAATCATCGCTGCTATCCGTAAGGGTACAATCGCAATGAAGATCGTTCCTGCTACTTGCGGTTCTTCATACAAGGATAAGGGTGTTCAGTTCCTTCTTGACGCTGTCATCCGTTACCTGCCTTCACCTATCGATATCGGTGCCGTTAAAGGTACAGATCCTAGAACAGGTGAGGAGACCAAAGTTGAACCTGATGCAAGCAAGCCTTTCGCCGGTCTTGTATTCAAGATTGCAACTGACCCGTTCGTAGGTCGTCTTGCTTATGTGAGAGCTTACCAGGGACATCTCGATGCAGGTTCTTACGTGCTTAATACACGTACAGGAAAGAAGGAAAGAGTTGCACGTCTTTATCAGATGCACTCTAACCACCAGAACCCTATCGATTTCGTTGAGGCAGGTGATATCTGCGCAGCAGTAGGTTTCAAGGATCTCCGTACAGGTGATACAATCTGCGCTGAAGACCATCCGGTTACTCTCGAAGCAATGGAATTCCCGGATCCGGTTATCGGAATCGCTGTTGAGCCTAAGACTCAGGCTGACCTCGAGAAACTCGGCGTAGCTCTCGGAAAACTTGCTGAAGAGGATCCTACCTTCACAGTCAAGTCAGATCACGAGACAGGCCAGACAGTCATCAGCGGTATGGGTGAGCTTCACCTTGACATCATCGTTGACCGTCTTCGCCGTGAGTTCGGTGTCGAAATCAACCAGGGTGCACCTCAGGTTAACTACAAAGAGGCTATCACCACTACAGTTCAGCATCGTGAGCTCTTCAAGAAGCAGACTGGTGGTCGTGGTAAATTCGCAGATATCGTTGTTGAAATCGGCCCTGCTGACGAGGGCGTTACCGGACTTCAGTTCGATAACCAGGTCAAGGGTGGAAACGTGCCTAAGGAATATGTTCCTTGCGTACAGAAAGGTTTCGAGTCTGCAATGGCAAACGGCTGTCTCGCAGGATACGAGGTCCCTTCTTTGAAGGTTACTCTCCTCGACGGTTCTTACCATCCGGTTGACTCTGACCAGCTTTCATTCGAAATCTGCGCCCGCAATGCATTCCGTCACGCTTGCCCTAAAGCGCATCCGGTTCTCCTCGAGCCTATTATGAGCCTTGAGGTTGTTACTCCGGAAGAGTATATGGGTGATATCGTAGGTGACCTGAACCGTCGTAGAGGTCAGATCAATGCTATGGATTCTACAGCCAACGGCGCAAGAATCATCAAGGCATTCGTTCCGCTCTCAGAGCAGTTCGGCTATGTAACAGTTCTCAGAACATTGTCTTCTGGACGTGCTGCCAGCACAATGACTTTCGACCACTATGCAGAAGTTCCTGCAGCATTGGCTAAGGAAGTTATCGAGAAGAGCGGTTACAAGTCAGCTGATGACGACGAATAATTATTAACGGTAAAAAGAGTATTGATATGAGTCAGAAAATCAGAATAAAGCTCAAATCATTCGATCATATGCTGCTTGATAAGTCAGCAAAGAAGATCGCTGAAACAGTGACTTCTACCGGTGCTAAGGTTTGCGGACCGATTCCTCTTCCTACAAGCACTAAGATCTTCACTGTGAACCGCTCGACCTTCGTCAACAAGAAGTCACGCGAGCAGTTCGAACTCAACTCTTACTGCAGACTTCTCGACATCGACGAGTCAAATGCAAAGACAGTCGATTCTCTTATGAAGCTCGAGTTGCCTTCAGGAGTTGAAGTTGAAATCAAAGTCTGATAGAAATCAGCATCCGGGGTGCCGGAAGGCTTTCGGAATCCCGGAAAAATGTCTATATTTGCAAGACTGGGTTCAACCCCAGTTTTGCATCTTGGTCCCATAGCTCAGTTGGTTAGTAGCATCTGACTCATAATCAGAGGGTCACAGGTTCAAGCCCTGTTGGGACCACTCAAAGGGGTTTCAAGGAAACCCAAACACCTGCAAAAACCTCAACAGAACCACTCTGTTGGGGTTTTCTCTTTTTAGTTCAATTTCTTTGAAAGTAAGGAAAAGTAAAAAATGTTTCACCAATGTTTCACCAATAGTGAAACAGACAGGGGAACTTTTACTACCTTTGCCCTTGAACTAATAGATTATGCAGTATGATTACTTACCATTATGAACTAAAGGCCACCGCCAACAGGCAAGGCAAATTTCCCATTTACTTAAGGCTAACAGAGAACAGGCGAAATGTTAGAGTTAAGACACAGGTGGAACTCTCAAGGGTTAAGGATTGGAATAAGGATGCGGAACAGGTCCGCAAGAGTGAGCCATTTGCTACAGCTTGGAATAATACTCTTACCCTGTTCCTTGAGAGGGCAAAGAGCATAGAAAAGAGGCTTACAGATGATGATGGTACACCTACAATTTCACAGGTGGCCACCAAACTGCAGGGCAAGGAACACAAGGCCACACTATTGGCCTTTGCTCAAGAGTGCAAAGAGAATTTACCTACTTTTGGCTCACAGGACAGGTGGGGGCAAACTATCAATAAACTACAGGCCTATCTTACAAAGGGCAACAGAGTGGTTGATATAACTTTTAAAGAGGTAACACCTGCCTTTGTGGATGGTTTTGAACACTATCTGCAGGCCCTGCCTAACTATAGGGACAAAACAAAGGGGTTAAGTGCTAACACTATAGCAAAAGAATTTAAAACCTTGAGGGCAATACTCAACAGGGCAGTTGAGGCCGGATTGATGGCAGAAAAGAATATCCCTACCAACCTCAAAAGTAAGACAAAGGAAACCGCCACCGCTATTGTAGGCCTTGAGGATTGGGAACTGCAGAAACTCTCACAGGCAGACCTTGCACCATATACCCCTCTATGGAATGTTAGAAACCTCTACCTCTTTGCTATGTATGCACAGGGTATGAGATTAGGGGATGCCCTGCAGTTAAGGTGGCAGAATATAGAGGGGGACAGGTTGAGGTATCAAATGGAAAAGGTGGACAAAGTTACAGATATAAAGGTCCTGCCTGTTATGCAGGAAATTTTGGACCTCTACAGGATAGACACCACCACCGCCACAGATTATATTTTTCCCTACCTCAAC
>CAVKAQ010000142.1:0-4871 GCA_963654225.1 Butyricicoccaceae bacterium | reverse complement strand
GTTCAATGCTACCACCTCCATCGGCAACACCCGAGGAGAAGCGCAACTTCTTCTGCGCCCGCAAGATAATGACAGTGGAAATGAAAGCCACTCGTCAGGAATGGGTATGCAATTTTTGTGGCTGCCGTCATCAGCAGCCAAGCGAGTGTGCTGAACCAGAACTTGGCGGCACTTGGATTTTCGTAAACCAACCCACACCAGTGGCTAAAACCATTTATGGATAATGGCACCGAATAAGAAATGGGGCAACGCTCCTCAGGAATCTACCACGGCTAATCGGCCTGGCTGGGGCTCAACACCTCAGGAATCTACAACTGCGGGAGGAAAATGGGGCTCAGCACCTCAGGAATCTACAACAGGCGCACCAATGCCCAAGACTGGAGGCAAACCAAATTGTCCGGTATACTCTACGTATGTGCTTGATGGACTCCTCTTTACCGTAAATCGCGTCATTTCAGATCAGTCTGGCGAGGCAATAATATTCGATGTCCAACATGAAGGCCAACCTTACGCGCTGAAACTATACCGACAAGGCATAGTGCCAAATCATGCTGTGTTGCAACGGATTATGGATATTCGAGGCAACGGTCTGCTCGTTGATATCTATGCCCATGGTGTATGGCATGATGAGGTGGCCGGAGGCGAATATCACTATGAAGTGATGCAACGTTGTGACGGTGGATCGCTTGCTAATATCAATATTCAGGGTAATGAAGAGAAGCTGAAAGAACTTGTATGCAAGATGGCTGCGGCTATTGATTTCGCGCATAGCAACGGTGTGTTGCACCGGGATGTAAAACCGGCCAATTTCCTCTTTACCGATCAATCTCAAACTCATTTTGTCCTCACTGACTGGGGACTCGCCAAAACTCTCGACAAGGACAAGAGAACTGTTACAGACGACGGACGCACTAAGATTTATGCCGCTCCCGAGATGTATACTTACATCCCTGGGACTCCAACTTATGTAGGGCCGAAAGCCGATTTCTTTTCGATGGGAATGGCACTTATGGCTCTCTGGATGGGCGAAGGCCGACTCCTGGCCGACGAGACCAAACTCGTCCACGACAAACAGGAAGAAACGCTGCCTTATCCACGGCGTGGGGAGATGAGCGACCATACACTCGGTCTTATAAAGGCTCTTACTCGTCGTAATCCGGAAGTGCGTGCAGGCTTTGAAGACGTGGTGCGTTGGACGAAGGGTGAAAAGATATACCAGGAGAAGGCAGACGACAGCCTATCGGAATTCAAGATTGTCTTCAATGCCACTGAGGGATTGATTGCCCATACACCACGCGAACTCAGCGACATGATGTGGACAAACCGTGACCTGGCCAAGAAATATCTCTATTCCGACAAGATTGCCGGATGGTTCCGCGATATCGAAAGGCCTGAGTTGGCTATGGCTATGGAGGACATCACCGAAAACCGATTCCCCGGCAACCGCCAGGCAGGCTTGTATGCTGCATGTCTCACTCTCAATCCCGAGATGCCTTTCCCATTCTTCTCGGGTGAGAGGAGAATTCCAATCCATAACCTCAATGAACTCGGAGAGGCTCTTGAAAAAGGTACTCTTAAGGAAGGACATGTGCCTGGAATGGCAACAGAGACTTTCCTGATGTGGGCTGCTACGCGCAATGCCGCTCTTGCCGGGAAAGCAATGAAAACGCCAAAAAATGCCTGGCAAATCATCTATACTCTTTTGCCAGAGCGAGGCTTTGACTTCAAGCCCATCTCCTCAAGCCTTTTGGCGACTCCCGAACAAATCGGAAAGCAAATTTTCAAGGAACTTACAAATGAGGAGTCGGGCAGTGGAATACTCGAAGGGCTGCCCAAGAACTATAAGAATAGTAGACTTTGGGCTTACCTCGCATCAAAAGGTATTTATCAGAAGCATCTCGACTGGATTGCCTATTGCCTCGACATGAATTCCGATGACAATAATCGGAAATTCGTCCCATATACCTCCCGTGTGGCTCAAACGAAACTCGCCACGGGTTTTATTGGCTCTGTACCACCAATCTCTATTGAAGGATTCACGCTTACAAAGCCTTCTGATGTGGAGGACAACGATTTGAGTGTGTTAGATTCCGCTCAGCAGGATGTTGTGGCTGATTGGCTCGCTCTGTTTTATCAGGAAAATCCCAAAGCCGATTATAAGAAGAAATCTTATCTGCGACTGTCGTCAGACTATGGCGAAATGCTGGATAATCTCCCTGCTTGCACCTATTCCATGCTATCAGAAGATGGAGTGGCCGATATTCAGGCCTCTTTGCAGGTGAATCGTGAGAGCTGGCACAAAGTGAAAGTCTGGAGATGGATAGCCGGAATATTCGGATTCCTGCCACTGCTTGCCATGATTATCATAGGAGTGTGCCTCACCGTTGAGATGGGTGCTCTTGATTTCTCTGAAAGCATTATGAAGGTAGGCTACTGGGTGGGACTTGGTATAGGAGGTATCGTTTTCCTCGGCATGCTCGGCGAAGATTATGGTTTCATAATCGCAGGCATAACCGGTTTGATATGTTTTGCCCTTATCAAACTCGCGTTCGCATTCCTCGGCACGATTGTGCCGTGGCTTGTGCTCGGGCTAATGCTGTTGGCCCTAATATTCCTTGGCAAGAAAGTATTCTTCGGCGCGAAAAATGAAATTAACGATGGATATACCGATCTTGACTGGGACGAGGCTGTTGACCGTTATTTCGTCGGCATCCGATTCGATTGTCTTGAGAAAGTATTTCCTAGCAATGTGCCAGATGATTACCCGGTCTGCGTGTTGGATGAGAATTCAGATACGGCGCTTAAAGAACTGCCGGAGGTGCGCAAAAGCGCACTTTATATGCTTGGCATGGCTCTTCTTGGTGCAGTTCTTTGCTGGTTTACCGTCCACGGCCTGTCTTCCTGTCCGGAGGAAAAGACCGTTGAAGCCATTGAACTTCTGACAGGCAAGTTTAGAGGCGACATTGAGGGGACCCCGGCTACAGTGACATTCCATCGGCTCAACGACGAAGGCTTGAAAGCCGACATGGATATCAAATATCGCTCAGGCTCCACCGTTCAGGAAATGCAAGGGAAAGCAAGTGCATTCCCCACAACTCTACCAAAGACCGATAATCCGGCAATATATCTTAGAATAGACACCGCGTATTCCACCGAAAAAGGCATTGTTGCTCGTGGAGTCTATTGCAATTCAAAAAAGAATCTTCGAAAAATCAATCTCAGTAAAAAGTGAACTGTCAGAAATGTAATAAACCCAATCGTCCGTCGGCACGCTATTGTAAATGGTGTGGCGAGGTGATGAGCCCGTCTTCATCGAAAAACGCTTCAGAAGGCTCCATCCCTCTTGATGCGCTTATCGATAAAACACTGATTTGCAAAGCTCTCGAAGATATTGTCGCGAAAGCACGAGCTAAATCCGACTTCTGTCGCCGCAATAATATTTCGGCGAGGATGCAACTAAGTTTTGTCATCACAGGAGATGCGGGGACGGGCAAGACTACTGTGGCTCAGAGCATAGCCGCTGCTCTCGCAGAATCGGATATTTTGAAGAGTCCTATTGCAGAAGTTGTCAATCCTGTCGATTATGACAACTGGATCAAGAACATTGATAAACATGCTCAGAGACTTGCCAATTCTGCTCTGATTATAGAGGAAGCTCAGAAACTCGTGCCCGAAGGTGAGGCAGAAGAGGTTGCTAAACTCGACCATATCCTACAGTTGGCACGGCGTTGGCGCGAAGACGATACTAAGCCTGTCATTATCATAACTGGCAACAAACGACTCCGGAATTTCTTCAATGAGAATCCTAATTCGGCATCAGCAATTAATTATTTTTTTGAAACCGAAGATATTACCATTGACGGATTGGTGGAGATAGCACGGCAACAGCTTGCCGATAAATATCAGAGAACGCTTACCGATGAGGCTGCCTCTAAACTCCGTCGTATATTTGTCAATGACCGCCGCAACCCTGATGAGGCTCTCGGTGCCGCTGGCCATGATGCCGCGGCGCGGGCCTACAGAATTGACATAGCGGCTCTTGATGCTCCCAAGGGACCTCTCGGCCCTGAGTTTGTCAGTGGCAAAGAGTTTATTCCCAAGACTTTGCCAGAGGTAATGGCAGAATTCAACCGATACGTCGGTGTCGAGGAGGTGAAAAACGCTGTTCGCTCCATTGCCAACTCTGTAGCCGAAGAAGTTAAAGCAGGGCGCCCGCCACGGGTGACGCACCACTATCAGTTCTTAGGCAATCCGGGTACGGGCAAAACCACCATGGCGCGTCTGTTTGCCGAGGCTCTCAACGCAATCGGGGCTTTGCCAGTGGGTCACCTCAAGGAGGTGTCAAAAGATGATCTCGTCTCGGAATTTGTAGCGGGGACAACCTCAAAGGTCGTGGATGTGTTTGATGAAGCAATGGGTGGCGTGCTGTTTATCGACGAGGCCTATCAGCTTGGCAACGACAGCCATGGCAAAGACGCTGTCGAAACCATCCTCAAACTTGCCGAAGACCGCCGTGGCCAGGTGGTGGTGATTATAGCCGGATACACCAAGGAAATGGGCGAGTTCATGCAGATCAATTCCGGACTGTCGCGCCGCTTTGATGTGACGGTCAACTTCCGCGACTATAATCCCGATGAGCTGACTGAAATATTTCGCAGGCTCGTAAGTTCCTCAAAGGATGGCTTGCGTCTTGACCCCGAGGCGGAAGGTCAGATAGGCAATGTATTCCGCAAGATGTATCTTACTCGGACACGCACATTCGGCAACGCCGGGGAGGTGCGGTCGCTTTTCAACCGGGCTGTCGAGAATATGCGCAACCGACTTGCCGCTGACCCTAAGTCTGGCTACTTACTTACAATGAAGGATATAGA